>NZ_JBHXSY010000001.1:212002-375242 GCF_042715295.1 Streptomyces sp. NPDC058701 | reverse complement strand
CTCACGGGGCCGTGCGTGCTCGAAAACCCTCGTCCCTCGGGTTTCCTCCGCGCGCGGCCCTCTTGTTGGCGGCTCGGTTCGCCTCCGGGGCGCCGAAGCCCGGCTCACGGGGCCGTGCGTGCTCGAAAACCCTCGTCCCTCGGGTTTCCTCCGCGCGCTCGGCCCCGTTCCCCGGGCGCGCCCCTTCGGCTCACTCGCCGGTCAGAGGGGGAGGACGGCGTGCACCCGGTAGCCGCCGCCGAAGCGGGGGCCGGCGAAGCAGGAGCCGCCCAGGGCGCCCGTCCGCTCGCGCATGCCGAGCAGCCCGTGGCCGCCGCCGGGGTCGGACGGCTCCGGGGCGGAGGCGTCCGGGGAGCCGCCGTCGTCCAGCACGGTCACCTCCACCGAGGGGCCGATCCGCACCACGCTCACCTCGGCGCGGGCCTCCGGGCCGGCGTGCTTGCGGACGTTGGTCAGCGCCTCCTGGATGACCCGGTACGCCGCCAGGTCCACCGCGGCCGGCAGGGCACCCGGGGCCGGGCCGACGGCCTCCGGCCCGAGCTGGACGAACACCTCGACCGGCAGGCCGGCGTTGCGGAAGGTGTCCACCAGCGCGTCCAGGACGGCGAGTCCGGGCGCCGGCTCGGTGGGCGCCTCCGGGTCGCCGGACTGGCGCAGCAGCCCGACCGTCGCCCGCAGCTCGTTCAGCGCCGAGCGGCTGGCGTCCCGTACGTGGGCCAGGGCCTCCTTGGCCTGGTCGGGACGCTTGTCCATGACGTGGGCGGCCACCCCCGCCTGCACGTTGACCAGGGCGATGTGGTGGGCCACGACGTCGTGCAGGTCCCGGGCGATCCGCAGCCGCTCCTCGGCGACCCGGCGCCGGGCCTCCTCCTCGCGGGTGCGTTCGGCCCGTTCCGCCCGTTCCCGTATGGCGTCGACGAAGGCCCGCCGGCTGCGGACGGCGTCCCCGGCGGCGGCGGCCATGCCGGTCCAGGCGAAGATGCCGAGGTTCTCCTGCGCGTACCAGGGCAGCGGCCCGGCCAGCATGGCCACGCCCGTCAGGCCCGCCATGGTGAGCAGGCCGACCCGCCAGGTCGTGGGCCGGTCGGTGCGGGCGGCCACCGTGAACAGCGCGATCACCGTGCACATGACGACGGGGGCCCGCGGATCCCCGGTGGTCAGCTCCAGCAGCGACAGCGCGCAGGTCACGGCGAGCACGGTGCGCGGCCGCCCGCGCCGCAGCACCAGGGCGGCCGCGCCGAGCAGCATCAGGAGCAGGGACATCGGCTCGGGATCGCGGGTCCCGAAGGTGGGTCCGTGGGGGCCGTGCGGATCGGCGTAGGAGCCGACGACCATGGCGACGAACGCCCCGAACGCCAGCACGGCGTCCGTGGCGAGCGGATGGTCCCGCATCCACAGCCGGGTGGACCCGAACGGCCCGGGGGGTGTCGTCACCCCGATACGGTACGGCTTCCCGGACCGGACCGGACCGGACCCGGCTCCCGGCTCCCGGACTAGCGGGTGTCCACGGGCGGCGGGCGCCGGCCGAGGGGCGACCCGGAGCGCTCCGCGCTCCAGGCGGCCCGCAGGACGCACACCGCCATGACGGCCGCGATGGCCGCGAGGTGCTCCTTGCCCGCCAGGTTGTCCTTGACCAGGACTTCGCCGATCATCACCAGGACCACCAGGGCCCCGGTCAGGTAGGCCCGGTAGCGCCAGCACACGTAGAGGGCCAGCCCGACCACCGCCGCCGAGGGCCCGGTGTCGTTGACGACGCGGTCGGAGGCCGGCAGGCCGAAGGGGTGGTCCGGGCTCAGGGAGAGCCCGATCCGGGCGTACGTGGTGCCGGCGAGGGTGGCCACGTAGCCGATCAGCAGGGTGCGCCACCAGCCGATGCAGATCTCCGAGATCCCGAAGACGAGCAGGACCTGCGCGAGCGCGCCCCACACCGGCAGGTCGAGGGCGGGGACGAACAGCGACAGGGGAGTGCGCAGCAGGGCGAGCCCCAGCGGGTCGACGGCCTTGACGGACCCGAGGTTCTGGACGGCCTGGAAGCCCCAGGAGGTGTTCTGCACGATCTGGAAGACCGAGGTCAGGCAGACCGCGCCGAGCGTCATCGGGACCGCGCGCCACTTCTCGTGGACGAGGGCGTCCCGGACGGTCCAGAACATGGGCCCCCACTCGCGCCGGGCGAACCGGCGCGAGGGGGACGGGGTCCGCGCTGTCAACGGCGGGTCTCCAGGTGTCTGCGGTGCAGCCACTTCGGCAGGCCGGGAGCCTCCAGGAAGCCCTCGGCCCGGCCCGCCGCGATACCGATCCGCAACAGGTCCGAACTCTTCTCGAAGAGCATGAACCGCGGTTCCCAGATCGGCCGGTATTTGGCGTTGGCCCGGTAGAGGGACTCGATCTGCCACCAGCGGGAGAAGAAGCTCAGCAGCGAGCGCCACATCCGCAGCACCGGACCGGCGCCGAGGCGGGACCCGCGCTCGAAGACGGACCGGAACATCGCGAAGTTCAGCGAGACCTGGGTGACCCCGATCTCCTTGGAGCGCTCCAGGAGTTCGATCACCATGAACTCCATCAGGCCGTTCTCGGAGTCCCGGTCGCGGCGCATCAGGTCCAGCGACAGACCCTTCGGCCCCCACGGTACGAAGGACAGCACCGCCCGCAGGTCGCCGTTGCCGTCGGTGCACTCCAGCATCACGCACTGCCCGTCGCCGGGATCACCCAGCCGGCCCAGCGCCATCGAGAAGCCGCGCTCGGTCGCGCCGTCGCGCCAGTCGTCGGCGCGCAGCAGCAGGACGTCCATCTCGTCCGCCGGGATGTCGGCGTGGCGGCGGATGCGGACCGTGTACCCGGCCCGCTTCACGCGGTTGTACGCCTGCCGGACGGTCCGCATGGCGCGGCCGTCCAGGGTGAACTCGGCGGTCTCGACGATCGCCTCGTCGCCCAGCTCCAGCGCGTCGAGGCCGTGCCGGGCGTAGATCTGGCCCGCCTCCTCGCTGGCGCCCATCACGGCCGGGACCCAGCCGTGCTCACGGGCCTCGGCCAGCCACGGGTCGATCGCCCCGGGCCACGCCTCCGGGTCGCCGATCGGGTCGCCCGAGGCCAGCGAGACGCCGCCGACGACGCGGTAGGTGACGGCGGCCTTGCCCGTCGGGGACCAGATGACGGACTTCTCGCGGCGCAGTGCGAAGTAGCCGAGCGAGTCGCGGTCGCCCTGCCGGGCGAGCAGCGCCCGCAGCCGCTCCTCGTCCTCCTCGGAGAGGGGGTCGACGACGCGGCACGAGCGGAACGCCGCGAACAGCACGGCGAGAAGCAGCAGCATCGACATCACGTTGACGACGACGTCCACCCAGCCGGGCGTGGTGATCGCGCGCGAGGCCTGGGCGTCGGGCGCCAGGGTGATCAGCCGCATCACCCCGTACCGCCAGCGGGCCAGGAAAGTGGCCTCGGAGCTGTCCGGGTCGGTGTTCGTGGCGCCGACGAGCAGCGCCGCGACCAGCGAGGTCACCAGCAGTCCGAGGGCGGCGACGACGGTGGCCAGCGCCGGGTTGGAGCGGTCGCCGCGCGCGTAGAACTCCCGGCGTCCCAGCAGCAGGGAGCCGACGAAGGCGGCGGTCAGGCCGAGGGACACCCAGTTCTGCGCGTGGCCCCGGAACTCCGGGTAGCAGAGGCTGAGGTCTCCGCCGGTGCAGGGCGCGAAGGCCGCGGTGGCGAAGGCCAGCAGCAGCGCTCCGCCCAGCACCAGGTTCAGGATCCAGGCCGCCCGTTTGCGGCGGCCCATCGTGACCGCCAGCAGCAGCGAGAACAGCCCGGAGGCGAAGCCCGCCGTGAGGAGGTACGGGGTGTAGAAGTCCTCGGTGTTGTGCCGGCGCAGGTCCTGCCCGAGGGAAAGCCACACCGCGCTGAGGAAGTTGACGAAGGTGACGACGCGCAGGTACCAGACGGCGAACGCCGCGCCCCGTCGTGAGCGCGCGGTCCCCCGGCCGGTCTCCCGGCCGCCGCCCGCCCCCTTGCCGGCGGGATCGCCGCCGGCTTCTTTCCTTCCGGATGCCGAGCCCGGTGCCTGTGCCGCACCGCGGTCGGTCTCTACGCTGGTCAAACGGACCTCTCCCATAAAAAGCGATCATATGGGGCGCCACTGGCCAGGGGTGGGCCGTTCCGGAGCCACGGCCTGGTCAGGGCCGCGGGCCCCGGCGGCTCATTCCGTCGGTTCCTGCGCCGCCCGTTCCGGGAGTTCCGCCGCGAGCGCGGCGGCCGCCTGGACCAGGGGGAGGGCCAGCAGCGCCCCGGTTCCCTCGCCCACTGTGACGCCGTGGTCGAGTACAGGGTTGAGTGCCATGCGGTCCAGTGCCTTCGCCTGGCCCGGCTCGCCGCTCGCCTGACCGGCCAGCCACCAGTCCGGAGCCCGGAACGCGGCCCGCTGGGCCACCAGTCCGCAGGCCGCCGAGACGACGCCGTCGAGGATCACGGGGGTGCGGCGCACCGCGCACTGGAGCAGGAAGCCGGTGATCGCTGCCACGTCGGCGCCGCCGACGGCCGCCAGCAGCGCGACCTGGTCGCCGAGGACCGGGCGGGCCCGGCGCAGCGCGTCGCGGATCGCCGCGCACTTGCGCATCCAGGCGAGGTCGTCGATCGGCGCGCCGCCGCGTCCGGTGACCACCGAGGCGTCCGTCCCGCACAGGGCGGCGACGAGGGTGGCGGCCACCGTGGTGCCGCCGACGCTGAGGTCCCCGAGGACCACCAGGTCCGTTCCCGAGTCCGCCTCCTCGTCGGCGATGCGCATCCCGAGGCGCAGCGCGTCGCGCGCCTCCTCGACGGTGAGGGCGTCCTCCACGTCGATCCGGCCGCTGCCGCGCCGTACGCGGTGCTTGACCACCTCGTCGGGGAGCAGGCCCGGGTCGCAGTCGAGCCCGGCGTCGACGATCCGTACGGTCGCCCCGGACCGGCGGGCCAGGACGGCGACGGGGCTCGCCCCGTCGAGCACGGCCCGCACCAGCGCGTGGGCGCTCCCGGCGGGCCGGGCGGAGACGCCCTCGGCGGCGATCCCGTGGTCGGCGGCGAACAGCACGACGCGGGGGTGCTCGATCGGCTTGACCGGCACCTGCCCCTGCGCGGCGGCGAGCCACTCGGCGAGCTCGTCGAGCCGGCCCAGCGCGCCGGGCGGCACGGCCAGCCGTTCACGGCGTTCCTCGGCATCACGCCGGACGCCCCCGTCGGGGCGCTCGATCAGATCGGAGAAGTCGTCGAGATTCAGCGTGCTCATCTGGCAGAGCGTACAGCCGGTGAGGCCCTCCCCTGGGGGCGCGGTGAGGATCAATCAGGTGCCGCCGGCCGGCTCAGTCCTTGAGGACCAGCGCCTGTCCGGCGACCACCAGCAGGACGTGCTCGCACTCGGCGGCGACCGCGGTGTTGAGGCGGCCCAGCTCGTCGCGGAAGCGCCGCCCCGAGGCCGTCGCCGGGACGACCCCGGAGCCCACCTCGTTGCTGACCAGCACCACCGGCCGCCGGGCGGTGCGGACCGCCCGCGCCAACTCGGCCGAGCGTTCCTCCAGTTGCTGGTGGCCGCCCTTGGCCCACACCTCGTCGTCCCAGGCCCCGACCCGGTCCATGGCGTCGGTGAGCCACAGCGCCAGGCAGTCCACGAGCAACGGCGGCCCGGTCTCGGCCAGCAGCGGGACCAGGTCGCAGGTCTCCACCGTCCGCCAGGTCGCCGGGCGGCGCTCCCGGTGCAGGCCGACGCGCCGGGCCCACTCCGTGTCCCCGTCCCGGGTGCCGCCGGTGGCCGCGTAGAGCACCTCGGGGAACGCCGCGAGGCGCCGCTCCGCCTCGAAGGACTTGCCCGAGCGGGCCCCGCCCAGCACCAGCGTCCGCCGCGGCAGGTCCGGTACCGCGTGGTACTCCCCGGCGATCACCGTGGTGCCGTCCGGCACCGCCCTCGCCCCGGCGGCCGCGCAGCGCCGCTCCAGTTCCCGGCCCGGCGGGGTGTCGTGGTCCAGGTGCACGGCGATCACGTCCGTGGCCGGGCCGATCGCGTCGCTCGCCCGCAGCCTCGCCAGCGCCTCGGGCCGGCCGAGCACGTCCGCGAGGACCATGTCGTACGGGCGCTGCCCGGTCGTCCCGTTGGTACCGGCCGGGGCCCCGCCGGGCGGCAGGTACAGCAGCCGGCTGCCGTCCGGGCCCGTCACCTCGTACCCGGTGCCCGGCGCGTCCATCGGCACCGCCCGTACCCGGTGCCCCGAGATCACCGCCAGCTCCCGGCCGTCCGGTACCCGCCCGGCGGCCGGCAGCCCGGGCGGCAGCTCCACCGGGGGGCCGTCGTGCGGGTGGGTCAGCAGGACCTGCCGTACGCCGGCCAGGGAATGCCCGGCCCGGGCGCCCGCCAGGACCGCCCCGGGCGTCAGGTCCAGCAGCAGGGCGCCGTCCACGAGGACGGCGGTGGCCGCGCGGGACCGGGTGCCGAAGGAGAGCGCGCAGGCCGCGCAGGGACAGCCGGGGCGGGGCAGCCCCTCGGGTGTGCCGGTGCCGAGCAGAGTGAGTTCCACAGGATGATCCTCCCGCGTCGCCGGGAGAGCTGCGCGCCCGGTTACTCTGCGGGCACACTCAAGGCGAGAAGCGCGAACAGCGGACAGCGGACGAGCAACGGAGGCGGACATGGCGTGGACGTGGCGGTTCGAGACGGCCGACGGCAGCGAGGCGAGCCCGTCGGTGGTGCCGGAGGAGTTCACCACGCAGGGCGACGCGGAGTCCTGGATCGGGGAGTACTGGAAGGACCTGCTGGAGGGCGGCACCGAGCAGGTGAAGCTGTCCGACGACAGCGGGACCGAGCTCTACACGATGAGCCTGCGCGCGGCGCTCGACGCCTGAGCGGTTCGCCTCCGGGAGCGGTCGCCCGCTCCCGGAGGGCCCTGAAGTCCGTCGGCCCGGGTCCGTCGTGCCGGAGCCCGGCGGGTCAGCCCCGTACGCCGCACAGGTGCAGCAGCGCCGCGACCGCGCGGTACGGATCGGTGCGCCCGGCACGGTCCTCGGCGGCGAGCAGCCGCTCCAGTTCCTCGTCGGGCGGGAGGGTCTCGCCGGCCTCGGTCCCGTCGGTGAAGACACGCACCCCGTACCAGGCCTGGAGGGGTGCCCCGATGCCCGACAGCGTGGCCGTCAGCCCCGCCAGCCGGTCGGCGCGCACGTCGAGGCCGAGGCGGTTCGTGTAGTCCAGGCTTTCGAAGGCGGCCAGCGCCCCCGCCCAGTCGCCGCCCAGCCCGGGCCGCATGGCGAGCGCGTCGCCGTTGCGCACCAGCAGGGACAGCAGCCCGCCGGAGGCCAGCATCCGGGCCAGTCCGGCGAGCATGGCGTCCGCCTCGGGCAGGTACATCAGCACCCCGTGGCACAGCACCACGTCGAAGCTGCCGGGCAGGAAGTGGGCGCCGGTCTCGCGGCCGTCGCCCTCCATGAGGCGGACCCGGTCGCGGATCCCGGCGGGTTCCCGGGCCAGCGCCTCGCGGGCCACGGCCAGCATGCCGGGGTCCTGTTCCAGGCCGGTCACCTTGTGCCCGGCGCGGGCCAGCCGCAGGGCCTGCGTGCCCTGGCCCATGCCGACGTCGAGCACGCGCAGCCGCTGCCCGACCGGGAAGCGGTGCGCGATCTGCTCGTCCACCTGGCGGCCCACGAGTTCCTGGCGGACCGCGTTGCGCAGCCCGCCGAGGCCTTCGAGCCAGATCCGGGCACCGCCCGAGAAGTCCTCGCCCGGAGCCGTGGCTCCGGGCGCCACTGAACTCAGGGCCGTTCCCCGCGCTTGACCTGCGGCTTGGGCAGGCGGAGCCGGCGCATCTGGAGGGTGCGCATGAGGCCGTACGCGACGGCGCCGCGGCGGGGCTCGTCCGGGAAGCGCTGGTTCAGCGCCTTGCGGAGGCGCAGGACGAGGCCGACGGAGTCGACGATGATCAGCGCGATCACGCCGAGCCACAGCATCAGCGCGATGTTCTGGATCGAGGGGACCCGCACCATGCTCAGCACCAGGATGATCACTGCCAGCGGCAGGAACATCTCGGCGACCGAGAAGCGGGAGTCCACGTAGTCGCGTACGAACCGGCGCACCGGGCCCTTGTCACGGACGGGCAGGTAACGCTCGTCGCCGTTGGCCAGAGCCTCGCGCTGCTTCGCCATCTCTACACGGCGGCGCTCACGGGCCCGCTTGGCATCCTCCTTGCGGTTGCCGGTCGAGGCCACCACGGTCTTGCGCTGCGACTGGGCCACAGCGCGCTTCGGCGTAGGGCGGCCCTTCGGGGCCTGCGGATGACGGGGCTGCGAGAGGTCGGCGCTCACCTTGTCGGTGGCGGCGGCCTTCTCTTCCTTGGAGGAGCGGCTACCAAACACAAAACCCAAGCCTACGTGGTTGCGGGCACGTGCCCCACCCCGGTGGGGAACGATCCGGCAACGGCGGGCGTCTTCCAGGTGCACGGTCCGTCCGGAGGGCCCCTCTCCTGGGATCACCTACTCCTCACGCCTGACAGGGCGCGGGCGTAGTCGTCCTGGAGGAGGAGCGCATCCGTGCTCGAACAGTGCGGTAATGGAGACAGGGCCCGTACTGTGGGTCTTGTTGGTGACCTGGAGCGAAGTCCGTCAGAAGGGGGCGCGCGAAGCCCATGAGCGGTGTCATGAAGCGTATGGGGATGATCTTCCGCGCGAAGGCGAACAAGGCCCTTGACCGGGCCGAGGACCCGCGCGAAACCCTCGACTACTCGTACCAGAAGCAGCTGGAGCTGCTTCAGAAGGTGCGCCGCGGAGTCGCCGACGTGGCGACCTCCCGCAAGCGCCTGGAGCTGCAGCTGAACCAGCTGCAGGGCCAGTCGGCCAAGCTGGAGGACCAGGGCCGCAAAGCCCTCGCCCTGGGCCGCGAGGACCTGGCCCGCGAGGCCCTGGCCCGCCGCTCCTCCCTGCAGCAGCAGGTCAGTGACCTGGAGGTGCAGCACCAGACCCTCCAGGGCGAGGAGGAGAAGCTGACCCTCGCCGCGCAGCGCCTTCAGGCCAAGGTGGACGCTTTCCGGACGAAGAAGGAGACCATCAAGGCCACCTACACCGCGGCCCAGGCGCAGACCCGGATCGCGGAGTCCTTCTCCGGGATCTCCGAGGAGATGAGCGACGTCGGCCTGGCCATCCAGCGGGCCGAGGACAAGACCGCCCAGCTCCAGGCCCGCGCCGGAGCGATCGACGAACTGCTGGCCTCCGGTGCGCTCGACGACCGCAGCGGCCTCGGTTCCAAGGACGACATCCAGGCCGAGCTGGACCGCCTCTCGGGCGGTACGGACGTGGAGCTCGAACTCCAGCGGATGAAGGCCGAACTGGCGGGCGGTTCGTCCGCGCAGCAGTCGGCCATCGAGGGTGGCGCCCCGGGCTCCGCCCAGCCGCCGCAGACCCAGCACCGGTTCGACAAGCAGTAGGACGGGGCCCGTCATGATTGTCCGCATCATGGGGGAGGGCCAGGTGGAGCTGGCCGACAGCCACCTCACCGAGCTCAACAAGCTGGACGACGAGCTGCTCGCCGAAGTGCAGGGCGGCGACGAGGAGGGCTTCCGGCGCACGCTGGGCGCGCTGCTCGAAGCGGTACGGCGCCTCGGCGACCCGCTTCCGGACGAGGCGCTGGAGCCGTCCGAGCTGATCCTGCCCGGGCCGGACGCCGGCCTGGACGAGGTCAGGGACATGCTCGCCGACGACGGCCTGATCCCGGGCTGAGCCCCGGCGACCGACCGGCACCACGGGCCCGCCCCCCGCAACGGGGGCGGGCCCGCCGCCGTTCATTCCGGGTTCCGCCGGGTTCCGCCGGCTCAGGTCCCCGGCGGCTTCTCCGGCGCCGTGGCGACGGGCCGCTCCTCGTCGGGGGTGCCGCCGATGAAGTTCTCGAACCTCCGGCGCGGCGTGGACCAGCGCCGGTCGTGGTGGAAGGCGCGCAGCGCCGCCTTGGCGCGGGCGCGGGGGCGCTTCCCGTAGAACCGCTTCGCGTACGGGGACTCCGGCCGGGCGAGGCGGACCGCGCCGATGAGCCCGACGAAGGGGATGACCGTGCCGAAGAACGCGGTGCGGGCCTTGCCCTTCCACAGGGCGATCAGCGCCAGGAAGAAGTTCGCGGCGGTGTTCATGACCACGAGTCCGCGGCTCTGCCGCTCCTCGGGGGTGAGGCCGTTCACCCCGAACGGCACGAACCCGCCGAGGACCAGCGCCACGAGGGCGGCCGTCAGCACCACGATCTCCACGCTCTTGCGGCCCTGTTCGCTCCAGTAGACGTCGTCGAGGTGCAGGATCAGGGCGAACTCGTCCAGGACCAGGCCCGCCCCCAGGCCGAAGACGACGGCCGAGAGGGCGGCGCCGAAGCTGTGCCGGGCACTGGCGACCGCACCGAAGCCGCCGATGATCACCAGGATGACGCCGGGCACCACGTGGTGGATGTGCATGCCGCCCGGGGTGACGTTCTTGAACGGCCCTCTACCCGCCCTGATCAGCCGGGTGATCACGCGGGTGATCAGGAACGACATGACGAACGAGAGCAGCGCGAGCAACAGCGGCAGCTTCCCCGGTTCCACGATGTTGCGGTACCACCACTGACCCATCGCATCCGCTCCCTCTCCGGCCGGATACGAGGCGGCCGAATACCGATTTTGCCCGTAATGGGTAACTTACCGCCCGGCGCCGACCGGTAGCGTTCGCGACGATGAAAGATTCGTTCGAT
The DNA here is from genome assembly GCF_042715295.1 of Streptomyces sp. NPDC058701. Lineage (NCBI taxonomy): Bacteria > Bacillati > Actinomycetota > Actinomycetes > Kitasatosporales > Streptomycetaceae > Streptomyces > Streptomyces sp. NPDC058701. The sequence goes on along the minus strand of NZ_JBHXSY010000001.1, from coordinate 364,546 downwards.
GACCCGCCCATGGCGCCGCCGCCGGAACGCGCCTCGCTGCGCGACGGCGTCCGCTTCGCGTTCGGCACCCTCACCGTGCTGCCCGCCCGCATCACCCGCTGGGACCGGCCCGCCGCCCGGACCGGCATGGCCTGCGCACCGCTCGCCGGACTGGCCGTCGGCCTGCTCGCCGCCGTCCCCGGGGCGCTGCTGCTGGCGGCCGGCGGGGGACCGCTGCTGGCCGCGGCCGTGACCGTCGCCGTGCCGGCCGCACTCACCCGGGGGCTCCACCTCGACGGGCTCGCCGACACCGCGGACGGGCTGGGCAGCGCGAAACCGGCCGAGGACGCGCTGCGCATCATGAAGCAGTCCGACATCGGCCCCTTCGGCGTCGTGGCCCTGGTGCTCGTGCTGCTCGTCCAGGTCGCCGCCCTGGCCGACGCGTACGCCGACAGCTGGGTCCGCGGCGCCCTCGCCGCCGTGACCGCCGCGGTGGCCGCCCGGCTCGCCATGACCCTGGCCGCCCGCGACGGCGTCCCGCCCGCCCGCCCCGGAGGCCTCGGCGCCGCCGTCGCCGGGGTGGTCCCGCGCGACGCGGCCGCCGCGCTCGCCGTGCTCACCGTGCTGCTCGCCGGGGCCTGCGCCCTCCCGCTCGGGCTGCCGTCCGCCGCCGCGCACGCGGCCGCGGTACTGGCCGCCCTCGGCGCGGCGGAACTGCTCCTGCGGCGCTGCGTGCGGCGCTTCGACGGGGTCACCGGGGACGTCTTCGGCGCCCTGGCCGAGGTCGCGGCGACCACGGCCCTGGTGGTGCTCGCCCTGGGCTGACCGGCCGGACCCCGGCCCGCGGGGCGGGCGCCCGCCGGCCCGGACGTACGCTCACCCCGTGGACCACACTCCGACGGAACCGACCGCCGACGCGCCCATCCGCGTCCTGCTCGCCGACGACCAGGCCCTGCTGCGCAGCGCCTTCAGGGTGCTCGTGGACTCCGAGTCCGACATGGAGGTCGTCGGCGAGGCCGCGGACGGCGCCGAGGCCTTCGAGACCACCCGGCGGGAGCGCCCCGACGTCGTCCTCATGGACATCCGGATGCCCGGCACCGACGGGCTCGCCGCCACCCGCATGATCAGCGCGGATCCGGAACTGGCCGCCGTGCGCGTCGTCATGCTGACGACCTTCGAGGTCGACGAGTACGTGGTCGCGGCCCTGCGCGCCGGAGCCTCCGGGTTCCTCGGCAAGGGCGCCGAGCCCGACGAACTGCTCAACGCCATCCGCGTCGCCGCCGCCGGTGACGCGCTGCTCTCGCCGGCCGCCACCCGGGGGCTCATCGCCACCTTCCTCGCGCAGGGCGGCGGCGCCGACGCCCCCGCCACCGGCTCCGCGCACTCCGAGCGCCTCGCCGCGCTCACGGGCCGCGAGCGCGAGGTCCTCGTCCTCGTCGCCTCGGGGCTGTCCAATGACGGGATCGCCGGCCGGCTGGAGGTCAGCCCGCTCACCGTCAAGACCCACGTGAACCGGGCCATGGCCAAGCTCGGCGCCCGCGACCGAGCCCAATTGGTGGTCATTGCGTACGAATCGGGCCTGGTCCGCCCGCGCACCGAGTAGCGCGCGGCCGACCGCAGTAGTACGGCGTACTGCGGGCGCGGTATGCCGCACATAAGGACGGCACCTGCGAGCGACGCAGCCCGCTCCGGGCATGGGAAAGGCTGGGGGGCCACGCCTCCACCACTGCAGAGAGATCCCATCCATGTCCTGGCTGTCCCGCTTCAGCCTCGCCCAAAGGCCGCTGATCGGCCTCGTGTCGCTCGTTGCGCTCCTCTTCGGCGCCATAGCCGTCCCGCAGCTCAAGCAGCAGCTGCTGCCGTCCATCGAACTGCCGATGGTGTCCGTGCTCGCGCCGTACCAGGGCGCCTCGCCCGACGTGGTGGAGAAGCAGGTCGTCGAACCGATCGAGGCCATGCTGGGGGGCGTCGACGGCATCACCGGCATCACGTCCACCGCCAGCGAGGGCAACGCCCTCGTCATGGCCACCTTCGACTACGGCGACAGCGGCACCAAGCAACTGGTCGCCGACGTCCAGCAGGCCGTCAACCGGGCCCGCGTCCGGCTGCCCGCCGAGGTGGACCCGCAGGTGGTCGCCGGTTCCACCGACGACATCCCGACCGTCATCCTCGCCGTCACCTCCGGCAAGGACCAGCAGGCGCTCGCCGACCAGCTGGAGGGCTCCGTCGTCCCCGTCCTGTCGGACATCGAGGGCGTCGGCCAGGTCACCGTGGACGGGGTCCAGGACCTCCAGGTCACCGTCACCCCCGACGACGCCAGGCTCGCCGCCGCGGGCCTCGACGGCGCCGCCCTCGCCCAGGGCCTCCAGGCGGGCGGCGCGGCCGTCCCCGCCGGCTCCTTCGACGAGCAGGGCAAGAACCGCACCGTGCGCGTCGGCTCCGGCTACACCTCCCTCGCCCAGCTGGAGGACCTGCGCCTCAGCCCCGGCCCGGGCAGGCCCGCCGTCCGCCTCGCCGACGTGGCCACGGTGAGACAGGAGCCCGCCAAGGCCGTCTCGATCACCCGTACCAACGGCAAGCCCAGCCTCGCCCTCGTCCTCACCATGGACAAGGACGGCAGCGCCGTCGCCATCTCGGACGCCGTCAAGGACAAGCTGCCCGAGCTGCGCTCCACCCTCGGGGCCGGAGCCGAGCTGACCGTCGTCAGCGACCAGGGCCCGGCCGTCGCCAAGTCGATCTCCAGTCTCACCACCGAGGGCCTGCTCGGCCTGCTCTTCGCGGTGATCGTGATCCTGGTCTTCCTGGCCTCCGTGCGCTCGACGCTGGTCACCGCGGTCTCCATCCCGCTCTCCGTCGTCCTCGCGCTCATCGTGCTGTGGACCCGCGACCTGTCGCTCAACATGCTCACCCTGGGCGCCCTCACCATCGCCATCGGCCGGGTCGTCGACGACTCGATCGTGGTCCTGGAGAACATCAAGCGCCACCTCGGCTACGGCGAGGAGCGCGAGGCCGCCATCCTCACCGCGGTGAAGGAGGTGGCCGGCGCGGTCACCTCCTCCACGCTCACCACCGTCGCCGTCTTCCTGCCGATCGGCCTGGTCGGCGGCATGATCGGCGAGCTGTTCGGCTCCTTCTCGCTCACCGTGACCGCGGCCCTGCTGGCCTCGCTGGTCGTCTCCCTCACCGTCGTGCCGGTGCTCTCGTACTGGTTCCTCAGCGCGCCGAAGGGCGTGACGGCCGGGGACGCGGAGAGCGCCGCCAAGGCCCGCCGCGAGGCGGAGGAGAAGGAGGCGCGCAGCCGCCTCCAGCGGTTCTACGTACGCGTCCTGGGCTTCGCCACCCGGCGGCGGCTCACCAGCGTGGCCATCGCGGTGGTCGTGCTCGTCGCCACCTTCGGGATGACCCCCCTGCTGAAGACCAACTTCTTCGACCAGGGCGAGCAGGACGTCCTGACGATCAAGCAGGAGCTGCCCCCGGGCACCTCGCTGGCCGCCTCCGACGAGGCGAGCCGCACGGTGGAGAGGGCCCTGGCCTCGGTCAAGGGCGTCAAGAGCCACCAGGTCACCGTCGGCTCCTCCGGCTTCCTCGCCGCCTTCGGCGGCGGCACCGGCTCCAACCAGGCGTCCTTCCAAGTCTCCCTGAAGGACGCCGGCGACGCGGACGCCGTGAAGAAGGACATCGAGGGCGCGCTCGCCGCGCTCGACGGCATCGGCGAGACCAGGATCACGGCGGGCGACGGCTTCGGCAGCCAGAACCTCAGCGTGGTCGTCAAGGCGGGCGACGGCGAGGTCCTCGCCAAGGCCGCCGAGCAGGTCCGCGCGGAGGTGGCCACCCTCAAGGACGTCACCGACGTGCAGAGCGACCTGTCCCAGTCCGTCCCCCGGATCTCGGTGACGGCCACCGCGAAGGCCGCCGACGCGGGCCTGAACCAGGCCGCGCTGGGCGCGATCGTCGCGCAGGCCGTCCGGGGCAACCCCGCGGGCAAGGCCGTACTGGACGACACCGAGCGGGACATCGTCATCAAGTCCGCGGTACCGGCCGCCACCCTGGCCGAACTCCAGGCGCTCCCGGTCGGACCGGTCCGGCTCGGCGACGTCGCCGAGGTCAAGGTGGTCCCCGGTCCGGTCGCCATGACCCGGATCGACGGCGCCCGCGCCGCCACCGTCACCGCCAAGCCGACCGGCGACAACACGGGCGCGGTCAGCACCGAGCTCCAGGCCAAGCTCAAGGCCCTGGACCTGCCCGACGGCGCCACGGCGTCCATCGGCGGCGTCTCCGAGGACCAGGACGACGCGTTCGCCTCGCTCGGCCTGGCCATGTTCGCGGCCATCGCGATCGTGTTCATGCTGCTGGTCGCGACCTTCCGGTCGCTGATCCAGCCGCTGATCCTGCTGGTCTCCATCCCGTTCGCGGCCACCGGGGCGCTGGGCCTGCTGATCGTCACCGGCACCCCCATGGGCGTCCCGGCGATGATCGGCATGCTGATGCTCATCGGCATCGTGGTGACGAACGCGATCGTCCTGATCGACCTGGTCAACCAGTACCGCGCCCAGGGGCTGGGCGTCGTCGAGGCGGTCGTCGAGGGAGGGCGTCACCGCCTGCGCCCGATCCTGATGACGGCCCTCGCGACGATCTTCGCCCTGCTCCCGATGGCGCTCGGCGTCACCGGCGAGGGCGGCTTCATCTCGCAGCCGCTCGCGGTCGTGGTGATCGGCGGCCTGGTCAGCTCGACCCTGCTGACGCTGCTCCTGGTGCCGACGCTCTACACGATGGTCGAGCTCCGCAAGGAGCGCCGTGCCGCCAGGCGCGCCGAGCGCCGCGCGGCCAGGCCGACGGTGGTCCCCCCGGCCCGGGAGGAGTCTCCGGCCGACGCCTGACCGGCGGAAGGGGCGGCCCCGCAGCATCGCTGCGGGGCCGCCCCTTCGTCGTGCGCGGTCCGGCCCGCGGGCCGGACTCCGTACCGCTCCGTCCTACGCGAGCGCGAGCATCCGCTCCAGGGCGAGCTTCGCGAAGCTCTCCGTCTCCTTGTCGACCTGGATCCGGTTCACGAGGTTGCCCTCGGCCAGGGACTCCAGGGTCCACACGAGGTGGGGGAGGTCGATGCGGTTCATCGTCGAGCAGAAGCAGACCGTCTTGTCGAGGAAGACGACTTCCTTGTCCTCGGCGGCGAAACGGTTCGCCAGGCGCCGGACCAGGTTCAGCTCGGTGCCGATGGCCCACTTGGAGCCGGCCGGGGCCGCCTCCAGCGCCTTGATGATGTACTCCGTCGAGCCGACCTGGTCCGCGGCCGCCACGACCTCGTGCTTGCACTCGGGGTGGACCAGGACGTTCACGCCGGGGATGCGGGCGCGCACGTCGTTGACCGAGTCGACCGAGAACCGGCCGTGGACCGAGCAGTGCCCGCGCCACAGGATCATCTTGGCGTCGCGGAGCTGCTCGACGGTCAGGCCGCCGTTCGGCTTGTGCGGGTTGTAGAGCACGCAGTCGTCCAGGGACATGCCCATGTCGCGGACGGCCGTGTTGCGCCCCAGGTGCTGGTCCGGGAGGAAGAGGACCTTCTCGCCCTGCTCGAAGGCCCAGTCCAGGGCCTTCTTCGCGTTGGACGAGGTGCAGATCGTGCCGCCGTGCTTGCCGGTGAAGGCCTTGATGTCGGCGGAGGAGTTCATGTACGAGACGGGGACCGTGTGCTCGGCCACGCCCGCCTCGGTCAGCACGTCCCAGCACTCCGCGACCTGCTCGGCGGTGGCCATGTCGGCCATCGAGCAGCCGGCGGCCAGGTCGGGCAGGACCACCTTCTGGTCGTCCGAGGTCAGGATGTCCGCCGACTCGGCCATGAAGTGGACGCCGCAGAAGACGATGTACTCGGCCTCGGGCCGGGCGGCCGCGTCCTTGGCGAGCTTGAAGGAGTCACCGGTGACGTCGGCGAACTCGATGACCTCGTCACGCTGGTAGTGGTGGCCGAGGATGAAGACCTTGTCCCCGAGCTTCTCCTTGGCCGCGCGGGCGCGCGCCACGAGGTTCGGGTCCGACGGAGAGGGCAGGTCACCGGGGCATTCCACCCCGCGCTCGCTCCTGGGGTCGGCTTCGCGGCCGAGCAGCAGCAGGGCAAGCGGCGTCGGCTGGACGTCCAAAGGCTGGGCGGTGGTCACGACACGCACCCTTTCTGTTCTGCGACGAAGGACTGCGGGACTTCCGGAGGCATCGCTTCGACTTCTCGTCTATTTGACGTTATCTATGATAGCCGCTTCATGTCAGTTTGACGATGCCGATAGTGTCAATGTGACGAATTAGCCCGCGGCTCCGCGGACCCCGCCTCCGCGCCCGGTGTGCGAGCATGAATGTCTGAGACAAGCGTCGGGTCCGGAATGAATCCGCGACCCCGCTCGTTGCCACCGACGGCAAGAGTCCGACGTTTCCCTGCCTGAGGCGGGGAGCCGCCCACTTCGGGAGTGAATGCAGATGTCCGTACAGGACGACAAGACCACCGTGAGCGACGGCATCCTCCTGTCCGACGCCGCCGCCGAAAAGGTCAGGACCCTCCTGGGCCAGGAAGGCCGCGAGGACCTGGCGCTGCGCGTCGCCGTCCAGCCCGGCGGCTGCTCCGGCCTCCGCTACCAGCTCTTCTTCGACGAGCGCTCGCTCGACGGCGACGTGGTCAAGGACTTCGACGGAGTGAAGGTCGTCACCGACCGGATGAGCTCCCCGTACCTGCACGGCGCCTCCATCGACTTCGTCGACACGATCGAGAAGCAGGGCTTCACGATCGACAACCCGAACGCCACCGGCTCCTGCGCCTGCGGCGACTCGTTCAGCTAGGCCTGGACGCCCCCGCATACGACGAGGGCCCGCCACCGGTCACACCGACCGGTGGCGGGCCCTCGTCGCGTACCGCGGCGGCCCTACTGGCGGGGCAGCGGCTTGCCCGTCGTCGCGTCGAGCACCTTCCGGTCACCCAGCGGCTGCTGGAGCGCGGCCGTCAGTGCCATCTCCTGCGCGACCATGATGCAGGCCTGGCCCGGCTTGGTCGGCGTGTCCGTGATCTTCACCAGGACCGAACCGGCCTGCTCCCGCGCTTCCACGGCGTACGTGCTGCACGGGCTGCCCCAGAAGTTCACGGTCAGCTTCCGGTCCGCCTCCGCGTACGAGAACCCGGGCACCGTCCGCCCGTCCTTCGGGCCCGGCGCGCTCTCCGCGGCGGCCGCCGGCTCCGTCACCGTGCGGCCGGGGCCGCCGTCCTTGCCCGCCACCTCGAAGTGCCAGGCCGGGACCAGGCCCCGCACGCCGTCCACGGTCCCGGGGGCCAGCCCGAGCACCGCACCCTTGACCGTCTCCGTGCGCGGCGGCTTCGCGGGCCGCGGCTCCGGCTTGCACGGCAGCGTGTCCGTGGCCCCCGCCGCGCTGTCCGGCCGGAGCGGTACGGCGGTCGCACAGGCGCTCGGCGCCGGGCCGAAGCCGTCCGAACCGCCCGACCGCGCGTTCAGCCGGGCCAGCGCCTCCACGGCGCCCGTCACCGGCTGCTCGGACGCCCGTACGGGAGCCTTCAGCTCACCGCTGCCCGACACCACCGTGCCGTCGCCGCCCACGCCCACCCGCGTGGACCAGCCCTGCGTCGGCAGGCCGCCGACCACCGGGTCCGCGGCGACCACCCGCACCGAACCCTGCGTCAGGCGCGCGTCCGGCTTCGCCCCCGCCTGACCCGCGGCGGCCAGCACCGGAGCCGCGGCGGCCTTGGCCGCCTCCTCCGGGACGGGCTGCCCGGAAGCCCCGGCGCCGGCCTCGGCGCCGCTCCCGCCGGCCCCGGGGAGGGTGGCGGGGCCGCACGTGTCCCTGCCGCGCACGCAGTCGTCCCCGACGCCGCTGCCGGAGCCCGGGTCCCGGCCCTGGAAGCGGGAGAAGTTCCACGTACCCGGAGCCGTACGGGTCACCGTGAGCCGGGGCCCGGAGCCGTCCGCGGCCTCCCCGGCCAGCCAGGAGTCACCCGTCAGCCGCGGGGCGCCGGTGATGCCGAGGGCCACCGCGAGGCGGGACACCTCCTCGGCCGTCACCTCGCCGGACGCGGCGAACGCCGGCGCCGTCGCCGGGGCCTCCGGGAGCTTCACGTCCGCCCGGTAGACCACCCCGCCGCCGGACGGGTCGGGCTCACCGGGCGCGATGCCCGGACCCGAGGGGGCCCCGGCCTCGCGGGGCGCGGAGGCCGCCGCGTCGCCCGTACGGCCGCCCGCGGTGCCGTCGCCGTGGGCGGTGGACGCCCAGTACGCCGTACCGCCGCCCGCGAGCAGGACGGCGGCCGCGATCGAGCCGATGGCCCAGGCCGGCCGCCGTCGTGTGCCGCGTGATGTGTCGGGTTCTTCGCTGGTCACCGCATCGCTCCTTCACCTGTCCGTCGTACTGATACGGGTGTGACGGAACAGACGCGGAAGCGGTTCCCCCGCCTCCGGGTGCCTACTGGTCCCCGTACGCCGCCGTGGAGGCGATCAGGCGGGCCGAGGACGTCGGGACGCTGATCCCGTGCAGCTCCGAGGGCTCCACCCGGACCGGCCGAGGGCCCGCCGGAACCGCCCAGTGCGGCGCCATCCGGGCGCAGTCGCCCAGCAGTCCGGCGAAACCGGGCTGCCGCGAACCTTCCGCGCCGCGCGCGTCGGCGGTGTACTCGGGGGAGGCGAAACCGTCGGTGTAGGTCATGAGGGCACCGTAGGCACCACGCCTCTCGTGAAGAAAGAGCTACTACGGGGTAGTTTCGACTGGTCGGCCCAGCGCCCCCGACCGGGTAGTTTTGGCTGTCCCTTGCCGTCCTCCGCAGGAGCGTCCACGCCGTGCGCATCGCAGTCACCGGCTCCATCGCCACTGACCACCTCATGACCTTCCCCGGCCGTTTCGCCGACCAGCTGGTCGCGGACCAGCTGCACACGGTCTCCCTCTCCTTCCTCGTCGACAACCTCGACGTCCGGCGGGGCGGTGTCGGCCCGAACATCTGCTTCGGCATGGGACAGCTCGGCAGCCGCCCGGTCCTGGTCGGCGCCGCCGGCTACGACTTCGACGAGTACCGGGCCTGGCTGGACCGGCACGGCGTCGACACCGAGTCCGTCCGCATCTCCGAGGTGCTGCACACCGCGCGCTTCGTGTGCACCACGGACGCCGACCACAACCAGATCGGCTCCTTCTACACGGGCGCGATGAGCGAGGCCCGCCTGATCGAGCTGAAGGCCGTCGCCGACCGCGTGGGCGGCCTCGACCTCGTCCTGATCGGCGCGGACGACCCCGAGGCGATGCTGCGCCACACCGAGGAGTGCCGGACGCGTGGGATCCCGTTCGCCGCCGACTTCTCGCAGCAGATCGCCCGCATGGACGGCGACAACATCCGCACCCTCATGGAGGGCGCGACCTTCCTCTTCTCCAACGAGTACGAGAAGGGCCTCATCGAGTCGAAGTCGGGCTGGACCGCCGACGAGATCCTCGCCAAGGTCGGCACCCGCGTCACCACCCTCGGCTCCAACGGCGTGCGCATCGAGCGCGCCGGCGAGGACCCGATCGTGGTCGGCTGCCCGGAGGAGAACGCCAAGGTCGACCCGACGGGCGTCGGCGACGCGTTCCGCGCCGGCTTCCTGACCGGGCTCGGCTGGGGCGTCGGCCTGGAGCGGGCCGCCCAGGTCGGCTGCATGCTGGCGACGCTGGTCATCGAGACCCTCGGCACCCAGGAGTACACCCTGGCCCGGGCGCACTTCATGGAGCGCTTCACCAAGGCCTACGGCGACGAGGCCGCCGCCGAGGTCCGGGCGCACCTGGCCTAGGCCGTCGGCACCACCGGCGTACCCGACCGGACCCCGCCGCGGGAGCGCGGCGGGGTCCGGCCGCGTCCGGTGCCGGGATCAGACCAGGCGCCGGACCGTGTACGCCACGCCCGCGGGGCGCTCCGCCTCGCCCAGGTAGGCGTGCCCCCGCATCCCGCACCACGCCGGGATGTCCAGCCGGGCCACCTCGTCGTCCGACAGCACCGTCACGGTCCCGCCCACCGGAACCGTGCCGATGGCCCGCGCCAGCTCGATCACCGGCTGGGGGCACCGCAGCCCGAGCGCGTCGAGCTCCACGGAGTCCGCCACCGGAGCCGCCGCCGGGGTCTCGCGCACGCCCAGCTTCTCCCGTACGCCCGCCACCGCGCCCGGCAGCACCTCCAGGAAGCCGTTGACCTCCTCGGCCGTGGTCCCCCGGGGCAGGGACACCCGTACGTTGCCCTCCGACAGCACCCCCATCGCCCGCAGCACGTGACTGGGGGTCAGCGTGGAGCTGGTGCACGAGGAGCCCGAGGAGACCGAGTAGCCGGCCCGGTCCAGCTCGTGCAGCAGGCTCTCGCCGTCGACGTACAGGCAGGAGAACGTGACCAGGTGGGGGAGCCGGCGGTCCGCGTCGCCGACCACCTCCACGTCCGGCACCAGCCGCACCACCCGCCGCCGGAGGCGGTCGACCAGCACCCGCAGCCGGGCGGCCTCCGCCTCGGCCTCCGCCCGCACCGCCCGCAGCGACGCCGCCGCCGCCACGATCGCGGGGAGGTTGGCGAAGCCGGGGGACCGGCCCGACTCCCGCTCGTCCGCGGGGTGTTGCGGGGAGAACCGGACCCCCTTGCGCACGGCCAGCAGCCCGACCCCCGGCGGGCCGCCCCACTTGTGCGCGCTGGCCGCGAGCACCGACCAGGCGCCCTCCACCGGCCCCCAGCCCAGCGACTGCGCCGCGTCCACGAGCAGCGGCACCCCGGCCGCCGCACACACCCCGGCCACCTCGGCCACCGGCTGGACCGTGCCGACCTCGTGGTTGGCCGACTGGAGACAGGCCAGCGCGGTGGAGGCGCCCAGCGCCTCGCGGTAGCCCGCCGCCGTCACCGCACCCAGCCGGTCCACCGGGACCTCGGTGACGGAGCCGCCCGCCGCCTCGTGCGCCGCCGCCGCGTGGAGTACAGAACTGTGTTCGACCGCCGACACGACCAGGTGGCCCCCGACGCGCCGGCGGCCCGCGAGGACCCCGGCGACGCCGGTGTGAACCGCGTGCGTCCCCGAAGGAGTGAACACGAGCTCGTCCGCCCGGCACCCCACGGCCTCCGCCGCCGCCTCCCGCGCCGCGTCGAGCAGCAGCGCGGCGCGCCTGCCCTCCCGGTACAGCCGGGCCGGATCGGCCCAGCCCTCGTCCAGGGAGGCCTGCAGCGCCTGCCGGGCCACGGGGTGCAGGGGGGCGGCGGACGCGCTGTCGAAGTACGGCATCCGGCCACGCTAACCGGAGGGCGGGGGGCGCCGAGGTCAGGGGCCGTCAGATGCCGTCCGCAGGCGCCCCCTCAGGGCCATTCGCACCGTCCCCCGGACGGCGGAACCACCCCTTCGGGGTCAGTAGCGGCGCGTTGGGCACCCTCCCCGCGCGACCCCAAATAGCGTCCAGTAGGGTTTGGTCCGCATAAACATCCAAACCCCTGCCTGCGTCAGGGCCGGCGACCGACCCGAACACGGCCGCGGCCGGCCGCGCGGGCCGAGACTCTCGGGAAGGCGCTACGTGAGTCCCTACGGCTCCGACCGCTCGCCGCGGCGCCCGATGCGGCGGAAGCTGCTGCAGGCGCTGACTGCGGGCGTGGTCCTGGCGACCGCCACTGGTTGCTCGTATACATGGAAAGACTTCCCCCGCCTCGGAATGCCGACTCCGGTAACCGAGGAGGCACCGCGCATCCTCTCCCTGTGGCAGGGATCCTGGGCGGCCGCGCTCATCACGGGCGTCCTGGTGTGGGGCCTGATCATCTGGAGCGTCATCTTCCACCGGCGCAGCCGGACGAAGATCGAGGTCCCGGCGCAGACCCGGTACAACATGCCCATCGAGGCGCTGTACACCGTGGTCCCGCTGATCATCGTCTCCGTGCTCTTCTACTTCACCGCGCGTGACGAGTCGAAGCTGCTCGCCCTCACCCCGAAGCCGGCGCACACGATCAACGTGGTCGGCTTCCAGTGGAGCTGGGGCTTCAACTACGTCGAGAACGTGGACGGCGACGCGAACACCCCCAAGCCGAGGGCGCTGCCCAGGGCCGAGGGTGCGAACGAGTCCGAGCCGCAGACGATGACGCAGGTCCCCAAGGAGCTCGACTCCATCCCGGACCGCTTCACCAAGGACTTCCCGGCCGGCGCCGAGGGCGTCTACCAGAAGGGTGTCCCCGGCGACCGCAACCCGCAGACGGGGAACCCGGGGCCGACCCTCTTCCTGCCCAAGGGCGAGAAGGTCCGCTTCATCCTGTCGTCCAACGACGTCATCCACTCCTTCTGGGTGGTCCCCTTCCTGTTCAAGCAGGACGTCATTCCGGGCCACACCAACGTCTTCGAGGTCACCCCGACCCAAGAAGGCACCTTCATGGGCAAGTGTGCCGAGCTCTGCGGCGTCGACCACTCCCGGATGCTCTTCAACGTCAAGGTGGTCTCGCCCGAGAAGTACCGGGCGCACCTGAAGGAGCTTGCGGAGAAGGGGCAGACCGGTTTCCTCCCGGCCGGCATCAAGCAGACCGACCCGGCCCGGAACGCGGAGACGAATAAACTGTGAGCATCCTCAACGAATCCCAGGGTGCCGCCGCAGCTGACTCGTACGAGAACGAGCTGCCGGTACGGCGCAAGCAGCCGGGCAACGTGGTCATCAAGTGGCTCACCACCACCGACCACAAGACCATCGGCACGATGTACCTGGTCACGTCGTTCGTGTTCTTCATCATCGGCGGGATCATGGCGCTCGTCATGCGCGCCGAGCTGGCCCGTCCGGGCACGCAGATCATGTCGAACGAACAGTTCAACCAGGCGTTCACGATGCACGGCACGATCATGCTGCTGATGTTCGCGACGCCGCTGTTCGCCGGATTCGCGAACTGGATCATGCCGCTGCAGATCGGTGCGCCCGACGTGGCGTTCCCGCGGCTGAACATGTTCGCGTACTGGCTGTACCTCTTCGGCTCGACCATCGCGGTGGCCGGCTTCGCGACGCCGAACGGCGCCGCCGACTTCGGCTGGTTCGCCTACTCCCCGCTGTCGGACGCCGTCCGCTCGCCGGGCATCGGCGCCGACATGTGGATCATGGGTCTGGCCTTCTCGGGCTTCGGCACGATCCTCGGCTCGGTCAACTTCATCACCACGATCATCTGCATGCGCGCGCCCGGCATGACGATGTTCCGCATGCCGATCTTCACCTGGAACGTCCTGCTGACCGGTGTCCTGGTCCTGCTGGCCTTCCCGGTGCTCGCCGCCGCGCTCTTCGCGCTGGAGGCGGACCGCAAGTTCGGTGCGCACGTCTTCGACGCGGCCAACGGCGGCGCCCTGCTGTGGCAACACCTCTTCTGGTTCTTCGGACACCCAGAGGTGTACATCATCGCGCTGCCGTTCTTCGGCATCATCTCCGAGGTCATCCCGGTCTTCTCCCGCAAGCCGATGTTCGGCTACATCGGTCTGATCGGTGCGACGATCGCGATCGCCGGCCTCTCGGTGACCGTGTGGGCCCACCACATGTACGTCACCGGCGGTGTGCTGCTGCCGTTCTTCTCCTTCATGACCTTCCTGATCGCGGTACCGACCGGTGTGAAGTTCTTCAACTGGATCGGCACGATGTGGAAGGGCTCGCTGTCCTTCGAGACACCGATGCTCTGGGCCGTCGGCTTCCTGATCACCTTCACCTTCGGTGGTCTGACCGGCGTCATCCTGGCCTCGCCCCCGATGGACTTCCACGTCTCCGACTCGTACTTCGTCGTCGCGCACTTCCACTACGTCATCTTCGGCACCGTGGTCTTCGCGATGTTCTCCGGCTTCCACTTCTGGTGGCCGAAGTTCACGGGCAAGATGCTGGACGAGCGCCTCGGCAAGATCACCTTCTGGACGCTGTTCGTGGGCTTCCACGGCACCTTCCTGGTGCAGCACTGGCTCGGCACCGAGGGCATGGCGCGTCGTTACGCGGACTACCTCGACGCCGACGGCTTCACCGCGCTGAACACGATCTCCACGATCAGCTCGTTCCTGCTCGGCCTGTCGATGCTGCCCTTCATGTACAACGTCTGGAAGACGGCGAAGTACGGGAAGAAGATCGAGGTCGACGACCCCTGGGGCTACGGCCGTTCGCTGGAGTGGGCCACGTCCTGCCCGCCCCCGCGGCACAACTTCCTCACCCTGCCGCGGATCCGTTCCGAGTCCCCGGCGTTCGACCTGCACCACCCGGAAATCGCGGCCCTCGACCACCTCGAGGACCACCACGGCGTCGGTGCCGCTGCCGTCACCGGTGGCAAGGAGGCCGGCAAGTGAAGATCCAGGGCAAGATGTTCCTCTGGCTCTCCTTCTTCATCCTGATCATGGCCGTCGTGTACGGCGTGTGGTCGAAGGAGCCCGTAGGCACCACCGCGCTCTTCCTGGCCTTCGGCCTGAGCGTGATGATCGGCTACTACCTGGCCTTCACGGCCAAGCGCGTCGACGAGATGGCCCAGGACAACCTGGAGGCCGACGTCGCCGACGAGGCCGGCGAGCTGGGGTTCTTCGCCCCGCACAGCTGGCAGCCGCTCTCGCTGGCCATCGGTGGCGCGCTGGCCTTCTGCGGCGTCATCTTCGGCTGGTGGCTCATGTACTTCTCGGCACCGGTCATCCTGATCGGCCTGTGGGGCTGGGTGTACGAGTACTACCGCGGTGAGAACCAGAACCAGTAGCAGCACCCTCGCGACGGCGTCGTGAGGCACCTGGGGCCCGGACACCTCTTCTGAGGGGTCCGGGCCCCTCGTTTGCAGTCACCCCGCGCGCCGTAATTGTCATATCTTCATAGCGTTAGCTCCATGAACCACTCACCGCGTCTTTGGACGGTAGTCGGCTGCTCCCTGCTGGTCGCGTCCCTCGGGGCCGGGGCCACCGCGTGCGGGTCGGGCGGCGACGATCCGCTGTCCGCCCGCCCGTACGACGCGGGCGACCAGATCGCCTTCAACCAGGCCCCCGGCGGCCGCCCCGTGGACCCCGACAAACCCCTCGAGGTCACCGCGAAGGCGGGTGAGGGGCGGATCACCGACGTGACGGTCGTCGACACCCACGGCCGCCGCCTGGCGGGCGAGCTGTCCGCCAAGGGGGACCGCTGGCACAACACCGTCCCGATGGCCGCCGGCGTCCGCTACACGGTCACCGTGAGCACCGAGAACGCCAAGGGCGCTCCGGGGCAGCGCACGGCCGCTTTCGAGACCACCCCGGCCAAAGGCGTCCTCACGGTGGAATTCGGCCCGGAGGAGGGCAAGTACGGCGTCGGGCAGCCCCTCACGGCCGAGCTCAGCGAACCCGTCAAGGACAAGGCCGCCCGCGCCGTCGTCGAGCGGGGCCTCGCGGTCGACGTACCCTCCGGCGTCGAGGGCGCCTGGCACTGGGTCGACGACAAGAAGCTCCACTACCGGCCGAAGGAGTACTGGCCCGCCAACTCGACCGTCTCCGTACGGAGCAACCTGGAGGGCGTCAGGATCTCCGACCACCTCTACGGGGCCGCGGCGAAGCCGCTGAAGCTGGAGATCGGCGACCGGGTCGAGGTCACCACCGACGCCTCCTCGCACTACCTCACGTTCCGGCGCAACGGAGAAGTGATCAACAGCATTCCGGTCACCACCGGCAAGCCCGGCTTCTCCACCCGCAACGGGGTGAAGGTGGTGCTCGGCAAGCAGTACTTCGTCCAGATGCGCGGGGACACCGTCGGCATCGGCGGCAGCGAGTACTACAACCTGCCCGTCTACTACGCCACGCGCGTCACCTGGAGTGGTGAATACGTCCACGCCGCGCCGTGGTCCGTCGGGTCCCAGGGCTACGCGAACGTCAGCCACGGGTGCACGGGCATGAGCACCGGCAACGCCGCCTGGTTCTACGAGAACATCACCGAGGGCGACATCGTCAAGGTGATCAACAGCATCGGCGACGACATGGACATCTTCGGCAACGGCTTCGGCGACTGGAACATGGACTGGAAGGACTGGCGCCAGGGCAGCGCGCTCCTGAAGGACACCCAGGAGGGCCGCTCCCCGGTCGACCAGACCCGCCTGCGGCCGACCGTCTAGGCCCCCCGGGCCCCCGACCGGCTCACCCGCACGTGTGGACCCCGGACCCGACAGGGCCGCGGATTCCCACGGACGGGTGAGCCGCAGGCCTGCCCGCGGCGGTTGACCTCAGTCAGGCGGCGGACGAGGCCAGCCGGGCCCGCAGCAGGCCCGCCAGGGAGTCCGCGAACGCGACCGGATCAACCGGAAGGGTCACCGCGGCGTCCGCGCGACTCCAGGTGGCCAGCCAGGCGTCCTGGGGGCGCCCCATGAGCAGCAGCACCGGGGGACACCGGAAGATCTCGTCCTTGATCTGCCGGCACACGCCCATGCCGCCGGCCGGAACCGCCTCGCCGTCCAGCACGCACACGTCGATGCCGCCCGCGTCCAGCGCCGACAGGACCGCCGGAAGCGTCGCGCACTCCAGGAACTCGACCGGCGGCAGGTCCGCGGCCGGCCTGCGCCCCGCTGCCAGCCGCACCTGCTCCCGGGTGCCCGAGTTGTCGCTGTAGACCAGAACCCGCGCAGTCGCCCGCATTTCGTTCCTCCACGTGTCACGTGAATCACGTTCATGTTCATGGGGTATCCCCGGCGGAGCCAGGGGAACGGATGCTACTCCTCCCGATGCGCTGTCAACATCGGTTCGCACAGGCTGGCGAGCGGCGTCCGGAGGGTGATCTGATGGGCCGTTCGGGCCTTGCACACCCCCCGGACACTCCGAACGGCACCCCCCGGGGTGAGGGCGGGATAAGCGACCGACATAATGTCGGTCGTGGCGACAGCAACGACAGTAGATACCGGGCACGCGCACCCGACGGTCAACAGGCCGAACCTCGTCAGCGTCGGAACCATCATCTGGTTGAGTTCCGAGCTGATGTTCTTCGCGGCCCTCTTCGCGATGTACTTCACCCTGCGATCCGTGACAGGCGCCGAGTACTGGACAGAGCAGGCTTCGGCCTTGAATCTGCCCTTCTCGGCGACGAACACGACGATCCTGGTGCTTTCCTCGCTCACCTGCCAGCTCGGCGTATTCGCAGCCGAGCGCGGTGACGTGAAGAAGCTCCGGACGTGGTTCATCATCACGTTCGTCATGGGTGCGATCTTCATTGGCGGCCAGGTGTTCGAGTACACCGAGCTGGTCATGCACGAGGGCATGAGCCTCTCGTCCGGTCCGTACGGCTCGGTCTTCTACCTGACCACCGGCTTCCACGGGCTGCACGTGACGGGCGGTCTCATCGCCTTCCTGCTGGTCCTCGGCCGGACGTACGCGGCCAAGAGGTTCACCCACGAACAGGCCACGTCGGCCATCGTCGTGTCCTACTACTGGCACTTCGTCGATGTCGTCTGGATCGGCCTCTTCGCCACGATCTACCTGATCAAGTAGCGAGAACGTCACCGGGCGCGACCCGGCACTCCATCCAGACACACCGACGCAGAAGATCCTGACACCGGGGTAATCCGTGAAAAAGCTCTCCGCACGACGACGCCATCCGCTGGCGGCGGTTGTCGTTCTACTCTTCGCGCTGGCGGCCACCGGGGGGCTGTACGCCGCCTTCGCCCCCGCGGGCAAGGCGCAGGCCGATGAAACCGCCCAGTCCCTCGCCATCGAGGAGGGCAAGAAGCTCTACGCCGTCGGCTGCGCAAGCTGCCACGGAACCGGCGGTCAGGGTTCCTCTGACGGCCCGAGCCTGGTCGGCGTCGGCTCCGCAGCCGTCGACTTCCAGGTGAGCACGGGCCGCATGCCCGCGCAGCAGCCCGGCGCCCAGGTGCCGAAGAAGCCCGCGATCTACTCCCAGGAGCAGATCGACCAGCTGGCCGCGTACATCGCGTCCCTCGGTGCCGGCCCCATCACGCCGACCGGCAAGCAGTACGACCCGGCGGGCGCCGACATCGCCAACGGTGGTGTGCTCTTCCGCAACAACTGCGCGCAGTGCCACAACTTCACCGGCGAGGGCGGCGCGCTGACGAACGGCAAGTACGCCCCGAACCTCGAGGACGTCTCGCCGAAGCACATCTACGAGGCCATGCTCACCGGCCCGCAGAACATGCCCTCCTTCCCGGACAGCACCATGCCGGAGAAGCAGAAGAAGGACATCATCGCGTACCTCCAGAACGTGAACGGCGACAAGTCGACGAACCCCGGCGGGCTCAAGCTCGGTGGCCTCGGCCCCGTCTCCGAGGGTCTGTTCGGCTGGATCTTCGGTCTGGGTGCGCTGATCGCTGTCGCCGTCTGGGTCGCGGCCCACACCGCTAAGGCCAAGAAGTCATGAGTAGCCAAGAGATTCCCGAAGAGAAGCACCTGCCGAGCGAGCAGGGCGACGTGCACCACGGTGGCGTCGCGGTCGCGGACGACCCGTTCGCCGACCCGGGCCTTCCGGTCCACAAGCCCCGTATCCAGGACATCGACGAGCGGGCGGCGAGGCGCTCCGAGCGCACCGTCGCGTTCCTGTTCACGCTCTCGATGCTGGCCACGATCGGCTTCATCGCGTCCTACGTGATCTTCCCGGTAGACAAGATCGTCTACATCTTCCCCATCGGGAAGGTGAGCGCGCTCAACTTCTCCCTGGGCATGACGCTGGGCACGGCGCTCTTCTGCATCGGCGCGGGCGCGGTCCACTGGGCCCGCACCCTGATGTCCGACGTCGAGGTCGCCGCCGAGCGCCACGAGATCGCGGCTCCGCCGGAGGTCAAGGCGCAGGTCCTGCAGGACTTCGCCGACGGCGCCCGCGAGTCCGGCATCGGCCGCCGCCCGCTGATCCGCAACACGATGATCGGCGCGCTGGCCATGCTGCCGCTCTCCGCCCTCGTGATCATGCGCGACCTGGGGCCCCTGCCCGAGGACAAGCTGCGCAAGACCATCTGGGCCAAGGGCAAGCTGCTGATCAACGACAACACGGACGAGCCGCTGCGTCCCGAGGACGTCCTGGTCGGTTCGCTGACGTTCGCCCGGCCGGAAGGCCTGGACGAGCACGCGCACGACTTCCAGACGCAGATCGCCAAGGCCGCCCTGATGATCGTCCGCATCCAGCCGGACGACATCAAGGACAAGCAGGAGCTGGAGTGGTCCCACGACGGGATCGTGGCCTACTCCAAGATCTGCACCCACGTCGGCTGCCCGATCAGCCTGTACGAGCAGCAGACGCACCACGTGCTCTGCCCGTGCCACCAGTCCACCTTCGACCTCTCCGACGGCGCCCGTGTCATCTTCGGCCCGGCCGGTCACGCGCTTCCGCAGCTGCGGATCGGCGTGAATGACGAAGGCTTCCTCGAAGCGCTCGGCGACTTCGAAGAGCCCGTCGGTCCTGCCTTCTGGGAGCGCGGATGAGCACTGCCACTACGAATTCATCACCCGCGGGCGCGGCGGGCAAGCCGGGGCGCAAAGCCCCGGCCGGCGAGCGCGTGGCCGACTGGGCGGACGGCCGCCTGGGCATCTACGGCCTCGCCAAGGCCAACATGCGCAAGATCTTCCCGGACCACTGGTCCTTCATGCTGGGTGAGATCTGCCTCTACAGCTTCATCATCATCATCCTCACGGGTGTGTACCTGACGCTGTTCTTCCACCCGAGCATGAACGAAGTCGAGTACCACGGCTCGTACGTGCCGATGCAGGGCGTCCTGATGTCCGAGGCCTTCGCCTCGACGCTGGACATCAGCTTCGACGTCCGCGGTGGCCTGCTGATCCGCCAGATCCACCACTGGGCCGCGCTGATCTTCGTCGCGGCGATGCTCGTGCACATGATGCGCGTGTTCTTCACCGGCGCGTTCCGCAAGCCGCGCGAGGTCAACTGGGTCTTCGGCTTCCTGCTGCTGGTCCTCGGCATGTTCACCGGGTTCACCGGCTACTCGCTGCCGGACGACCTGCTGTCGGGTACCGGTGTCCGCTTCATGCAGGGCGCCATCCTGTCCGTCCCGGTCGTCGGCACGTACCTGTCGATGTTCCTGTTCGGCGGGGAGTTCCCGGGCGGCGACTTCGTCGCGCGGTTCTACTCGGTGCACATCCTGCTGCTGCCCGGCATCATGATGGGCCTGCTGGTGGCCCACCTGATCCTGGTCTTCTACCACAAGCACACCCAGTTCGCGGGCCCCGGCAAGACGAACAACAACGTCGTGGGCATGCCGCTGCTGCCCGTCTACATGGCGAAGGCCGGAGGCTTCTTCTTCCTGGTCTTCGGTGTGATCGCGGCCATCTCGGGCATCGCGTCGATCAACCCGATCTGGGCGCTCGGCCCGTACCGCCCGGACCACGTGTCCACCGGTGCGCAGCCGGACTGGTACATGGGCTTCTCCGAGGGGCTGATCCGTGCCATGCCGGGCTGGGAGGTCAACCTGTGGGGCCACACGCTCGTCCTGGGCGTGTTCATCCCGCTGGTGATCTTCCCCCTGGTGCTGGCCGCGATCGCGGTGTACCCGTTCATCGAGTCCTGGGTCACCAAGGACGACCGCGAGCACCACATCCTGGACCGCCCGCGCAACGTCCCGACCCGTACGGCCTTCGGTGTCGCCTGGCTCACGTGGTACGTGATCCTGCTGATCGCCGGTGGAAACGACATGTTCGCGCAGTACTTCCACCTGTCGATCAACTCGATCACCTGGTTCGCGCGGATCGGCTTCTTCGTCGGACCGGTCATCGCCTTCGTGATCACCAAGCGCATCTGCCTCGGCCTCCAGCGCCGGGACCGCGACAAGGTGCTGCACGGTCGCGAGACCGGCATCATCAAGCGGCTCCCGCACGGTGAGTTCGTCGAGATCCACGAGCCGCTCTCGCAGGGTCAGCTGCACAAGCTCACCTCGCACACGCAGTACAAGCCGGCCGAGATCGGCCCGACGGTCGACGAGAACGGTGTCCAGCGCAAGGTGGGTGCCCTGGAGAAGCTGCGCGTCAAGCTCAGCAAGGGGTACTACGCCGAGGACAGCCAGATTCCGAAGCCCACGGTGGAGGAGTACAAGGAGATCCAGAGCGGCCACGGCCACCACTGATTCCCCGTACCACGTTGTGAGGGACTGATTTCGGTCAGTCCTGGTGTCGCCACGGTGAGAGCCCCGTCCATTGTCCGGACGGGGCTCTTTGCCGTAACCGGGGCTGGATAGGCTGGAGCCCTTCCGATCGACGTGGAATCCCACCAGCAGCAGGAGCGGACCATGAACGTGGTGACCCCGGCAGGCGGCGACAGCGCGGCGGCCCGTGGCTGGCCGGGCGTTCTCGACGCCCTGCTGACCGGCCAGGACCTGCGCGCCGACGACACCGCCTGGGCCATGGACCGGATCATGCGCGGCGAGGCCACCGACGCCCAGATCGCCGGCTTCGCCGTCGCGCTGCGGGCGAAGGGCGAGACGGTCGCCGAGATCACCGGCCTCGTGCGGACCATGTACGAGCACGCCAACCTGATCGAGGTGCCGGGCCGGACGGTCGACATCGTCGGCACCGGCGGCGACGGGGCGAAGACCGTGAACATCTCGACGATGTCGGCGATCGTGGTGGCCGGAACGGGCGCCAAGGTGGTCAAGCACGGGAACCGGGCCGCGTCCTCCGCGAGCGGCTCCTCGGACGTCCTGGAGAAGCTCGGCGTCAACCTCGACCTCACCCCGGCCCGGGTGGCGGAGGTCGCGGAGCAGGCCGGCATCACCTTCTGCTTCGCGGTGAAGTTCCACCCGGCGCTGCGGCACGTGGCGGCCGCCCGCAAGGAGCTGGGCATCCGCACCACCTTCAACTTCCTCGGCCCGCTGACCAACCCGGCCAGGGTCCGGGCGCAGGCCACGGGCGTCGCCGACGCCCGCATGGCGCCGATCGTCGCCGGCGTCCTGGCCGAACGCGGCTCGTCCGCCCTGGTCTTCCGCGGCGACGACGGCCTCGACGAGCTGACCACGACCGCGACCTCGCGCGTCTGGTGGGTCCGTGACGGGAAGGTCGCCGAGCAGGCGTTCGACCCGCGCGACGTGGGCATCGACCTGGTGGACGTGTCCGCGCTGCGCGGCGAGGACGCCTCGTACAACGCGGACGTCGCCCGCCGCCTGCTGGCGGGCGAGCCGGGCCCGGTGCGCGACGCGGTCCTGCTGAACGCGGCGGCCGCCCTGGTGGCCCTCGACCCGGGGACGGGACCGCTGGAGGAGCAGATCCGGGCCGGCATCGCCCGTGCGGCGGAGGGTGTCGACTCGGGCGCGGCCCGGGCGGCCCTGGAGCGCTGGGTGGCGGCGAGCAACGCGTAGCGGGCGGGAACCTCCCCGTCCGGTTGATCGTTTCGAGCCAAGACCCCGGTCCAGCATGCGGACCGGGGTCTTGCGCGCGGGAGATCATGTGGCAGGATGCTGACCAGGTCACGAGTGACAGCGTTTAGGCCCCGGCTTGCTGTCCGGCAACCCTCCTTCCGTGGCGGGGTGCCCCGGGTGATGACCAGGTCGTAGGCAGCGAGGTCTACGGCAAGCGCGGATCCCTCGACACCAGGGGTCCTGGTCTCTCGAGGAGCGTTTTCCGTGAGCAAGCGAATGCGATAGGGCGGATCCGCCCCTTCTTCACCCCTCGGAACAGGGTCGCCTCCGTGTACCCCCTTCGCTCCGAGGGCCTTCCCGTACCCCGGACGGCCGCAGCGCCGTACCCGCGTACGGGCACGCCGAAGCCATTCACCCCTGCCTGCCGGGAGATACCGCCATGTCCGCATCCCTGAACGCCGCTGCCGCCACCACCACCGCCGTCGACCCCGCGTGTGCCGAGCCGTTGCAGGTCCTCGGCCGGGACGTCACCGTCCCGCTCGTCACCGGCGGCGAGGTGACCTACGCGGCCCTCGACTACGCGGCCAGCGCCCCCGCCCTGCAGCGGGTCTGGGACGACGTGGCGGCCTACGCCCCCTACTACGGCAGCGTGCACCGCGGCGCCGGGTACCTCTCCCAGCTCTCCACCGACCTGTTCGAGCAGAGCCGGGTCACCGTCGCCGAGTTCCTCGACTGCCGCCCCACCGACCAGGTGATCTTCACCCGGTCCACCACCGACTCCCTGAACCTGCTGGCCGCCGCGCTCCCGGCCGACTGCCAGGTCTTCGTCTTCGAGACCGAGCACCACGCCTCGCTGCTGCCGTGGACGAACGCCCGCGTCACCTACCTCGACGCCCCCCGCACCCCCGGCGAGGCCGTCGCCACCCTGGAGCGGGCGCTCGCCGGACGCGACCCGTCCGCCAGCTCTTCGAGCCGGGGGGATGCCAAGGGTCCCGCGCTGGTCTGCGTCACCGGCGCCTCCAACGTCACCGGCGAGCTGTGGCCGGTCAAGGAGCTCGCCGCCGCCGCGCACGCCCACGGCGCGCGGATCGTCCTGGACGCCGCCCAACTGGCCCCGCACCACCCGGTGTCCGTGCAGGAGCTGGACGTGGACTGGGTCGCCTTCTCCGGGCACAAGCTGTACGCCCCCTTCGGCTCGGGCGTGCTCGCCGGCCGTGCGGACTGGCTGCAGGAGGCCGAGCCGTACCTCGCGGGCGGCGGCGCCTCCCGCAAGGTGGCCCGCCGCGAGGACGGCGGCGTGGACGTCGAGTGGCACACGACCGCCGCCCGCCACGAGGCCGGCTCCCCGAACGTCATCGGCGTCTACTCCATCGCCTCCGCCTGCAAGGCCCTGACGGAGGCCGGCTTCGACAGCCTGGTCGCCCGCGAGCGCCACCTCATCGCCCGCGTCCGCGAGGGCCTGGCCGGGGTGCCCGCGGTGCGCGTCCTGTCCCTCTTCGGCGACGACGCCCCGCGCGTCGGCGTCATCTCGTTCGTGGTCGACGGCTGGAACAGCTCGCACTTCGCCGCCGCGCTGTCGGCCGAGTACGGGATCGGCGTGCGCGACGGTCTGTTCTGCGCCCACCCGCTGGTCCGCACCCTGCTGGGCAGCGAGCCGCAGGAGCCGGGCGAGTGCGGTGCGCCGGAAGCGGCGCCGGGGGAGCGCTCGCTGAACGCCATCCGCGTCAGCTTCGGCGCGGGCACCCCCGACGAGCACGTCGAGCGCTTCGTGCGGGCGGTGCGGGAACTGGTCGCGGACGGCGCCAAGTGGCAGTACCGCACGGAAGAGGGCCGCTGCGTCCCGGCGGTCTGACCGGCCGGCCCGGGCCGGGCCGGCCGCTGACGGGGCCGGCTGATCGGGGCCCGGCGGGGTGGGGCCCGGCGGGGTGCGGCGGTGGGGCGGGGCCCCTCCGGAGGATCTCCTCGGCTCGCGCACGGAGGCAGTGCTGCGTTCGCGCGGCGTGGTTGCGCGCTCGTCCTGCGGGGACCCTCCGGAGTGTCCCCGCCCCACCGCCGCACCGTGCGGCCGTCCGAGGTGGGGGAGCGGGGGCCCGGCGGGGCGTCCCCGCGGGACGAGCGCGCAACCGGCCCGCACGGACGAAGCGGTACCTCGGTGCGCGAGCCGAGGAGACGCCCCGCCGGGCCCCCGCGGACGGCCCGTTCGGTTCGGCTCCCGTCAGGGAACGCTTCCCGGTAGCCGCGCCGGAGGCGTTACGCGTCCAGGCCGATGGCGAAGGCGGCTTCCAGGTCGTGCTGGGAGTACGTGCGGAACGCGACGTGCGTGTCCGTTCCCTCGACGCCCGGGATCTTGCTGATGCGGCCCGGGATGATGTCCGCCAGGTTCTCGTGGCGGGCCACGCGGACCAGTGCGATCAGGTCGTACGTACCGGTGACGGAGTAGACCTCGCTGACGCTGTCCAGCGCGGCGATGGACTCGGCGATCTCGGGGATGCGGTCCACGCTGGTCTTGATGAGCACGATCGCGGTGATCACGGCTGGCTGTCTCCCTCGGTGGCCGTCGCTGGTCGCCTCACTCTAGTCGTACCCCGATAGCGGACCCACGCGTAGAGGAAGCCGAGCGAGAAGCCCACCAGGTGGGCCAGGTAGGCGACCCCGGGGCCGCTGCCCGCGCGGTGCGCCGCGACCCACTGGAGGGCGAACCAGAACAGCAGCACGATCCAGGCGGGGAAGCGCAGCGGCAGGAAGAACAGGAACGGGAACAGGCTCGTCACCCGGGCGCGCGGCAGCAGGTACAGGAAGGCCCCCAGGACGGCGGAGATGGCGCCCGAGGCGCCGACCAGCGTCTGGGAGGACTCCGCGTTCGCCGCCGCGTACGCCGCCAGGGCCACGTACCCCGTACAGACGTAGAAGGCGAGGAAGGCGGGGCGGCCCATCCGCTCCTCCGCCATCGCGCCGAACACGTAGAGGAAGAGCATGTTCCCCAGCAGGTGCAGCCAGCTGCCGTGGACGAAGAGGGCCGTCAGCGGGGTCAGCCAGGCGCGGGGCGTGCTCGTGAAGAGCTCGTCCGGGACCACGCCCCAGCGTTGGAAGTAGTCCGTCCCGGCCGCCAGGAGCCCGTCGCCCGTCCCGTAGGAGGGGTTCAGCCCGGAGGCCGGGCTCAGTACGAACACCACACCGCAGCCCGCGATCAGCGCGTGGGTGACCACCGGTCCCCGGGCAGCCTCGCGCAGGGTCCGCCACCTTACGATCATGTGGCAGAGCATGACGCAAGGAGCCCCACCTGAGGCGGTGGCAGGCCGTAGGGTTACGAGCTGCGGTCCGGCGGCCCGCGCAGACGGCCGCGCGGACCGCTTTAATTGAAACAGCTACGAAGGAGAGAGCGGCCTGATGACGGTTCCCCTGCCGACCGACACCACCCGGTGGCGCTGCACCCTGTGCGGCAACCTCACGCGGTTCGACGTCACCCGCTCGTCGAAGGTCGTGGAGTACGTCCACCTGGACCTCGCCGGGGAGCCCAAGGTCGAGGAACGCGAGGTGGTCAATGAGACCATCGAGTCGGTCCGCTGCCGCTGGTGCAACGCGGTGGACCAGATCGAGCTCGTGGACAGGCCGGGCGCGGACTCCTGACGGAGCCCCGCCCACAGGTAGATCACGGTAGGGGTGACGGATTGTGGAGCCAGCAAGCGGCGCTGAGCCGGCCGACGCGGCCGGCGACGCCGCCGAGGTGCTCGACCGCCCGCTGCCGGAAGGCGTGCGGCGCCGGGTCGTCGCGCTCGTCTCGGACGCCTTCGGCGGACTGACGGTCGCGGACCTCCCGGCGCAGCTGCGCCAGTACGCCCGCTTCACCCCGACCCGGCGCGCCAAGTTCGCGGGCAACGCCATGGCGGCGGCGGTCGAGACCGACGGCGTGTTCCGCGGCAGGGTCGCCGAGAAGCTGCGCGAGGCCCAGGCGGACCTGGCCGGGGCGCTGGAGTCCGGCGCGCCGCCCGCCGCCGCCGATCCGCTGGACGTGGCGGCGGCCGCGTACGTTTTGCGGCCGGCCGGCTGGGTCAAGCTGGTGGCCGCCGCGGGCGAGGAGGCGCAGCGCGCCGACGCCGAGCGGGCGGACGAGGAGACCCGGCGCGAACTGGACCGGCTCCGCGAGGAGCTGTCCCACGTACGCGAGCTGCAGCGCTCGGGCGGCGAGCAGGTGCGGACCGAGCTGGAGGCCTCGCGCAAGGAAGCGGAATCGCTTCACCGCAAGCTGCGCAGCGCGCTGAGCGACGTCAAGCGCGGCGAGGCGGCCCTGCGCAAGGTGAACGCGGAGGTCGACGGGATCCGCGGCGAGGCGGCCGCCCGGGTGGCCGCCGCCGAGAGCGAGACCCGGCGGCTCAAGTCCCGTCTGGCGGAGGTGGAGGCGGCGCTGGAGACCTCGCGCCGGGCCACGCGCGAGGGGCGCAGCATCGAGGACATGCGGCTGCGGCTGCTGCTGGACACCGTGCTGGAGGCGGCGGCCGGGCTGCGCCGCGAGCTGGCGCTGCCGCCGGTCAGCACCCGCCCGGCGGACACCGTGGACGCGGTGGAGCCGGGCCGGATGACGCCGAAGGACATCGCGGCGCGCGCACTGTCGGAGACCGATCCGGCGCTGCTGGACCAGCTGTTGGCGCTGCCCCAGGCACATCTGGTGGTCGACGGCTACAACGTGACCAAGACGGGCTACCCGACGATGCCGCTGGAGAAGCAGCGGCTGCGGCTGCTGGGCGGGCTGTCGATGCTCGCCGCGCAGACCGGCGCGGAGATGACCTGTGTGTTCGACGGGGCGGAACTGGCGGCCCCGGTGCTGCTCGCCCCGCCGCGCGGCGTGCGGGTGCTGTTCTCCAAGGCCGGGGTGACGGCGGACGAGCTGATCCGCCAGCTGGTGCGGGCGGAACCGACGGGCCGGCCGGTCGTGGTGGTTTCCACGGACCGGGAGGTCGCCGACGGGGTGGCCAAGGCCGGGGCGCGGCCCGTGACGTCCGCCTTGTTGCTGAAGCGGCTTTCGCGCGTTTCGTAACCCCTGGCCGTAATGCCGGAATTGGCGCGGTGCCGGGGGAACGTACCGTCAAGTCCCCGGCACACAGCGTGCGCTGTAGGTAAAGAAGCTGGTCGGGGAGTAAGTTTTTTCCCTTCGGGATTTGAACTGATCACAGCGAGGTCACTAAGGTCTGTTCAAACCTCCGTGCGGTAGGTCACTCATCCGGGGTGACGGCGGAGGCGCTGCCGAGTTGCGTTATTCGGCGGCTCGAGGAAGAAGGAGCTCGCCTTCGTGGCGTCCCACCGTCGACCCAAGCAGCCGACCCGCGCTCGTGTGACCGTACTGACCGCCACGGCTGCCGCCGCCGTCGCGCTTTCCGCCCAGGGCGCCTCGGCCGCCCCGGCGAAGCCGGGCAAGGACGAGGTCAAGTCCCAGGTCGACGCGCTCTACGAAGAGGCGGAGCAGGCCACCGAGAAGTTCAACGGGGCCAAGGAACGCCAGGAGAAGCTCGAAAAGGAGATCGGGCAGCTCCAGGACCAGGTCGCGCGGGGCCAGGGCGACCTCAACGAGCTGCGCAGCACGCTCGGTTCGATGGCCAGCGCCCAGTACCGGGGCGGCGGCATCGACCCCTCCCTCGCGCTCTTCCTCTCCGCCGACCCGGACAGCTACCTCGACAAGGCGGCCTCCCTCGACCACCTGAGCGGCAAGCAGGTCGAAGCCGTCCAGAAGATCCAGGCCAAGCAGCGCAGCCTCGCGCAGCAGCGCCAGGAGGCCTCCGGCAAGCTGGCCGACCTCGACGCCACCCGCAAGGAGCTCGGCGAGAAGAAGAAGGTCTCGACGGACAAGCTCGCCGAGGCGCAGGCCCTCCTCAACACGCTGACGGCGCAGGAGCGCACGCAGCTCAAGGAGGAGGAGACCAAGGCCAGCCGCAGCGCCGGCGAGCGCGTGGAGCTCGGCGACGTGAAGGCCTCCGGCCGGGCCGGGGCCGCCCTCGCCGCCGCGAAGACCAAGCTGGGCACCGCGTACGTCATGGGCGCCACCGGCCCGAGCGCGTACGACTGCTCCGGGTTGACGCAGTGGGCCTACAAGCAGGCCGGCGTCAGCATCAGCCGCACCACGTACACCCAGGCCAACGACGGCACGCGCGTCAGCCGCAGCCAGCTCCAGCCCGGTGACCTGGTCTTCTTCTACGGAGACCTGCACCACGTGGGCCTCTACGCGGGCAACAACATGACGCTGCACGCCTCCAACCCGCGCGGCGGCATCAAGTACGAGTCGATGGACAACATGCCGTTCCAGTTCGGCGTCCGCATCTGACCCTCCCGGCCGGGGACGCGCCGCGGACCGCCCATCCGGGCGAATTCCCACGTCCCGCCCCGACCGCGCGCCCCGCCGGTGACCTGCGTCTCCTGCGGGGCGTCGCCATGTGCGGCCTCCGGAGGTCGTTGGCCGGTGCGTGGTCGCGCCGCTACTGTCTGCCAGCGCGGAACCCGGTACGCGGCCGCCCACGGGGGGCGGACCCGGGCCCCGCTCAGCGGAAGGGAGCGGTTTCACGTGGCGTCCCATCGCCGGCCCGGCCCCAGCGGCCTCACCGGCCTCGAACGGAACACGAAGGCCACCGTCCTGACCGCCGCCGCGGCGACGGCCGCGGTCGCCCTGACCGGAGCCCCCGCCGGCGCGGCCCCGGGCCTCCCGCACGAACCCCCGTCCGGCAGCCGCGCCCAACTCGACCGGCTCTTCGAGGAGGCCGAGCAGGCCACCGAGCGCTTCAACGAGGCCGGGGAGAAGGCCGACCGGCTGCGCTCCGAGGTCAGCCGGGCCCAGGACGCGATCGCCCGCGGCCAGGACCGCATCAACACCATGCGGGGCGTCCTCGGCACCTTCGCCGGGGCCCAGTACCGCGGCGGCTCCATCGACCCCGCCCTCGGGCTGATGCTCTCCGAGGACCCCGACGACTACCTCGCCCGCGCCGCCGTACTGGACCGGCTGACCGGGCGTCAGGCCCGCCAGCTCGACGAACTCCGCGAGGAGCAGCGCCGGCTCGGCCAGGAACGCCGGGAGGCCTCGCGCAAGCTCGGCGAGCTCGAAGGGCTGCGGGCCGACGTGGCCCGGCACAAGCGGTCCGTCACGGCGAAGCTCGCGGCCGCCCGACGGCTGCTCGAAGCCATGCCCTCCGGGGAGCGCGCCGACTTCGACCGGGCCTCGCGCTCGGGCGGGCGCGCCGACGGGCTGCCCGACCCGTCCTCGGCCGGCCCCTCCTCGGGCCGCGCCGCGACCGCCGTGATGGCGGCCCGGGCGGCGGTCGGCCGGCCGTACGTGTGGGGTTCCACCGGCCCCTCCGGCTTCGACTGCTCCGGACTGATGGTGTGGTCGTACCGGCAGGCCGGGATCTCCCTGCCGCGCACCTCGCAGGCCCAGCGGCACGCCGGCCGGCAGGTGCCGCTGTCGCAGGCGCAGCCGGGCGACCTGGTGACGTACCGCTCCGACGCCAGCCACGTCGGCATGTACGTGGGCAACGGCCAGGTGGTGCACGCCCCGTACCCCGGGGCCCGGGTGCGCTACGACCCGGTCGGCATGATGCCGGTGTCCTCGGTGACCCGCCCCTGACCGGCCCCGGGCGGCCCGGGGGCGCGGGCGGTCCCTGCGTACGATCGGCTGGTGTCCCCGGGTCCCCGCGCCGTCCGCGTGCTGCCGCTCCTGCTGTGCCTGCTGCTGTGCCTTCCGCCGGCGGCCGGGTGCGGCGGTCGGCCGCCGGCCGGCGGCGCCGAGCGGGACGTCCTGCGGGCCGTGGCCGACTGGTCGCGGGTGCCGCCGGAGCGGCTGGCCGGGATCCCGCTGGAGGACTGGTCGTACGAGGTCCGCTCGGTGCGGTCGGCCGGCGCCCGGGCCGTGGTACGGGCGGAGCTGCGCTACCGGATCGCCGGCTACGACCCGGCTCCGGACGGCTCGGCCCGCGAACTGGAACTCGCCGGGGACGGCGGTACCTGGCGGGTGCTGGCCGACCGGCCCGCCCCCGGCGCGCCGCGGCAGCTGTGGGACCAGGGGCCGGTGTCGGTGGTCCGGGGCGCGCACGCGCTGGTCCTGGGCGGCGCCGGGCAGGACGCGGACGCCCTGCGGGGGATCGCCGCCGAGGCCGACCGGGCCGTGCCCGCGGCGAGCGCGGCCTGGCCCCGGCCGTGGGCGGGGCGGGTGGTGGTGCTGGTCCCCGGCTCGCTGGAGCGGATGGGGGAGCTGCTGGGCCGGCCGGCCGACGCGTACCGCGGGCTCGGCGCCGTCACCACCGGGCGGGTGGGCGGGGGAGCGGCCCCCGCCGACCGGGTGGTGGTCAACCCGGAGGGGTACGCGCAGCTGAGCGCGGCCGGCCGGCGGATCGTGCTGACCCACGAGGTCACGCACGTCGCCACCCGGGCGGCGACCTCGGCCGCGACCCCGCTGTGGCTCTCGGAGGGCTTCGCGGACTGGGCGGCGTACCGGGGCGGCGACACCACCCCGGAGCAGGGGGCTCCGGCGCTGGCCCGGGAGGTGCGCCGGGGCGGGCCGCCGGGGGAGCTCCCGCCGGACGGGGCCTTCGCCTTCGGCGGCGAACCGCAGGCGGTGGCCCGCGGGTACGAGGGCGCCTGGCTGGCCTGCCGCCTGATCGCCCGGCGCTGGGGCGACGCGGCGCTGGTCGCCCTGTACGAGCGCGCGGGACGCGAGCCGCTGGGGACGGCTCTGGAGGAGGTGCTCGGAACCGATCGCGAGGGCCTGCTCAAGGCCTGGCGGGAGGCCCTGGACAGCGAGCTCGGCGGGGCCCCGGAGAGGGTCCGGTAGGGTCGCTGGCGATGCACAAGACGCTGATCGTGACCAACGACTTCCCGCCGCGACCGGGCGGCATCCAGGCCTTCCTGCACAACATGGCGCTGCGGCTGGATCCCGACCGGATCGTCGTCTACGCCTCGACCTGGAAGCACGGAGCCGAGGGTCGCGAGGCCACGGCCGCCTTCGACGCCGAGCAGCCGTTCCGGGTGGTCCGGGACCGGACGACGATGCTGCTGCCGACCCCGCGCGTGACGCGGCGGGCCGTCGGCCTGCTGCGCGAACACGGCTGCGAGTCCGTGTGGTTCGGGGCGGCGGCGCCGCTCGGGCTGATGGGCCCGGCGCTGCGCCGGGCGGGCGCGCGGCGGCTGGTCGCGACCACCCACGGGCACGAGGCGGGCTGGGCCCAGCTGCCGGCGGCGCGGCACCTGCTGCGGCGGATCGGCGAGGGCACGGACACGCTGACCTACCTGGGGGAGTACACGCGCTCGCGGATCGCCTCGGCGGTGACGGACCGGGCGGCGGCCCGGATGGTGCAACTCCCGCCGGGGGTCGACGAGAAGACCTTCCACCCCGGCTCGGGCGGCGCGGCCGTACGGGCCCGGCTCGGGCTGTCGGAGCGACCGGTGGTGGTGTGCGTGTCCCGGCTGGTGCCGCGCAAGGGACAGGACACGCTGATCGAGGCGATGCCGCGGATCCTCGCGGCGGTGCCGGACGCGGTCCTGCTGATCGTGGGCGGCGGACCGTACGAGGCCGACCTGCGGAAGCTGGCCGCCTCCACCGGGGTCGCGGACTCGGTGGTCTTCACCGGGGCCGTCCCCTGGTCGGAGCTCCCGGCCCACTACGGGGCGGGGGACGTCTTCGCGATGCCGTGCCGCACCCGGCGGGGCGGGCTGGACGTGGAGGGGCTCGGCATCGTCTACCTGGAGGCCTCGGCGACGGGTCTGCCGGTGGTCGCGGGCGACTCCGGCGGGGCCCCGGACGCGGTGCTGGACGGCGAGACCGGCTGGGTGGTCCGGGGCGGCTCCGCCGCGGACGCGGCCGACCGGATCACGGCCCTGCTGCTGGATCCGGAGCTGCGGAGCCGGATGGGCGCGGCGGGCCGGGCCTGGGTCGAGGAGAAGTGGCGCTGGGACCTGCTGGCGCAGCGGTTGCGCGAGCTGCTGTAGCCGTTGCGCTGCCGCTGGGCTCGGCGGGGTTGGTGCTCCGGCGGGTGGGCGGGCGCGTCCGCGGCGCCGCTGCGGGGGCTCCGCCCCCGGACCCCCGCGCCTCAAACGCCGGCGGGGCCGGATGCTTCGGCGGGGCTGGAGTTGTCGCTGGAGCGGTGTGGGGTTGGCGGCCGGAGCCACGGCTGACCGTCTGTCGGACGGGTGGCGGCGCCGCGTATGGCCGGGCGGCCGGAATCCGCTCGTCATGCGGCCGTGACACCCCATCGGGCGCGCCAAGGGCCGTCAGGGGCCGTACGTCGCCGACGGCTCCCCGATCCCCGGCCCGCCGGGGGTCAGCCGCTTCGTGACCGTCAGCGCCCCCGCGGAGCGGAACACGGCGCGGATCCTCGCCGAGGACCCGCGCCGGCGAGGAGGCCTCAGCCCCGGTACAGCGCCTCGATCTCGTCCGCGAAGTCCTTCGCCACCACGTTCCGCTTGAGCTTCAGCGACGGCGTGATGTGGCCCGACTCCTCCGTGAACTGGGAGGGCAGAATGCGGAACTTCCGCACCGATTCCGCCTTGGAAACCGCCGCGTTGCCGTCGTCCACGGCCTGCTGGACGGCGGCGAGCAGGTCCGCGTCCTCGCGCAGGTCCGCGGCCGTCACGCCGGCCGGCTTGCCGTGCTCGGCGGCCCACCGGCCGAGGAACTCCTCGTCGATGGTGACGAGCGCGGCCACGAACGGCCTCGCGTCGCCGACCACCATGCACTCCGCGACCAGGGCGTGCGCCCGGATCCGGTCCTCGATCACCGCGGGGGCGACGTTCTTGCCGCCCGCCGTGACGATGAGCTCCTTCTTGCGGCCGGTGATCGCGAGGTAGCCGTCCTCGTCGAGGGTGCCGACGTCGCCGGTGTGGAACCAGCCGTCGGTCAGCGCCTCGGCGGTCGCCGTCTCGTTCTTCCAGTAGCCGGTGAAGATGTGCTCGCCGTGCAGCAGCACCTCGCCGTCGTCCGCGATGCGCACCACCGAGCCCGGCAGGGGCTGCCCCACCGTGCCGATCTTCTGCTTGTCCCACGGGTTGAAGGTGGTGGCCGCGCAGGACTCGGTCAGGCCGTAGCCCTCCAGCACCGTGAAGCCGATGCCGCGGAAGAAGTGGCCGAGCCGCTCGCCGAGCGGGGCGCCGCCGGAGATCGCGAACTCGCCGCGCCCGCCGAGGACCGCGTGCAGCTTGCTGTAGACGAGCTTGGAGAAGAGCTTGTGCTTGAGCTTCAGCCCGAACGACGGCCCGCGCGGGGTGTCCAGCGCCCGGCTGTACGCGATCGCCGTCTCGGCGGCCGCGTCGAAGATCTTGCCCTTGCCGTCGGCCTGGGCCTTGGCACGCGCCGAGTTGTAGACCTTCTCGAAGACGCGCGGCACGCCGAGGATCAGCGTGGGCCGGAAGGACTGCAGCTCGTCGGTCAGGTTCTTGATGTCCGGTACGCAGCCCAGCCGGATCGGCGCCAGCACGGCCGCCACCTCCACCAGGCGCCCGAAGACGTGCGCGGCCGGGAGGAAGAGCAGCACCGAGCACTCGCCGGTCTTGAACAGCGGGCTCAGCCGCTCCACCGCGTTGCCGCACTCGGCGAAGAAGTTCCGGTGGGACAGCACGCAGCCCTTGGGACGGCCGGTGGTGCCCGAGGTGTAGACGATGGTGGCCGGGTCGTCGGCGTTCGCGAGACTGCTGCGCTCGTCGGCCTCGGCGTCGGAGACCTCGGTCCCCGCGGCCTTCAGCGCGTCCAGGTCGCCCCGCTCGATCTCCCAGACCTCGCGCAGCTCCGGGAGCCGGTCCCGCAGGGAGGCCACGGCGTCGCTGTGCCCGGGGCTCTCGACGACCGCCGCGACGGCGCCGGAGTCGCCGAGGATCCACTGGATCTGCTCGGCGGAGCTGGTCTCGTACACGGGGACGGTCACGCCGCCCGCGCTCCAGATCGCGAAGTCGATCAGCACCCACTCGTAGCGGGTGCGGGAGATCAGGGCGACCCGGTCGCCCGGGCGGATGCCGGCCGCCATCAGGCCCTTGGCCGTCGCCCGGACCTCGGCGAGGAACTCGGTCGCGGTCACGTCCTGCCACCGGCCGTCGACCTTGCGGCTCATGACGGCGGTGTCGGGATGCTGAGCGGCGTTGCGGCGGATGAGATCCGTCAGGTTCCCGTCCGACGGGACCTCGTACAGGGCCGGAAGACTGAACTCGCGCAAGACTGCTGCTCCTCTGGGCGCCATCGCCACCGTGTGGACCGACCGGACGTTACCCACCGGTAGTGGGTTCCGGATAGAGGGAACCGGCCAGATGTTCCCTGCGTCACATGACGCGCACGTGCCCTGCCGACAGTAGTCGACCCCCCTGAGGACTCGGAAGTAACCGCAGGTCCGGCCCCTCCGCCGGTTCCCCTGCCCCGCACCCCCGGGCGCCCCTAGGGTGGCGGCATGGGTGGCAGGAAAAGCGGTACACGAGTCCACGTCGTCAGTGACGTCCACGGCAACACCGAGGCCCTCGCCCGGGCGGGGGACGGCGCCGACGCGCTGATCTGCCTCGGTGACCTCGTGCTCTTCCTCGACTACGCCGACCACTCGCGCGGCATCCTCCCCGACCTCTTCGGCGTCGAGAGCGCCGACCGGATCGTCGAGCTGCGCACCGCACGCCGCTTCGAGGAGGCCCGGGCGTTCGGCCGTGAGCTGTGGGCCGGGCTGGACCGCGAACAACTGATCGAGGACGCGGTGCGCCGCCAGTACGCAGCAATGTTCGCCGCGTTCCCCACCCCCACGTACGCCACCTACGGCAATGTCGACATCCCCGGTCTGTGGCCGGAGTACGCCGACCGCCCCGGCCTCACCGTGCTGGACGGGCAGCGGGTCGAGATCGGCGGCCGCGTCTTCGGCTTCGTGGGCGGCGGGCTCCCCTCGCCGCTGCGGACCCCGTACGAGGTGGACGTCGAGGAGTACGCGGCCAAGGTGGAGGCGCTGGGCGAGGTGGACGTGCTGTGCTCGCACATCCCGCCCGAGGTGCCGGAGCTCTGCTACGACACCGTCGCGCGGCGCTTCGAGCGCGGCAGCGAGGCCCTGTTGGCCGCCATCCGCCGCACCCGCCCCCGGTACGCGCTCTTCGGGCACGTGCACCAGCCCCTGGCGCGGCGGATGCGGATCGGGGGCACGGAGTGCGTGAACGTCGGCCACTTCGCCGCGACCGGGCGGCCCTGGGCCCTGGAGTGGTGAGCGGGGCGCGCGGGTGGCGGGGCCGCACGGTGTGCGCCGCGGCGGGTGGCCGGTAGGGGAGGTGCTGGAGTGGCGGCGCCCGCACGCGCGGTAGCCTTCGAGCGGCGGCCCGAGGCCGCACACTTCCTCGAACACTCCCCGGAGGAGCGACCGCGATGGCGGAACACACCAGCTCAAGCATCACGATCGAGGCCTCGCCGGCCGCCGTGATGGCCGTGATCGCCGACTTCGCCCGCTACCCCGAGTGGACCGGCGAGGTGAAGGAGGCCGAGGTGCTGGCCACCGACGCCGAGGGCCGCGCCGAGAGGGTCCGGCTGCTGCTGGACGCCGGCGCGATCAAGGACGACCACACCCTCGCCTACACCTGGAAGGGCGCGGACGAAGTCAGCTGGACCCTCGACAAGTCGCAGATGCTGCGCCAGCTCGACGGCTCCTACCGGCTGGCCCCGGTGGACGGCGGCACGCGCACCGAGGTCACTTACCAGCTGACCGTGGACGTCAAGATCCCGATGCTGGGCATGATCAAGCGGAAGGCCGAGAAGGTCATCATCGACCGCGCGCTGGCGGGGCTGAAGAAGCGGGTCGAGTCCACCTGACCCCCTGCGGGGACGCGTCCGCCGGGGGGTACCGCCCCCGGGCCCGGGGCTCCGCGCAGCCGGGGCTCCGCCCCGGGCCCTGCGCCCTGCGCGGCGGGGGTACCGCGCCCTGGGGCTCCGCCCCAGACCCCGCGCCTCAAACGCCGGCGGGGCTCGATGTGGCCGGCGCAGGCTCTCGGGCTTCGCCGCGGATTCCGTGTCCCAGGCCCCGCGCCTCGGCCGCCGGCGGGGCTGGATGTGGCCGGCGCAGGCTCTCGGGCTTCGCCGCGGATTCCGTGCCCCGGGCCCCGCGCCTCGGCCGCCGGCGGGGCTGGATGTGGCCGGCGGTGGGGGAATGACACCTCGCCGGCGTTTGAGGCGCGGGGTACGGGGCGGAGCCCCGGGAAGCCGCGGCGCCGCCGATGACCACCGAACCGGAGTAGCCGCACCATGCGCACCCTGCTGATCACCGGCCCCGGCGGGGCCGGGCGTACCACCGTGGCCGCGGCCACCGCCCTCGCCGCCGCCCGGCAGGGGCAGCGGGTGCTGCTGCTGTCCGGGGACCCCGGCGACCCGGTGGCCGCCCTGGTCGGCGCACCGGCCGGACCGTCCGCCGAGGTCGTGCCCGGACTGCGGGCGGTCCCCGTGGCCGCCGGGTTCCGCGTGGCCCGGGTGGACTCCGGCGAGGAGTTCCGCGACGAACTCGTCGCCCTCCAGGACCGCGGCTCCGCCCTGCTCGGCATGGTCGGTGCCCGCCCCCTCGGGGCCGAGGAGCTCACCGAACTGCCCGGCGCCGAACAGTTCGCCCTGCTCCGCGCCCTGCGCCGGGCCGCCGCCGCTCCCGGCACCGACCTCGTCGTCGTCGACATGCCGCCGCTGCACCAGACGGTCGCCACCCTCGCCCTCCCCGCCCAGCTGCGCCGCTACCTCGCCCGGCTGCTCCCCGCCGAGCGGCAGGCGGCCCGCGCCCTGCGCCCCGTACTGGCCCAGCTGGCCGGCGTCCCCATGCCCGCCCAGTGGCTCTACGAGGCCGCCGCCCGCTGGGACGAGGAGCTGGCCGCCGTCCAGGCCGTCGTCGAGGCCGGCACCACCTCCGTCCGGCTGGTCGCCGAGCCGGGTCCGGCCGCCGGCGCCGCCCTGCGCACCGGAGCCCTCGGCCTCGCCCTGCACCAGCTGGGCACCGACGACCTCGTCGCCAACCGGCTCGCCCCGGCGGACTCCGCCGACCCGTGGGCGGCGTCCGTCGCCGCCCAGCAGCAGGCGTTCCTGCGCGAGCGGGACCCGGCCGTCCCGCTCCGGGAGCTGCCCCACCTGGGCCGCGACCCGCAGGGCCCGGACGACCTGGCGGAGCTCAGCGCCCGGGCCGGCGGCGGAGGCCTCGCCCCGGGGCGGCCGGGCCGGGAGCACCGGGCCTGGCCCGTGGAGGACCGGCTCGCCGAGGACGGCGTACTCGTCTGGGCCGTACGGCTGCCCCACGCCCGCAAGGACGACCTCGACCTGATCCGCCGCGGCGACGAGCTGCTGCTCACCGTGGGCCCGTACCGCAGGATCGTTCCGCTGCCGTCCGCGCTGCGCCGCTGCACCGTCTCCGGCGCCGCCCTGGCCGAGGACGTGCTCCGCATCCGGTTCACCCCGGATCCGGGCCAGTGGCCGCGTACGTCCTGAAACCCGTACCGCCGTTCGGGTAACGTCGAAGGTGACCAGTACCGCCGCCCCGCAGTCGCAGCAGGAGAGTCCGCCATGAGCGAGGCCACCGACCGCCCCACCGACGACGACGCCTGGGCCAAGGCCTGCGCCGAGGACCTCGCCGCGGAGAAGGAGCGCCTGCGCGGGCAGGACGGCACCCGCGCGGGGACCACCGGGACCGCCGCCGAAGAGCTGTTCAAACTCTTCGACGCCGTCGCCGACAAGGTGTCCGGGCTGAACAACCCGCTCCTCGGCGTCGCCGCGCAGGGCGCCGTGCGCCAGTTCGTCAACCAGGCCAAGACCGCCGCCCAGCCCGTCATCGAGCGCAACCCCGAGGTCTTCGACCACCTCGCGGCCGCCGGCTCCGAGCTGCTCGCCGCCTACCGTTCCGCGGTCGGGGGCCACGAGGCCCGCTGGACGCGGAACGAGCCCCCGGCGCCGCGCCGGGAGTCCGACCCCCGCGACGACGGCCCCGACGCGGGCCCGGCCGAGCGGATCGATCTCGACTGAACCTCCGCCACCCTCGGGTACGGTTGCCCGTGGCGGGGTTTGACCGGAAACCGAGGGACTAATGGGACTCACCATCGGCGTCGACATCGGCGGCACGAAGATCGCGGCGGGCGTGGTCGACGAAGAGGGCACCATCCTTGAGACGTACAAGGTGCCCACCCCGCCGACCGCGGACGGGGTGACGGACGCGATCTGTGCCGCCGTCTCCGAGGTCAGCAGCAGTCACACCATCGACGCCGTCGGCATCGGCGCCGCGGGATACGTGGACGACAAGCGCGCGACGGTGCTCTTCGCACCGAACATCAACTGGCGGCACGAGCCGCTCAAGGACAAGGTCGAGCAGCGCATCGGCCTGCCCGTCGTCGTCGAGAACGACGCGAACTGCGCGGCCTGGGGCGAGTACCGGTTCGGCGCCGGCCAGGGCCACGAGGACGTCATCTGCATCACCCTGGGCACCGGCCTGGGCGGCGGCATCATCATCGGCAACAAGCTGCGCCGCGGCCGCTTCGGCGTCGCCGCCGAGTTCGGGCACATCCGGGTCGTCCCCGACGGCCTGCTGTGCGGCTGCGGCAGTCAGGGCTGCTGGGAGCAGTACGCGTCCGGGCGCGCGCTCGTGCGGTACGCCAAGCAGCGCGCCAACGCCACCCCCGAGAACGCGAAGTTCCTGCTCTCGCTCGGTGACGGGACCCCCGAGGGCATCGAGGGCAAGCACATCAGCCAGGCCGCCCGGCAGGGCGACCTGGTGGCCGTCGACTCCTTCCGCGAACTGGCCCGTTGGGCCGGCGCGGGCCTGGCCGACCTGGCCTCGCTGTTCGACCCGTCGGCCTTCATCGTCGGCGGCGGCGTCTCGGACGAGGGCGACCTCGTCCTCGACCCGATCCGCAAGTCGTTCAAGCGCTGGCTGATCGGCGGCGCGTGGCGTCCGCACGCGCAGGTGCTCGCCGCCCAACTGGGCGGGAAGGCCGGCCTCGTCGGCGCCGCCGACCTCGCGCGCCAGGGCTGAGCCCTCCTTGTGACGTGACCGCCCGCCGCGCCCCCTGGGGGAGCGGCGGGCAGCTGCGTATCTTGCGGGCATGGACCTGCTGCCCGCGCTGCCCGCGCTGCCCACGTCTCTTACGGAGCCCGACGGTTCTGCCGTGATCCGGGTACTCGGCTACAACATCCGCTCGCTGCGGGACGACGAGGACGCGCTGGCCCGGGTCATCCGGGCGTGCGCGCCGGACCTGGTGTTCGTCCAGGAGGCGCCCCGGTTCTTCCGGTGGCGCAAGCACGCGGCCCGGCTGGCCGCCAAGTGCGACCTGGTGGTGCTGGGCGGCGGAGCGACGGCGGCCGGACCGCTGCTGCTCTGCTCGCTGCGGGCCTTCGTGGAGCGTACGGAGGACGTACTGCTGCCGCTGACCCCCGGCCTGCACCGCCGGGGCTTCGCCACGGCCGTCGTCCGCTTCGGGGCGGCGCGGGTCGGGCTGGTCTCCGCGCACCTGTCGCTGGACCGGGCCGAGCGGGTGGACCAGGCGGGACTGCTGATGGACCGGCTCGCGGCGATGGACGTCCCGTACGGGATCGCGGCCGGCGACGTGAACGAGACCCCTGACGGGCCGGCCTTCGGCCGCCTGGCCACGGGCCTGCGGGACTGCCGGACGGTCGCGCCGTGGGGCGGGGAGCACACCTTCCCGGCGCGGGGCGCGGAGCGGCGCATCGACGCGGTCTTCGTGACGGGGGGCGTGGAGGTGCTGGCCTGCGGGGTCCCTGCGGGGCTGGCGGGGGTGGAGGCCGCAGATCTGGCGGCCGCGACCGATCACCTGCCGGTGCTGGCGGTGCTGCGGCTGCCGGCGCCGGCGCCGCAGCCGTAGCCGGGGGCCGGCCGGGCAGGCCGGTTCGGGCGCCTGGTTCGGGGGGCCGCCGCCGGGGCTCCGCCCCGGACCCCGCGCCTCAAACGCCGGCGAGGCTGGAATCGTGCCCCGGCGGGGCCCGCGGGGGCGGACGGGCTGGGGCGCTGCGGCTTCGATGTCGCGGGGCCGCCGCCGAGGCTCCGCGCCCCATACGCCGGCAAGGCCGAAATCGTGCCCCGGCGGGGGTGGAACCGTGAGGCCCGGGGCTGGGATCGTGCGCCTGCGGGACTGAATCGTGAGGCCCGGAGGCTGAGATCGTGCCCCTGCGGGGGTGAAACCGTGAGGCCCGGGGTTGGGATCGTGCCCCTGCGGGATCGTGGGGTCCGGGGCTGGGGTTGTGTGCCGGCCGGGGGTGGGGCTCCACCCCCGGCCGGCGCCCCGCCCTAGACGACCGCGCCGCGGCCCGGGTCGTCGTCCTCGTCGTCGTCGTGCGCCATGCGCCCCACCAGCGTCGCGAAGCCGCCCAGGAAGCCGCCGATGCCCAGCGTCGTGAGCCACCAGGTCATCTGCCACTGCAGCAGCACCGCCAAGAGCAGCAGCACGGGGCCGCCGACCACCGCGAGCCACGCGAACTTCGACGTCGTGTCCGCCGGCGGCAACTCCGGCTCAGGGGGCACGAAGTGGCCCTCTTCGGCCGCCGTCAGGTCGTCGTCCCCGGGCTCGGCGAGCGAGTGGTCCCGGGGGCCCGCCCCGCCCACGCCCGGCGCGAAGACCACCGAGCTGCCCAGCGCCGCCGCCGCCGGGGGCTCCGCGGCCGGGCCGGAACCCGGCTCCGCCGGCGGCTCCGGCTTCCGCTTCGTGTCCGCCGCCGGCTCAGGCACGGGTTCCGGCTCCGCGTCCGCCGCGGAGCCGGTCGTGGACCCCGTCTTCGGGCCCGCCTCGGAGGGCAGCGGCTTCACGTCCTCCTCCGGCAGCAGCAGGTTCTCGATCGGCTTGAACGGCCGGGCCCCCGGCGGGTCCGGCGGCTCCTGCCCGTACCCGGCGACGATCGCGGCCCACGCCGCCTCCTCGTCCAGCGGCGGAACCCCGCCCGACTGCTCCTCGTGCTCAGCCACCCGCCTCCGCCCCCTCCCTGCCCACGCTCTCCGCCAGCCGGCCGACGAACGCAAAACTGTCCGCGAAGATCCGCTCCGCGTCATGGTCCAACGTCGCGACGTGGTAACTCTGTTCCAGCAGGGTCTCGGTGACGTCCGTCGACGAGACCCGCGCCAGGACGCGAGCCGAGTCGGCCGGCGGTACGACGTGGTCCTGAGGGCTGTGCAGCAGCAGCAGCGGCTGCGTCACCTGCGGCAGTTCCGCGTCGACCAGCTGCAGGAACCGGCGCAGCGAGTGCGCGGCGTGCGTCGGGATGCGGTCATACCCGACCTCCTCCGAGCCGGGCTTCGCGATGTCGCTGACGATGCCCGGCGTCGACCGGATGAAGTGCCTGGCCACCGGCAGGGCGACGGCGAGCGGGTCGTGGACCTTGTTGGCCGGGTTGACCAGGACCAGGCCGCTGATCGCGTCCCCGTGCTTGGCCGCCAGCCGCAGGCTCAGCGCGCCGCCCATCGACAGCCCGAAGACGAACACCTGCGTGCACCGGTCCAGCAGCTCCCGCAGTGCGCGGTCCACCTCGGCGTACCAGTCCTGCCAGCCGGTGAGCTGCATGTCCTGCCAGCGCGTTCCGTGCCCGGGCAGCAACGGCAGCGACACCGTGAGGCCCCGCCCGGCGAGGTACTCGGCCCAGGGGCGCAGCGACTGGGGGGAGCCGGTGAAGCCGTGGCAGAGGAGGACGCCGACCTCTCCGCCCTCGTGGCGGAACGGCTCGGCTCCAGGGAGGACGGGCACCAGGGTCTCCTTGATCATGATGTACGTCGGGTGGGGGCGTTGCTCTGTGTGACTTCACCGTACGCGACCGGGGTGGTACCGACCAGGGTCGTCGGGCCGCTCCCGGCGGAGCCAAGGGATAAGGTCTGTTCGACAGACACAGGAAGGCTTTCGAGTTGATCTACGGCGCAATGAAGTTCTCCATCGGCGGTTCCCTGAAGCTCGCCTTCAGGCCGTGGGTGGAGGGCCTCGAGAACATTCCCGCGGAGGGGCCGGCGATCCTCGCGAGCAACCACCTGTCCTTCTCCGACTCCTTCTTCCTCCCGGCCGTGCTGGACCGGAAGGTCACCTTCATCGCGAAGGCGGAGTACTTCACCTCCCCGGGCGTCAAGGGCAGGCTGACGGCCGCCTTCTTCAAGGGCGTCGGCCAGCTCCCGGTGGACCGCTCCGGCGCGCGCGGGGCCGGCGAGGCCGCGATCAAGAGCGGCGTCGACGTCATCGAACGCGGGGAGCTGTTCGGTATCTACCCGGAGGGGACGCGTTCACCCGACGGCCGCCTCTACCGCGGAAAGCCCGGCGGCCTGGCCCGCGTGGCCCTGGCCACCGGAGCGCCCGTGATCCCGGTGGCGATGATCGACACCGAGAAGATCCAGCCGCCCGGCAAGGTGGTCCCCAAGCTGATGCGCCCGGGGATCCGGATCGGCAAGCCGCTGGACTTCAGCCGCTACCACGGCATGGACGGGGACCGCTTCATCCTCCGCTCGGTGACCGACGAGGTCATGTACGAGATCATGAAGCTCTCCGGCCAGGAGTACGTCGACATCTACGCGACGGCGGCCAAGCGTCAGATCGCCGACGCGGAGAAGGCCGCCAAGGCCGAGAAGGTCGAGAAGGGCGCGCAGCCCGAAGGCAAGACCGAGTAGCGGCGGGCGAACCGCCCGCGGGGGGGTGGGGAGATGGCGAAGCGCGAACGCGTCGTGCGCATGTCGGTCGAGCAGCCGCTGTGGCGGGCCCTGACGGCCTACCGGCTGCTCACCATGATCTACGCGGTACTGCTGTTCGCCGCCTCGTACCGGCAGTTCGCCCGTCCCGCGGTCGCCGTCGGCTACCTCTGCGTCCTCGCCGTGTGGACGCTGGCCGCCTCCCCGCGGGTGGCGAACGCCGCCAGCTGCACCAAGCGCTTCCTCGGCGCCGACCTCACCGTCGCCCTCGCCGGGATCCTGCTCACCCCGCTCGCCGACAGCCACGAGCGGATCGCGGACGGCGGCCCGACCCTGCCCTCCATCTGGACGGCCGGTTCCGTCCTGGCCTTCGCCATCAAGGGCGGCTGGCGGTGGGCCGGGTTCGCCTCCACCTTCGTGGCCGCGGCCAACATCGTCATCCACGGCGGCGAGCCCACCCGCGACACCCTGCACAACGTCCTGCTCGTGTGGGTCGCCTCCATCGCCATCGGCTACGTCGTCGAGGTCGCCCGGGCCAGCGAGGCCACCCTCGCCCGCGCCCTGGAGATCGAGGCCGCGACCCGGGAACGGGAGCGCCTCGCCCGCGACATCCACGACGGCGTCCTCCAGGTCCTCGCCATGGTCCAGCGGCGAGGCGCCGAACTGGGCGGCGAGGCCGCCGACCTCGGCCGCATGGCGGGGGAGCAGGAGGTCGCCCTGCGCACCCTGGTCTCCAGCGGGCTGGTGCACCCCTCGCGGGTCTCCCGCGACGGAGCGCTCGGTGCGCTGGTGGACACGTACGAGGTGGAGGAGCCGGGCGACGGCGGCGAGCTGGACCTGCGGACGCTCCTCGCCCCGCACGCCGGTTCGCGGGTGAGCTTCGCCGAGCCGGGCACCCCGGTGCCGCTGCCGGTGCCCGCGGCGAAGGAGCTGGCCGCGGCGGTCGGCGCCGCCCTCGACAACGTGCGCAGGCACGCGGGGGACGGGGCCCGCGCCTGGATCCTGGTCGAGGACTGGGGCGACGAGGTGGTGGTGACCGTACGGGACGACGGCCCGGGCATCCCCGCCGGCCGGCTCGACCAGGCCGAGGGCGAGGGGCGGATGGGGGTGGCCCTGTCCATCCGCGGCCGGCTGCGCGACCTCGGTGGCAGCGCCGAGCTGGTGTCCGTCCCCGGGCAGGGCACCGAAGTGGAACTGAAAGTACCCAGGGGGAGAACGG
Source organism: Streptomyces sp. NPDC058701 (assembly GCF_042715295.1). Lineage (NCBI taxonomy): Bacteria > Bacillati > Actinomycetota > Actinomycetes > Kitasatosporales > Streptomycetaceae > Streptomyces > Streptomyces sp. NPDC058701. The sequence continues at coordinate 320,520 of NZ_JBHXSY010000001.1, read as the reverse complement.
ACGAGAGATGAGCGAGCGCACCGACGTGAACGAACCGAACGCACTGCACGGGATCCGGGTCATGGTCGTCGACGACCACCCGATGTGGCGGGACGCGGTCGCCCGCGACCTCGCCGCCGCCGGGTTCGACGTGGTGGCGACGGCCGGCGACGGACCCGAGGCGGTCCGCCGGGCCCGCGCCACCACGCCCGACGTGCTGGTCCTCGACCTCAACCTGCCCGGCATGCCCGGAGTGCAGGTCTGCAAGGAGCTGGTCGGCGCCAACCCGGCGCTGCGGGTCCTGGTCCTGTCGGCCAGCGGCGAGCACGCGGACGTGCTGGAGGCGGTGAAGTCCGGTGCGACCGGCTACCTGCTGAAGTCCGCCGGCGCCCAGGAGCTCATCGACGCGGTCCGCCGCACGGCCGCCGGCGACCCGGTCTTCACGCCCGGCCTGGCCGGTCTGGTGCTCGGCGAGTACCGGCGCCTGGCCACCGACCCGGCACCGGCCGCCTCCGACGAGCCGAAGGCGCCCCAGCTGACCGACCGGGAGACCGAGGTGCTGCGGCTGGTGGCCAAGGGGCTCTCGTACAAGCAGATTGCGGAGCGGCTCGTCATCTCGCACCGCACGGTCCAGAACCACGTCCAGAACACCCTGGGCAAGCTCCAGCTGCACAACCGGGTGGAGCTCGTCCGGTACGCCATCGAGCGCGGCCTCGACGACGCCTGACCGCCTCGAACGGAGCACCGCCCGGGGTGGCGTACGGCGTACCGGCGTCCCCGTGCGGGTGAACGGGCGCCGCGACGACCCCGTGTTCCACGCGAACCGACCCCTTCAGGACCCTTGCTGTGACCTGTGTCACCACTAGCGTGACCGCCATGGCGAAGGGAGAACCCATGAAGGTCGGAGTGCTGACCGGCGGCGGCGACTGCCCCGGGCTCAACGCGGTGATCCGGGCCGTCGTCCGCAAGGGCGACCAGGAGTACGGGTACCGGTTCATCGGCTTCCGCAACGGCTGGCGCGGAGCCGCCGACGGAACCGCGGTACCGCTCGACGTCCCGGCCGTCCGCGGGATCCTGCCCCGCGGCGGCACCATCCTGGGCTCCTCGCGCACCAACCCGTTCGAACGGGAGAACGGCGTACGGGCCATCAAGGACAACCTCGCCAAGTACGAGGTGGACGCGCTCATCGCCATCGGCGGCGAGGACACCCTCGGAGTCGCGGCCCGGCTGAACGACGAGTACGGCATCCCCTGCGTCGGCGTCCCGAAGACCATCGACAACGACCTCTCCGGCACCGACTACACCTTCGGCTTCGACACCGCCGTCGGCATCGCGACCGAGGCCATCGACCGGCTGCACACTACTGCCGAGTCGCACATGCGGGTCCTGGTCTGCGAGGTCATGGGCCGGCACGCGGGCTGGATCGCCCTGCACTCGGGGCTCGCGGGCGGCGCCAACGTCATCCTCATCCCCGAGCAGCGCTTCGACGTCGATCAGGTCTGCGCCTGGGTCACCTCCCGGTTCGAGGCGAGCCACGCGCCGATCGTCGTGGTCGCGGAGGGCGCCATGCCCAAGGACGGCGACATGGTCCTCAAGGACGCCACCAAGGACTCCTTCGGCCACGTCCGGCTGTCGGGGGTCGGCGAGTGGCTGGCCAAGGAGATCGAGGCCCGCACCGGCAAGGAGGCCCGTACGACGGTGCTCGGGCACGTCCAGCGCGGCGGTACCCCCAGCGCGTTCGACCGGTGGCTCGCGACCCGCTTCGGGCTGCACGCGATCGACGCGGTGCGCGACGGGGACTTCGGCAAGATGGTCGCGCTCCGGGGCACCGACATCGTCCGGGTCCCGATGGCCGAGGCCGCGGCGAAGCTGAAGACGGTGGACCCCGCGCTGTACCGGGAGGCCGGGGTCTTCTTCGGCTGACGCGGGGCGGCGCCCGAAGATCACGGGTCATAAGGTGACGAACGGTCCATGGTTCGACGTACGGGAGCAAACGTGGAGATCCTGGCATTCGGTGTGACCGCCGACGAGAGGCCGCTCCTGGAGCGCGCCTTCGCGGGGCAGCACGAGATCCGCTGCCTCGACGTCTTCCTCAGCGAGGACACCGCGCCCATCGCGGCGGGGTACGAGGTCGTCTCCTCCAGCGTGAACGCCGACCTGAACGGCCGGGTGCTGCGGACCCTGGCGGCGGGCGGCACGAAGCAGATCGCCCAGCGGTCCACCGGCTTCAACAACATCGACCTGGACGTGGCCCGGCAGCTGGGCATGACGGTCAGCCGGGTCTCGTACTACTCCCCGTACGCGGTGGCCGAATTCGCCTGGACACTGGCGATGGCCGTGAACCGCCGGATCGTCCGGGCCTCCATCCGGACCCGGGACTTCGACTTCCGGCTGAACGGGCTGATGGGACGGGACCTGCGCGGCCGCACGGCGGGCGTCCTCGGCACCGGAAAGATCGGGGAGGCGTTCACCCGGATCGCGCACGGCTTCGGGATGAACCTGCTCGGCTGGGACGTGGCGCGCAACCCGGCGTGCGTCGAGCTCGGCATGAAGTACGTCGGCAAGGAGGAGCTGCTCGCCTCCTCCGACCTGGTCAGCCTGCACGTGCCGCTGCTCGACTCGACCCGCCACATCGTCGACGCGGACGCGCTGCGGCTGATGCGCGACGACGCGATCCTGGTGAACACCAGCCGGGGCGGGCTGATCGACACGGACGCGCTGGTCACGGAGTTGCGGGCGGGCCGCTTCGCGGGCGTGGGACTGGACGTGTACGAGGCCGAGGCGGGGGTCTTCTTCCTGGACAAGTCCCTGGAGGCGGTGGAGGACGACACGCTCGCCCGGCTCGTCACGTTCCCGCACGTGCTGGTGACCTCGCACCAGGCGTACTACACGAGCGACGCGGTGGGGCAGATCATCGACACCACCGTCGCCAACGTGGCCGACCACCTGGCGGGCCGCCGCTCGGAGAACACCCTCGTCGCCCCGTACTGACCGGTGTCCCGCCGCCGCGGGAGACCGGTCGGTACCCCCGGACCGAGGAGCACCTCGACACCCGTTCCGGTGCGCGGGTGCGTACATGCGAGGACCCCGGCCCGCCCCGCTGCGGAGGCGGAGAGTCCGCTCCCCGCCATGTCCGGACATCCGTCTCACGTTGTGGTCTTCGGGCAGGGCGCGCCGTAGGACGCCGTAATGTGTACGGGGTGACCGTGAACGCTGAACCCCAAGCCCCCGCCGCCAAGGCGACCTGGCGAGACCTTCCCGCGGCGCAGCAGCCTTCGTACCCCGATGCCGAGGCCCTGCGCGCTGTCGTCGCGGACCTCGAGTCGTATCCTCCCCTCGTCTTCGCGGGTGAGTGCGACCAGCTGCGCGCCCGTCTGGGAGCCGTCGCCAAGGGCGAGGCGTTCCTGCTGCAGGGCGGCGACTGCGCAGAGGCCTTCGACGCCGTGTCCGCCGACCACATCCGCGCCAAGCTGAAGACGCTGCTCCAGATGAGCGCCGTCCTGACGTACGCGGCCTCCGTGCCCGTCGTCAAGGTCGGCCGCATCGCGGGCCAGTACTCCAAGCCGCGCTCCAAGGACACCGAGACCCGCGACGGCATCACGCTGCCGACCTACCGCGGCGACTCCGTCAACGGCTTCGCCTTCACCGAAGAGGCCCGGATCCCGGACCCCGAGCGGCTGAAGCGCATGTACCACGCGTCGGCCTCGACGCTGAACCTGGTGCGCGCCTTCACCACCGGCGGCTACGCCGACCTGCGCCAGGTGCACGCCTGGAACCAGGACTTCGTGCGGTCCTCCCCGTCCGGACAGCGCTACGAGCAGCTCGCGCGGGAGATCGACAACGCGCTGAACTTCATGAAGGCCTGCGGCACCGACCCGGCGGAGTTCAAGGCCGTCGAGTTCTACGCCTCGCACGAGGCGCTGCTGCTCGCCTACGAGGGCGCGCTGACCCGCACCGACTCGCGGACGGGCCGGCTGTACGACACCTCGGGCCACATGGTCTGGATCGGTGAGCGCACCCGCCAGCTGGACCACGCGCACATCGAGTTCTGCTCGCAGATCGCCAACCCGATCGGCATCAAGCTCGGCCCCACCACGACGGTCGACGAGGCGCTGACGTACGTGGACCGCCTGGACCCGGACCGCGAGCCGGGCCGGCTGACGTTCGTCGTCCGCATGGGCGCCGACAAGGTCCGCGACAAGCTCCCCGCGCTGGTCGAGAAGGTCACCGCCTCCGGCGCGACCGTCGCCTGGGTCACCGACCCGATGCACGGCAACACGTTCGAGGCGGCCTCGGGTCACAAGACGCGCCGCTTCGACGACGTGCTCGACGAGGTCAAGGGCTTCTTCGAGGTCCACAAGGCCCTGGGCACCCACCCGGGCGGCATCCACGTCGAGCTCACCGGTGACGACGTCACCGAGTGCGTGGGCGGCGGCGACGAGATCTTCGTCGACGACCTGCACCAGCGTTACGAGACGGCCTGCGACCCGCGGCTCAACCGCAGCCAGTCCCTGGACCTGGCGTTCCTGGTCGCCGAGATGTACCGGGACCAGTAGGCCCACCCGATCAGTACGTGGTTTCCCACGGCAAAGGGGCGCGGATCGATGTGATCCGCGCCCCATCGTCGTGCCGGGGGCTTTTAGGGTTGCCTAACTTTGGGTACGGTTAGGTAAGCCTCACCGAACAGGGGTGGCCGCCGAACCATTCCGTCCAGAGAGGTGAACCGCGTGTACGTCTGCTCTTGCTTCGGGATCACCGACAAGCAGGTCAAGGACCACGCGGCGGCCGGGGCCTGCACCCCGCGCCAGATAGCCTCGGCCACCAAGGCCGGCACCGACTGCGGCTCCTGCGTGCGCACCATCCAGGGCATGCTCGGACGCGGTGCGTGCCCGCGCCGGGACCTGCTGGAGAAGGGCAGCGCGGCGGCCGTGCTCGCCGCCGACGTGGAGCCGGCGCGCGCGCCGACCCTCGTGGAAGCCGCCTAGCTTTCGTAAGCCCGCAGGTCAGCTGGGCTGCTCGATGAGCTGCGCGATGTACAGCGGCTCGCCGAGGGACTCGATGAGCTCCAGTTGGGTGTCGAGGTAGTCGATGTGGTGCTCCTCGTCCTCCAGGATGTCCTCGAAGAGGCGGGCGGACGTGATGTCGCCCTTCCCGCGCATGACCTCGATGCCGCGCTTGAGGCGGTCGATCGCCTCCACCTCGACCTGGCGGTCCGCCTGGAACATCTCCGTGACCGTCTGCCCGACGCGCACGTGGAAGAGGCGCTGGTAGTTCGGCAGACCGTCGAGCATCAGGATGCGCTCGGTGATCTTGTCCGCGTGCTTCATCTCGTCGATGGATTCTTCACGCGTGTACTTGGCGAGCTTGGTCCAGCCCTTGTTTTCCTGGATGCGGTAGTGCAGCCAGTACTGGTTGATGGCCGTCAGCTCACCGGTCAGCTGCTCGTTCAGAAACTCAAGGACCTCGGGGTCGCCCTGCATCGCAGAGGCTCCTTCCAGGCAGTGTCAACTATGTGACGGGGCAGGTGCGCGCATCCTTGCACCGCTGCCGGAGGCAGTCCAGTAAGTGCCTCCTTAGTGGGAGTTGCCGGGACTTGCCCGAATCGGGCCAGACCTGGTCATGACCACCCTGCCCAATCTGTCACCATGGAGACATGGGTCAGCCGGAAAGCCGGGAATCTCCGGGAGCAGAGCAGTCGGAGCTTCCACCGGGGCAGCGGTTGCAGCGGGGCTGGCCGGTCACCCACTACGGTCCCGTACCCAAGTTCAAGCCGGACCGCTGGGAGTTCCGCGTCTTCGGCGCGACGGCCGGCGGCGACAAGCACTGCTGGAACCACGAGGAGTTCGCGGCCCTGCCGTTCGACTCGGTCGTGGCGGACCTGCACTGCGTCACGAAGTTCAGCATGCTGGGCGCCGAATGGGGCGGGGTGCTGACCCGTACGATCCTCGCTCTGGCGCCCCCGGCGCCGCAGGTCACCCACGTGATGGTGTGGGCCGAGTACGGCTTCAGCTCCAACATGCGGCTGGCCGACTTCGCCTCCGACCGGACCGTCTTCGCCACCCATCAGGGGGGTGAACTCCTCACCGCCGAGCACGGGTTCCCGCTGCGGCTGGTGGTTCCGCACCTGTACGCCTGGAAGGGTCCCAAGTGGGTCCGCGGCATCGAGTACATGACCGCGGACCGGCGGGGCTTCTGGGAGGAGCGGGGCTACCACAACATCGGCGACCCCTGGCGCGAGCAGCGCTACTCGTACCAGGAGGAGCCGGGGGACGGTCCCGAGCTGTAGCGGGGTCCGCCCTCAGCGGTGGTAGCGGTGGACGACCGCGTGGCCCTTGCCGCGGCCGATCATCCACTTGTTGACCGGGGTCGTGATCACGAACGCGGCGGCCAGGGCGATCGCCAGGACGGTCCAGAACACGGGCTCCGTGAGGTGGGAGTCCATCGCGCCGGGCCACAGCGCGATCACGCCGTTGTCGATCAGCTCCATGACGGCGATCGACAGGGTGTCCGCGGCCAGCGCCACCCGGACGGCCGCACGCAGGCCCACGCCGGCCGCGAGGACCCAGCGCAGGGTGAGCGCGTAGCCGAAGAAGAACGCGAGGACGATCGCGAGGGCCATCGTCTGGACGTTCCCCCATCCGAGCGCGGTGCCGATGACCATGCCGAGGACTTCGCCGATGGCGCAGCCGGTGAGGCAGTGGAGGGTGGCCCGGGCGGCCTCCGCCCAGCTGACCGGTCCTCCGGTGCCGTGCCCGTGCCCGTCGTCGTGTCCGTGGTGCGCGTGCGACTGCTCCATGACGACTCCCTGGGGAATGTCCGCTCGCGGTTCTGCCGACGAAGGGAACGGTATACCCCTCTGGGGTATTCCCGCCCCGCTGGTCAACCCGACCCGCGGAGCTCCTTCAGCAGTGCCACGTCCGCCGCGTGCCCCTCCGGGCCGCCCGGCGTCTCGGTGATCAGCGGTACGCCCGCCATCGCCGGGTGCGTGAACAGCTCCGCGAAGGCCTCCCGGCCGATGTGGCCGCGGCCGATGTTGGCGTGCCGGTCCCGGTGCGCGCCCACGGCCGCCTCCGAGTCGTTCGCGTGCACCAGCTTCAGCCGGCCCTCACCCACCGTGTCCACCAGTAGGTCCAGCGTCAGCTTCGTCCCGCCGGGCTCCGCCAGATCGTGCCCGGCGGCGAAGAGGTGGCAGGTGTCCAGACAGATCCCCAGCATCGGGTGCCGGTCCAGCGCCTCGAAGTACGGCCCGAACTCCTCGGCCGTCGAGCACAGCGAGGAGCCCTGCCCGGCCGTGGACTCCAGCAGCAGGAACGGGTCGTCCTCGTGCGTCAGCTCGTCGAGCAGCGGCAGCATGTGCTCCCTGATCTGCGCGTACGCCGCCTCGCGCGGGCGGCCCCCGGTGGCCGATCCGGTGTGCACCACGACCCCGAGCGCGCCGATCTCCCGGCCGCGCCGCAGCGAGTGGCGCAGGGACTCCACCGACTTCTCCACGGTCGCCGCGTTGTGCGACCCGAAGTTGATCAGGTACGGGGCGTGCACGTACGCCGGGATCGACCCGGCCGCGCACGCGGCGCGGAACCGCTCGTCCTGCACCGGGCTGCCGGTCGGGGTGGCCCAGCCGCGCGGGTTGGCGACGAAGACCTGCACCGCCTCGGCGCCCATCTCGCGCGCGTAGGCCAGCCCCACCTTGGCGAGGCCGCCGGCGACCGGGACGTGCCCGCCCACCGGGTTGCGCAGGGCGGCGCGGTCCGCCCCGTCCTCGTGCGTCACGTGCTCCACGTACCCCTACAGCCCCTTGGTCCGGATGGTGATGGTGCTGCCCTCGGGGGCGTTCTGGCCGGCGGGCACCGACTGGAGCGCCACCGTGTTGCTGAAGGAGAAGAGGGGCCGCTCCACCCGCACCTTGAAGCCCGCGCCCTCCAGGGTCCGGCGGGCCGCGTCCGCGTTCTGGCCGGTCACGTCCGGCACCGGGAGCTGGCGGGGGCCCTTGGAGACGGTCAGGGTGACGACGTCCCCGGCTGCGGCCTGGGCGCCGGCGCCGACCGACTGGTTGGCGACCGTACCGGCCGGCAGGGGGGAGTTGACCTGCTCGTCGGCCGCGGCCGACCGCAGCCCGGCGCCCTCCAAGGCGGTCCGCGCCTGTTCGAGGGGCAGCCCGGCCACGCTCGGTACCTCCACCGGGCGGCCCTTGCTGACCACCAGCGCGACCGCCGTGTCGGGGGCCCGCCGCTCGCCGCCCGCCGGGTCCGAGGAGATGACCGATCCCCGCGCGACGTCCTGGCTGAAGGCCTGGGCGACGACACCGGGGGCCAGACCGGCCCGGGTCAGCTCGGCCTTGGCCTGCTCCAGCGTCCGGCCCTTCAGGTTGGGCACCGAGACGACCTCCGGGCCGCGGGAGACGGTCAGCGTCACCGCGCCGTTGCCGCGGATGCGCCGGCCGCCCGCGGGGTCGGAGTTCATGACCGTCCCGCGGTCGAAGGCGTCGCTGAACTTCCGGTCGACGCGCTTCACGCCGAGTCCGGCCGCCGACAGCTGCGCCTTGGCCTGCTGCTCGCTCTTGCCGAGGACGTTGGGGACCTGGGTGAACTGCCCCGCGTTGATGTACCAGACGCCCGTGCCGAGGCCGAGCGCGAGCAGCACCCCGGCGATGACGAGGAGCGTCCGGCGGCGCGGGCCGCGGCGCCGGTTCCGTACGGGCCGGTGCGGCGCGAGCGGGAGCGCCGGGCTCTCCAGCCGCGAGGTGCGGTCCGCGGGCCGCGGCGCGTCCACGGGACGGGCGATCACGCCGGTGCGGTCCTCGGCGGCCGACCGGCCCTCGGCGCGGGCCTGCGGCGGCAGGGCGTCCAGTTCGCCGTCGCTGAGCCGGGCCCGGGTCTCGCGGGCCAGCCCCAGCAGGGAGACCGCGTCGTAGGGCCGCAGCTCCGGATTGCGGGCGGCGGCCTGTGCGACGAGCTCGTCGAGCCCGACGGGGAGCCCGGGGACGGAGGCCGAGGGCGGCGGGACGTCCTCGTGGAGGTGCAGGTAGAGCACCTGCGCGGGGGTGGCGCCGGTGTGGGGCTTGGCGCCGGTGAGCATCTCGTACAGGACGACACCACAGGCGTAGACGTCCACGCGGGTGTCGGTGACGCCGTTCTCGATCTGCTCGGGCGCCAGGTACGAGACGGTGCCGAGGACGGAGCCGGTGGTGCTGGTGACGGCGTCGACGCTGCGGACCAGGCCGAAGTCGGCGACCTTGACCCGGCCGTCGTCGCCGATCAGGACGTTCTCGGGCTTCATGTCGCGGTGGACGAAGCCGGCCCGGTGCGCGGCGCCGAGCGCGGCGAGGACCGGCTCGAAGATGTCGAGCGCGGCCCGCGGCTGGAGCGCGCCGCGCTCGCGCAGGACGTCGCGCAGGGTGCAGCCGGAGACGTACTCCATGGCCAGGTAGACGTACGGCCCGTCCGTGCCCTGGTCGAAGACGGCCACCACGTTCGGGTGCGCGAGGCGCGCCACGGACTTCGCCTCCCGGATGAACCGGTCGACGAAGGCACCGTCCTCGGCGAGCTGCGGATGCATCACCTTCAGGGCGAGGACGCGGTCGAGGCGGGTGTCGACGGCCCGGTAGACCGTGGCCATGCCACCGGCCGCGATGCGCGCGTCGATGCGGTAGCGGCCGTCGAGTACGCGCCCGACGAGAGGGTCATCCAGGGTCGTGTCCACGCGCCGAGTGTACGAGCGGCGCGCGGTCGCCCGGGCCGCTCGGGGCGGCTTGCAGCGCAGCTGTGACGGATCCGACTGCGGGCCGTCGCCGGCTGTGAGTCCACGGCTACGGAGCCGCGCGCCGTCGCGGAGCCGGCGGCCACCGGGCGGACGCGCCCCGGCCGGGGGGCCGGGAGACCCGGACCGGCCGCGACGAGGCCCCTGGTCAGAAGGCCGGACGCTCCGGGTCGAGGGCGGCGCGGCCCTCGGCCGGGGACGAGGCCTCGGCGAAGCGGCGCTGCGGAATGCGGCCCGCCCGGTGGGCCAGGCGCCCCGCCGACACCGCGTCCCGCATGGCCGCGGCCATCAGCACCGGATCCTGCGCCCGCGTCACGGCGGAGGCCAGCATCACCGCCGCGCAGCCCAGTTCCATCGCCAGCGCGACGTCGGACGCGGTGCCGGCGCCCGCGTCCAGGATCACCGGGACCCCGGCCCGCTCGGTGATCAGCTCGAAGTTGTGCGGGTTGCGGATGCCCATCCCGGAGCCGATGGGGGAGCCCAGCGGCATGATCGCCGCGCAGCCCGCGTCCTCCAGCTTCCGCGCCAGCACCGGGTCGTCGTTCGTATACGGAAGGACCGTGAAGCCCTCGTCGACCAGGATTTCGGCGGCGTCCAGCAGCTCGATCCCGTCGGGCAGCAGCGTCCGTTCGTCCGCCACCACCTCCAGTTTGATCCAGTCCGTGCCGAGCGCCTCGCGGGCGAGGCGGGCCGTCAGCACCGCCTCGCCCGCCGTGAAGCAGCCCGCCGTGTTCGGCAGCACCGCGATGCCGAGCCGCGTCAGCACCGACAGGACGGAGCCCTGGACGGTCGGGTCGAGGCGGCGCATCGCCACCGTCGTGAGCTCGGTGCCGGATGCGACGAGCGCGCGTTCCAGTACGTCCAGGCTCGGGGCCCCGCCCGTGCCCATGATCAGGCGGGAGGAGAAGGTCCGGCCGCCGAGGGCGAAGAGGTCGTCAGCCATGCCGCTCAGCCCCCCTGGACCGCGGTGAGGATCTCCACCCGGTCGCCGTCGCCCACCGGGGTGGCCGTCCACTGCCCGCGCGGGACCACGGTCTCGTTGAGCGCGGCCGCCACCCCGGAGGGGGCGGCCGTCAGGATGGCGACCACCGCGTCGAGGGTGGTGCCGGCCGCGACCTCGCGCGGCTCGCCGTTGACGGAGATGGTCATGCGTACGACTCCTGACGTGCGGTGGAGAACCGGCGCGGGCTGAAGGGGCGGGCGACCGGAGGCAGTTCGCCCGTGGCCAGCAGCTCCGCCATCACGTCGCCGGTGAGGGGGGTCAGCAACACCCCGTTGCGGTAGTGCCCGGTGGCCAGGTGCAGCCCCGGCAGGTCGGTGGGGCCCAGCAGCGGGGCGTTGTCCGGGGAGCCGGGCCGCAGCCCCGCGCGGGTCTCGGTGAGCGGCAGTTCGGTGATGCCGGGCACCAGTTCGTGGGCGTCGCGCAGGAGCTCGTAGACCCCGCCGGCGGTGACGGTGGTGTCCCAGCCGAGTTCCTCGCTGGTGGCTCCGATGACCAGCTCGCCGTTCTCGCGCGGCACCAGGTAGACGTGGCTGCCGCGGACGACCGCCCGTACGGTCCGGGACAGGAACGCCCCGTACGCCGCGGGCACCGTGAGCCGCAGCACCTGGCCCTTGACCGGACGTACGGGGGCGGTCACCTCCGCCGGCACGCCCTCCAGCCGGCCGCTGAACGAGCCCGCCGCCAGGACCACCTGGTCGGCGAGCAGTTCCGTACCGTCGTCGAGCACGGCGCCCGTCGCCCGGTCGGCGCCGACCAGCAGCCGCGTGGCCCGCGCCCGGTGGACGCCCACCCCGGTCCGCTCGCAGGCGGCCAGCAGGGCGGCCGCCAGCCGGCGCGGGTCGACCTGGTGATCGCCGTCCACGCGCAGGCCGCCGCGTACGCCGGGGGCCAGCATCGGCTCCAGGCGCCGGCACTCGCGGCCGGTGAGCCACTGCGTCTCCAGGCCGCAGCGGCGCTGCAGGGCGTGCAGCTCGCGCAGGTGAAGCCGGTCGTCGGAGTCGAGTGCGACGGCGAGGGTGCCGCAGGCCCGGTAGCCGATGTCCAGGCCGCCGCTCGCCTCGGCCAGTTCGGCCGCGAACTCCGGATAGCGGGCGGCGGAGGCGAGCCCGAGGCCCAGCAGCGCCTCCTCGCCGTAGTGCAGCTCGGTGACGGGGGCGAGCATGCCCGCCGCGACCTGGGCCGCGCCGCCGCCGGGCGCCGGGTCGGCGAGCACAGTGGTGAGGCCGCGGCGGGCCGCCCGCCAGGCCGTGACGAGTCCGATGACGCCGCCCCCGATGACGAGGACGTCGGATCCCTTCCGGGACGTTCGAGATGAGTGCATGGGCGTCCAGCCCCTCCCTTCGCCGGCATGACCCGGATCAGGTTCGTACGGTCGGAGGCCGCCCAGCCTCCCTCTCAGCCCGGTGCGCCCGGACTCCCGCGATAGGTACGCCTGCCAGACTAACCCCGGGCCGGACGGCGGGTAAGGCGGCACCTGTTCCTGATGGGCCGTCAGAAGATTAGGGTGGCCGCGTGAGCGAGCAGACGGAACAGACACAGAGCGGCGTCGTCATCGTGGGCGCCGGAATGGCCGGCGTGCAGACCGCGGTCGCCCTGCGGGAGCAGGGCTTCACCGGTCCCGTGACCCTGCTGGGAGCCGAGCCGCACCAGCCCTACGACCGCCCCCCGCTGTCCAAGGCGGTCCTGCTCGGCAAGGCCGAGGACTCCGCCTTCGACGTCGACTTCGAAGGGCTCGGCATCCGGCTCATGCTCGGCACCGAGGTCACCGGGCTGCGGGCCGCCGACCGGGAACTGGACACCGGGTCGGGCCCCGTCCCGTACGACACCCTCGTGCTGGCGACCGGCGCCGTCCCGCTGACCCTGCCCGGCACCGAGGGCGTCCCCGGCGTGCACCTGCTGCGCACCCTCGACGACGCCGCGCGGCTGCGGCCCGTCCTGGCCGCCGCCGACCGCGCGGTCGTCGTCGGGGCCGGCTGGATCGGCGCCGAGTTCGCCACCGCCGCCCGCGAGGCCGGCTGCGCGGTGACCGTGGTCGAAGCGGCCGACCGGGTCCTGGCCGGAGCCCTGCCCGCCGAGGTCGCCGCACCCATGGCCCGCTGGTACGAGGAGGCCGGCGCCGAACTGCTCACCGGCGCCCGCGTCGCCGGGATCGAGGGCGGCCGGGTCCTCCTGGCGGACGGCCGCAGCCTGCCGGCCGGCGCCGTGGTCGTGGGCATCGGCGCCCGTCCGGCCACCGGGTGGCTGGCCGGGAGCGGCGTCGAACTGGGCCCCGACGGCTCGGTCACCGCCGACGCCCACCTGCGCACCTCCCTGCCCGGGGTCTACGCGGTCGGCGACTGCGCCTCCTTCCCCTCCGACCGGTACGGCACCCGCCTCCTCGTCCACCACTGGGACAACGCCCTCCAGGGACCCCGGGCCGTCGCGGCGAACGTCCTGGCGGGGGAGCCCGTCCAGGTCTACGACCCGGTCCCGTACTTCTGGTCGGAGCAGTTCGGCCGGTTCGTCCAGTACGCGGGCCACCACGGCGGCGCCGACACCCTGCTCTGGCGCGGCGACCCGGCCGCACCCGCCTGGTCGGTGTGCTGGCTGCGCGACGGCGCCCTGGTGGCCGTCCTGGCCGTGGGCCGCCCGCGCGACCTCGCACAGGGCCGCAGGCTCATCGAGTCGGGCACCGCACTGGACCCCGACCGGGTCGCCGATCCGGCCGTCCCGCTGAAGGCGACGGCCCGCTGAGGGCTGTCACGCAATCCCTGGCGTCGCGCGCCCGCCAGGGATTGCGGGACAGCCCTCAGGGGGTGTCGTCGAACCCGCTCCTGCCGTGCGGGGCCCTCCGGGCGTACGGAACGACTCCGCCGACACCCCCCGGCCGGCGGCGCCGGTACCCGTACGGGGCCGCCCGGGTACCGGCCGCCAGTCCGAGGTGGCAGGCTTGTACCCGTGACCGAGATTGACGCAAAGATCGATGCCCTTGTCCCCGCCTGGCTGTACCTCCCCGACATCGCGGAGAAGCTGAACATCGAGGTGACGCGGGTCCGCCAGATGGTCAAGGAAGGGCAGCTGATCGCCGTGCGCCGGGGCGAGAACCGCTCCCTGCAGGTGCCGGCCCCCTTCATCGACGGCGACAAGGTCGTCAAGGGCCTCGTGGGCCTCCTGACCGTGCTGCGCGACGACCGCTTCTCCGAGGAGGAGATCCTGGAGTGGCTCTTCACCGAGGACCCGACCCTGCCCGGCACCCCCGTGCAGGCGCTGAGCGAGAATCGCGGCACGGAGGTGAAGCGCCGCGCTCAGGCGCTCGCCCTCTGACCTGAACCGCATCCGCTCCACCGCGGCGTACGGGCCCCGCGAGGCCGCCCGTACGCCGCTTCCATCACGGGGGGTACACCCATGCAGCTGTCCGACGCCCGGCTCTACCTGTGCACGGACGCCCGCAAGCGCCAGGGTGACCTCCCCGAGTTCCTCGACGCGGTCCTGGCCGGGGGCGTGGACATCGTCCAGCTCCGCGACAAGGGCATGGAGGCGGGCGAGGAGCTCGACCACCTCCGGGTGTTCGCCGAGGCCGCGCGGCGCCACGGCAAGCTGCTCGCCGTCAACGACCGCGCGGACGTCGCGCACGCCATCGGCTCCGACGTCCTGCACCTCGGCCAGGGTGACATCCCGGTCCCCGCGGCCCGCGCCGTTCTCGGCGGGCAGGTGCTGATCGGCCGCTCCTGCCACGCCGAGTCCGAGGTGGACGCGGCCGCCGCCGAGCCCGGCGTGGACTACTTCTGCACCGGCCCCTGCTGGCCCACCCCCACCAAGCCCGGCCGGTTCGCCCCCGGCCTCGGGCTCGTCCGGTACGCGGCCTCGCTGGAGCAGGACCGGCCCTGGTTCGCCATCGGCGGCATCGACCGCACGAATCTGGACGAGGTGCTCGACGCCGGCGCCACCCGTGTCGTCGTCGTCCGCGCCCTCACCGAGGCGTCCGACCCCGGCGCCGCTGCCGCCGAGCTCGCGGGGCGGGTCCGCGCCCGCCTCGGCTGACCGGCCGGGCTGTCCAAAAACATGTCCAAAAGACGGACACCGCTTCGGAGTGCGCCGCAGCGCGTCTAACCTGCGGGTATGGCCTCTGGTACCGCTTCCACCTGGTCGGACCGCGCACACACGGTCCGCGAGCTCATCGCGTCCGGGCGCTCGTACTCCTTCGAGTTCTGGGCCCCGAAGACGGAAAAGGGCGAGCGCAACCTCTGGAACGCGCTGCGCCGGGTCGAGGCGGTCGGTCCGAGCTTCGTCTCCGTCACGTACGGGGCCGGCGGCTCCACCCGGGGTGGCACCGTCCGCGCCACCCAGCAGATCGCCGCGGACACCACCCTGACCCCCGTCGCCCACCTCACCGCCGTCGACCACTCGGTGGCCGAGCTGCGCAATGTCATCGGGCAGTTCGCCGACGCGGGCATCCGGAACATGCTGGTCGTGCGCGGAGACCCGCCGGGCGACCCCATGGGCGAGTGGGTGGCGCACCCCGAGGGTGTGCACTACGCCGCGGACCTGGTCCGGCTGGTCAAGGAGTCGGGAGACTTCTGCGTCGGCGTCGCGGCCTTCCCCGAGATGCACCCGCGCTCGACCGACTGGGACACGGACATCCGGCACTTCACGGACAAGTGCCGTGCGGGCGCCGACTATGCGATCACCCAGATGTTCTTCGATCCCGAGAACTACCTCCGCCTGCGCGACAGCGTCGAGAAGGCGGGCTGCGAGACCCCGATCATCCCCGAGGTCATGCCTGTTGTGGGCATCAAGCAGCTCGACCGGCTGCCGCAACTCAGCAACGCGCTCTTCCCCGCGAACGTGAAAGAGCGCATGCTCGCGGTCAAGGACGACCCGGCCGCTGTACGCTCCATTGGCATCGAGTTCGCCACGGAGTTCTGCGCGCGGCTGCTGTCCGAGGGTGTCCCGGGGCTGCACTTCATCACGCTGAACAACTCCACGGCGTCTCTCGAAATCTACGAGAACCTGGGCCTGCACCAGCGGGCCTGATCGGCGGGCCCCGTTGTCGGGCGGTCCGCCGCACCGAGAGGGGCCATGCGTGGGAATGACGGTCCTCTACATCGCGTTCGGCATCGTCGCGCTGTGGCTGCTTGCCGAGGTCCTGATGCAGAACAAGGCCCGGCTCCGCTGGCGCCTGCTCGCGTTCACCGGCTTCCTGGGCGTGGTCGCCGGCGTCGCCCTGCCGTCGGTGCTGGTCATCGGCGCGGGCGCCGCCGCGTTCGCCCTGGGCCAGATCCTGGTGACGCTCTCCTTCCGCAAGGGCTTCGTGGCCGGCTGGGCACTGCGCCGGCGCCGCCCGCAACCGGTACGGCAGTCCGGGCGCCGCAGGTCCGGCAGCCCGCGTCCCCAGCCGGCGCTCCGGGTCACCGCCCTGGAGTACGGCTCCGCGGACGAGTCCGCCGACGCGGCCGCGGAGCAGGGCGCGCCGCGCCGTTCCGGATCCGGGGACGAGGACGTCTACAGCCCGGAGCCGGTCCCCGAGGACACCGGGTCCTACGGCATCCAGAGCTTCACGTCACCCGGCGACGCGGACCGGACGGCCGCGTTCGCCTCGCCGTTCACCACAGCGGAGCAGGACGCCCACCAGTACGCCGCCTCCTACGACCCGGTGGGCCAGTCCGACGGCTACGGCTACGACTACTCCGGCGGCTACCAGGCCGGCGGGCAGCAGCAGGTCTACGCGGCCTACTCGGACCCGTACATCGGCACCGGCGGCGCCGCCCCGGCGCAGGCCTACGACTACAGCGCCTACACCCCCTACCCCGACCAGGGACAGCAGTACTCCATGGACACCCCGCCCGGCGGGGTCTGGGTCCCGCAGCAGCGGACCACCGACCCGGGGGGCCAGCCCTACCCGGGCGAGGAGCAGGCCCAGCCGCCGCAGGAGTACCCCTACCCGCAGCAGGGCGGCGGGGAGTACGGGCAGTACCGCCACTGAGCCGCGGCCGGGGCCGGCGTGCCGGTGACCGGCCGCCGGGTGACCGACTGCCGGGTGAGAGGCCGCCGGGTCACTGGGAGCCGCGGAACTCCGCGCCCTCCACGATCAGTCCGGCCACCAGGGCCCCCGTCATCCCGGCGTGCGCCAGCCCGCCGCCGGGGTGCGCCCAGCCCCCCGCGAGGTACAGCCCGGGCACGGCCGTGGTGTTCGCCGGGTACAGCAGCCGGCCGCCGGCCCCCGCGAGGGCGGGCGCCGGCACCGAGCCGCCCCGCGCACCCGTCGCCGCCTCGACGTCGGCCGGGGTGCGCGCCTCCTGCCACAGCAGCCGCTCCCGCAGGTCCGGTACGGCGGCCGCGGCGAGGTCCAGCAGCTCCTCCGGCCGGGGGCCCGCGCTCGCGTTCCCGGCGGGGCACACGGCGGTCACGGTGACCGCCTCGTGGTCCGCGTCGGGCCGGGTCGCCGGGTCGTCGGGCCGCAGCACCGTGGCGAGCACCCCGGGGGAGTGCACGAGGGTGCGGTGCACCGCGTCCGCGGGCCGGGCGCCGCGCAGGGCGAGCAGGAGCGTCAGCCGGCTGGGCACGCCCTCCCCGCGTACGGGCACGCCCTCCGGCGGCCGGGGCAGGAAGGACTCCGGGAGCAGCCTGGGGTCGACCGCGCACACCACGGAGTCAGCGGCCGCCTCGGTACCGTCCGCCAGCAGCAGCCCCGCCGCCCGGCCGCCGCGCACCAGGACCTCGCGGACCTCCGCGCCGAAGACGAACTCCACTTTCCGCTCGCGGCAGCGCTCGTACACGGCGGTGGCCAGGGCCCGCATCCCGCCGCGGACGTACCAGCTGCCGAACGTCTGCTCCATGTAGGGCAGGACGGCCGCCGAGCCGGGTGCCCGCCCGGGAGCGATCCCGTACGAGGCCACCAGCCCGGTCAGCAGCTCGCCCAGTCCGCCGCCGAGCTCGCGCGCGGCCACCTCGGCCAGGGTCGGCGGCCGGCGCCGCAGCAGGCCGCTCCGGCGCAGGGCGGGGTACGGGTCGCTGCCCAGGGCTTGCGGGCCGGCGCGCAGCGGCTCCTCCAGCAGCGGGCGGCGGGTGGCGTCCCAGGCGTCCCGGGCGCGGCCCAGCACGCCGTTCCAGCGCTCTCCCGCGCCGGAGCCGAAGGCCCCGTCGAGGGCGGCGGCGACCCCGCCGCGCGAGGCACCGGGCAGGGTGACGTCGACGCCGGAGGCGGGCAGCAGGTGCCGGGCCGAGGGGTCCAGCTGGACCAGGTCGACGCAGGTCTCCAGCGGCCGCTTGCCGGTCTTCACGAACAGGTCGCGGTAGACGGCGGGCAGGTGCAGCAGGCCGGGCCCGGTGTCGAAGGCGAAGCCCCCGCGTTCATGGCGCCCGACGGCTCCGCCGTACGTGGTGCCGCGCTCGTACACCGTCACCCGGTGCCCCGCCACGGCCAGTCGGGCCGCCGTCGCCATCGCGCCCATCCCGGCGCCGATCACCGCAATTCGTGCCATGCGGCCGAGCCTATCGAGCGAGGTCAGCCGGGTGGCGCGGTGGTGTGGGTACGGACCTCGGCGGCGAGCCGCTTCTCCTCGCGGCGCTGTGCCCGGCGGCGCAGGAAGCGGCGGATGCGGCTCCAGAGGAAGAACAGTATGGCCAGCCCGGCGACGAGCAGGACGGCCGCGATGATCGCGGCGGCCTGCGGGTTGAACATGGCGAAGGTGAGGATGCCTGCCACGCCGAGGTCCTCGGCGGTGCTCACCACGATGTTGCTGAACGGCTCGGGCGAGGTGTTGATCGCCATCCTGGTGCCGGCTTTGACGAAATGGCTGGCCAGGGCCGTGGTGCCGCCGACGGTACCGGCGGCGATGTCGGAGAGCGAACCGCTCTGCCCGGCCAGCAGCGCGCCCACGACGGCTCCGGCCAGCGGGCGGATCACGGTGTGGGCGGCGTCCCAGACGGTGTCCAGGTACGGGATCTTGTCGGCGACGGCCTCGCACAGGAACAGCACCGCCGCGACGATCAGCACGTCGGTGCGTTGCAACGACGCGGGGACCTCGTCGGTCAGTCCGGTCGCGCCGAAGACGCCGAGCAGGAGGACCACGGCATAAGCGTTGATCCCGCTGGCCCAGCCGCTGGTGAAGACCAGGGGGAGCACACTCACCGGGTCATCATGCCGCAGAAAACGGGGACCGGCGGGCGCAACGCAGAACAGTGAGGGGACGGCCGCCCGCAGGCGGCCGTCCCCTCACCCTCGTTGTGTGCGGGGCTACTGCCCCTGCTCGTCACGGCGGCGCTGCCACCGTTCCTCGATGCGGGTCATCATCGACCGACGCTGCCGGTTCTGGCCGTGGGCCGAACCGCCTGCACTGCCGGAGACGGGCTGCTCGCCGGGCTTGGGTGCCTTGCGCCAACCGGTGACCACGAGGACCGTACAGGCCAGCATGACGAGGAATCCCACCACGCTGATCCAGAGCACGTCCTGCCAGATCACGCCGGTCATGAGGAGCGCGATACCCACCACAATGCCAGCGACTGCCTGGTACACCCGGCGACGGGTGTACGTACGCAGTCCGCTTCCCTCGAGCGCTGTCGCGAACTTGGGATCTTCGGCGTACAGCGCTCGCTCCATCTGCTCGAGCATGCGCTGCTCGTGCTCCGAGAGCGGCACGGGAGTCCTCCTCATCCGTCGGTCGCGGGGGTGGCGACCAGGGGTCCCCTTCAGGATAGGCGGGGAATCGCCCCCGTGATACCCGCCCTCTATGCCACGTTCTTAAAACAGCTTCAGCCTCAAAATAGCCCAGCCACCGCACCGCTGCGCGAACGGAACCGCCGCGGGGGCGGTCATTGAGGCGCTCATTCCCCAACGGCGCGTCCACCATGCCGGTCACTGCACCCGATCATACGGGGCCGAGCGCCGGATCGGAGGGCGAGTGGCCGACTCCGTCCCCGGAAGATCGCAGATCAGGACTGCTTCGCGCCCAGGACGTGCAGTTGGGTGGCGACCGCGTGGAAGGCCGGCAGCTCGGCGGCGGCCTCCTCCAGGCGCAGCAGCGCCTCCACCGCGCCGGGCTCCGTGTCCACCAGGACCCCCGGTACGAGGTCGGCGAAGATCCGTACGCCGTGCACCGCGCCGACCGCCAGGCCGGCCCCGCCGACGAGCTCCGAGAGCTGCTCGGCGGTGAAGCGGCGCGGCACCGGGTCGCCGGAGCCCCACCGCCCGGCCGGGTCGGTGAGGGCGGTGCGGGCCTCGGTGAAGTGTCCGGCCAGGGCGCGGGCGAGAACGGCCCCGCCGAGGCCGGCGGCGAGCAGGCTGAGGACCCCGCCGGGGCGCAGGGCCGCGACCGCGTTGGCCACGCCCTCGGCCGGGTCGTCCACGTACTCCAGCACGCCGTGGCAGAGGACCACGTCGTACGCGTCGCGGTCGACCACGTCCAGCAGGCCCTGGGCGTCGCCCTGGACCCCGCGCACCAGGTCGGCCACGCCGGCCTCGGCCACCCGGCGCTCCAGCCCGAACAGCGCGTTCGGGCTGGGGTCGACCACGGTGACCCGGTGGCCCAGGCGGGCCACCGGGACGGCGAACTTGCCGGTGCCGCCGCCGGTGTCGAGCACGTCCAGCACGTCCCGCCCGGTCGCCTTGACCCGGCGGTCGAGCGCCTCCTTGAGGACCTCCCACACCACGGCGGTGCGGAGGGAGGCACGGGGGCGGGAAGTGTCCGACACGGCTGATGGCTCCTCGGCGCGGTAAGGGTGAGCGGTCAGTGCCCCACCCTATTGCCTTCCCCGGCCGGGCAGCTCATCCCGCGTCCGGACGCTCCGGACGCGGCTGCGGCAGGGTCTGCGGGGGTGGCTGGACGGCCAGCATCCGCTCGACCAGGCGCAGGAACATCGACACCGCACGCACGAGGTCGTCCGCGTCCCGGCCGCTCGCCGCGTCCGCTATCCCCGCCTCGGCCCGGGCCCGGCGGTCGGCGCCGGACGCGAACAGGGCGCTCCACTCGGCCAGCTCCGGTGCTATCTCCGGCAGCACCTCCCAGGCGCTGCGGATGCGGGGCCGCCGGCGCGGGTGCACCGGCTCCGGCCGGCCGCGCGCGGCGAGCACGGCCGCGGCGGTGCGCAGCGCGGCGAGGTGGGCGGTGGCGTACCGCTCGTTGGGACGGGACAGCTGCGCCGCCTCCGCCAGGCCGTCGCGCGCCTTGGCGAGCAGATCGACGGCGGCCGGTGGGGCTGCCGACTTGCGCAGGACGGGGTGGACAGGGGACGGGGACGGTGTGGCCATGACGAACCTCCTGTCGTTGCGTAGCCCCATCGTGACGGGGGCCACTGACAATCGCGCTGACCTGCGGGTACGCGAGTGACAGACCGACAACTACCCCCTGCTGCGCACCTGATGCGGAAGAAGGTGCTAGTTTTTGAACTGACCGGTCAGTTCAAAACGAAGGGGGACGGCGTGGACAGCCCGCACGGCGCGTCCGTGAAAGCCGAGGACTTCGGACTCAAGGGACCCCGCGGCTGGGCCTTCCGGGGCGTCGGCGTCGACGCGGCGCCCGGCTCGCTCATCGTGGTCGAGGGCCCCTCCGGCAGCGGGCGGACCTGCCTGCTCCTCGCGCTCACCGGACGGATGAAGGCCACCGAGGGCCACGCCGAGATCGGCCGTCACCGGTTGCCGAAGAAGATGGCCGCGGTCCGCCGCATCGCCGCCCTCGGCCCGGTCCCCGGGGTCAACGACCTCGACCAGGCCCTCACCGTCGCCGAGCAGCTGCGTGAGGGGGCCCTGCTCCAGCGCCGCTACGACGGCCCGGTCCGCGCCCTGTTGCGCCCCCGGGCCGAGCGCAAGGCCCGCGCACGGGCCCGGATCGACGACGCCCTCGCCGCCGCCGGGCTGGACCTGGCGACCCTGCCGAAGGGACCGCGCACCTCGGTGCGGGACCTGGAACGGCTGGAGTACGTACGGCTGTCCGTGGCCATCGCCCTGCTGTGCTCGCCGCGCCTGCTGGCCCTGGACGACCTCGACCTCAAGCTCTCGGATGCCGAGCGCGCCGAGGCCTGGACCCTGCTCCGCTCGATCGCCGCCCGCGGGACCACGGTTCTCGCGGTCAGCAGGGAGGCCCCGGACGACGCGGTCGTCCTGCGCACCGGCCCCGCGCAGCAGGAGGCGCCCGCCGAGCCGGCCGCCGCCGAGCCCGCCGAGCCCGCCGAGCCCGACGCGGCGCCGCGGGCCCGCCGGGCCGCCGACGACGCCAAGGTCACGTGGGGGGCGGCCGGGCGGAAGGGCGCCGCCTCCGGTGACGACGACGGCGACGAGGCGTCGAAGGCCGCCGAGTCCGAGGCCGACGCCGGCACCGAGAAGGCAGCCGACGCCGGCACCGAGAAGGCAGCCGACGCCGAGAACGACGCCGAGAACGACGCCGAGAGCGGCACCGAGGACGACGCCGAGAACGGCACCGACGACACGAAGGGGGCGGACGATGCGATCGCCGAAGCTGGCCGCGCTTGAGCTCAAACGGTTCGGGCGGGGGAAGCTGCCCCGCGCCGCCCTTGTCGCGCTGCTCCTGCTGCCCCTGCTCTACGGAGCCCTGTACCTGTGGTCCTTCTGGGACCCGTACAGCCGGCTCGACAAGGTGCCCGTTGCCCTCGTCAACTCCGACCGGGGCGCCACCGTCGACGGCAAGCAGCTCGACGCCGGCGGCGAGATAACGAAGAAGCTCCACGACAGCAAGACCTTCGACTGGCGCGAGGTGAGCGCCGAGCAGGCGGAGAAGGGGCTGGAGGACGGGACGTACTACCTCTCCCTCACCATGCCCGCCGACTTCAGCGCGAAGATCGCCTCCAGCTCCGGCGAGGACCCCACCACCGGGGCCCTCCAGGTGCGCACCAACGACGCCAACAACTACATCGTCGGCTCGATCTCCCGCACGGTCTTCGCCGAGGTCCGCTCCGCGGCGTCCACCAACGCCTCCCGCGGCTTCCTCGACAAGATCTTCGTCTCCTTCTCCGACCTGCACGACAAGACGGCCGAGGCCGCCGACGGCGCCGACAAGCTCAAGGACGGGGCGGGCAAGGCCAAGGAGGGCGCGAAGGAGCTCGCCGACGGCCTCGACACGGCCAAGGAGAAGACCGGCGAGCTGACCGGGGGCCTGCAGAAGCTCAACACGGCCGCCGCCAAGCTGCAGACCGGCACCAAGGACGTCGCCGACGGCACCCAGAAGGTCGCCGACACGGTCAACGGCGTGTCCGAGAAGGCCAAGCCGTTCCTCAAGGACCCCAAGCAGCTCGCCGCCAGCGCCGAACTGGTCGCCGACGCCGCCGGGGTGGTCAACAGCCACTTCGACAAGATCGCCGAGAAGGCCCCGCTCGCCGCCACCCGCACCAGGCAGGTCGCCTCGGGCCTGGACTCGTACTACACGAAGCGCTGCCTCACCCCCGGGGTCGACCCGCTCCTCGCCTCCTGCGCCGACCTGAAGAAGGTCAAGGACGACGCCGCGCAGGCCGCCGAGCTCAGCGGCGACGTCGACACCCTGGTCAAGGGCGCCAACGGCGACCTCAGCACCCTCAAGAAGCAGCTGACCGACCTGGAGAAGCAGGCCCGTCTCGTCGTCGAGCGGGCGCCCGCCCTCTCCACCGACATCGACGCCGCCGTCACCCAGGTGAACGCCCTCAACAAGGGCGCCCACCAGGTCGCCGCCGGCATGGCCCAGCTGCACACCGGCCTCGGCTCCGCCACCACCGGCTCCGGCAAGATCGACGCCGGCGTCGGCAAGCTCGGCGACGGCGCGCACAGCCTCGACGGCGGCATCTACAAGCTCGTCGACGGCAGCGGAGAGCTCGCCGGAGGCCTGCACGACGGCGTCGGCAAGATCCCCGACTACGACCAGCAGCAGCGCGACGCCCGCACCGAGGTCATGGCCGACCCGGTCCAGCTGGCCAACCAGTCCCTGCACAAGGCCCCCAACTACGGCACCGGCTTCGCGCCCTACTTCATCCCGCTGTCCCTCTGGGTCGGCGCGATGGTCGCCTACATGCTCATCGCCCCCATGAACCGGCGGGCCCTGTCCGCCGGCGCCTCGCCCTGGCGGATCGCCCTCGCCGGCTGGCTGCCCGTGGCGGGCCTCGGCGCCGCGCAGGTGGGCCTGCTGATGGCCGTGCTCCACTGGGGCCTCGGCCTGGAGATGGAGCGGCCGGCGCTCACCGTCGGCTTCCTGTTCCTGGTCACCGGCTGCTTCGCGGCGATCGTCCAGTGGCTGAACGCCAAGTTCGGCGCCGCCGGACGCATCCTGGTCCTGGCCGTCCTGATGCTCCAGCTGACGTCGGCGGGCGGTACCTACCCCGTTCAGACCAGTCCCGGCTTCTTCAACGCGATCCACCCGTACCTGCCGATGTCGTACGTCGTCGAGAGCCTGCGGCGCCTCATCACCGGCGGGGACCTCACCCCGGTGTGGCAGGGCTGCGCCGTGCTGACCGCGTTCACCGTGGGGGCGCTGACCCTCACCGCGCTCGCGGCCCGCGGCAAGCAGGTGTGGACCATGGACCGGCTGCACCCGGAACTGAGCCTGTAGCACCGAGCCCGTGGGGGATGTGTCGACCTGTGAGAATCAGCGCCATGGAAAGCAGCAGCACCGGTACGGGCGGCACGGTCACCGGCGGCCGACGCCAGGCCACCCGGCAGAAGCTCTACGAAGCGGCCGTGACCCTCATCGCCGAGAAGGGCTTCTCGGCGACCACGGTCGAGGAGATCGCCGAGCGGGCGGGCGTGGCCAAGGGCACCGTCTACTACAACTTCGCCAGCAAGAACGACCTGTTCGAGGAGCTGCTGCGGCACGGGGTCGGACTGCTGACCGTCTCGCTGCGGACGGCGGCGGAGGAGACCGAGGCCCGGGGCGGCACCCGGGTCGAGGCGCTCGACGCGATGATCCGGGCCGGCCTCGTCTTCATCGACCGCTACCCGGCCTTCACCCAGCTGTACGTGGCCGAGCTGTGGCGGACCAACCGGACCTGGCAGTCCACGCTCATGGTGGTCCGCCGGGAGGCGGTGGCCGTCGTCGAGACCGTGCTGCGCGAGGGCGTCGAGCGCGGTGAGCTGAGCGCCGAGATCGACGTCCCGCTCACGGCGGCCGCGATGGTCGGGATGGTGCTGGTGGCCGCCCTGGACTGGCAGTCCTTCCAGAGCGAGCGGTCGCTGGACGACGTCCACTCCGCCCTGTCCCTGCTGCTGCGGGGCCGGGTCAGCGGAAACCGCTGACCCGGCGGCCCGGACGACCCGCCCGCGGGCCCGCGGTGCCCCCCGGTCGGCGGTGCCGTCCCGGGGCGGCGGCCCGTAGAACTGGTGGGGCCCGCCGCGGCGTCTGAGTACCCGTACTCAGACACGGAGATGAGTACGCGCGCGGATGGGCCCCCACCTGCGCGGACGGCAGACTGGGGGCAACGGACAGGAGACCCGGTCCGCACCGCGGACACGGGGCCGCGGAGCGGACCGGGCCCCTCCTCCGTGACCGGGCGGGGGAACCGGTGACGCGGTACGCGGACGCGGCGGGGCTCGGGGGGATCGAGCCCCGCCGCGTCCGTGCGTTCACCCCCGGCCGCAGCGGGGCGGGCCCCGCCGTACCCGTGCCACGGCGTCCGTGGCACAGCTTCCGTGCCACGGCGCCCGCGTCGCAGCTCCCGTGCCTCCGCGCCCCTGCCGCCGTGCCCGCGACGCCGCGCCCCCTGCCGCCGTGCCCGCACGCCGTGCCCGCGCCCGGTGCTCCGGGAGCGGACGCCCCCGTACGGCGGCGGGGCCGGACCGCGTCCCGCGCGATCCGGCCCCGCCCGCCCCGCCTCCGCACGGCCTCAGCCGCGCCCCCGCAGGGGCAGCCGCAACCGGCCGGCCGCCAGCCTGACCGGCGCCAGCCGGGCCGCGACCGCCGAGGCCAGTGCCGCCCGGCGGGCGGACACCGCCCAGGACACCCGGGCCGCCGAGCGCGGCAGCAGCAGTGCCCGCAGCCGCCCGCCGCGGCCGGTTCCGGCCAGCAGCCCGGCCCGGGCCAGCAGCACGTCGTCCGCCAGTCCCGGGTACGGCGCCCGCGCGCCCGGCGGCGCGTACAGCTCCCGTTCCACGGCGCCCGCGACCCGGTGGACCGCCGCGGCGGCCTCCGGCTCCAGCGCGCCCAGCTCCACGACGCGGGCCGCGGCCCGGCGCGGGGACAGCGCCCCGTCCGGCGGCACACCCACGTCCCAGGCGGTGTCGCGCAGCTCCCGCCAGGCCGCCGGCACCTCACCGGTGCCCAGCCGGCGGGCCCGCGCCCTGGTCCGCCACAGCAGCGGGAGCAGTGGGAGCCCCAGGACCACCACCGCGGCCGCGACCCAGCCGAGCACGGCCAGCGGGGAGATCCCGCCCCCGCCCGAGGCGTTCTGCTGGAGCACCGGGCCGCCGCACTCGCCGAGCCTCTTCAGCTCCGGCGGGCATTCCTCGGACGCGGACGGCGCCGGCGCGGGGGCCGACGCGCCCGTCGAGGGCAGCGGCGCGGGCGCCGACGGCTGGGCCACCGGGGCCTGCGGCCGGGAGTAGTCCGGCACCGAGATGCCCGACCGCGGCGTGGGCTCGAACCGGGTCCAGCCCACGCCCTCGAAGTACAGCTCCGGCCAGGCGTGCGCGTCCCGCATCGTCACGTTCACGCTGCCGTCCGACTGCCGCTCGCCGGGGGTGAAGCCGACCGCGACCCGCGCCGGGATGCCGAGCGAGCGGGACATCGCCGCCATCGAGAACGCGAAGTGGACGCAGAAGCCCTCCTTCTCGTCCAGGAAGCGGGCGACGGCCTGCGAGCCCGTCCCCGAGGCGGTCTTCGTGTTGTAACGGAAGCCACCGCTCACGGCGAAGTAGTCCTGCAGCTTCACGGCCCGCGTGTAGTCGTCCCGCGCGCCCTGCGTGACCTGGCGCGCCGTCTCCCCGACCACCGGGGGCAGCGTGTCCGGCAGCTTCGTGTACTCGGCCTGGACGGCCGCGTTCGGGGCGGGGGCGTTCTGCAGCTGCCGGGCCGTCGGCTTCAGCAGCAGGCTCCGTACGGTGTACCGCGCGCCCTGGACGTTCTGGAAGCGCTCCTTGCCCAGCTGGTCCCCGACCAGGGTCCGGCCGGTCGGCTCGAAGCGCCACCTGCCGCCGATCTCGACCGCCGTCGCCGGGTACGGCATCGGGAGGTAGCGCTGGCTGTAGCCCTCGGCCGCCGAGACGCTGGTCTGCACCTCCTGCGCGCCCTGGCGGACCTGCTCGCCGAGACCGGGCGGGTTCGGCAGCCGCTCGGGCACATCGGTCAGTGCCCTGCCCGAGGCCTCCCACTTGACCCCGTTGAACTCGTCGAGTGCCAGGATCCGCAGGTACTGCTCGCCCTGCTGCGGGCTGTCCGTCCGGTACTTCAGCACCACCCGGTTGTCCTGCGCGTTCAGGCTGTTCTGCAGCGACACCAGCGGGTTGACCGCCGAGATCGTGCCGCCCGTTCCGCCACCGCTCCCGTCACCGCCGCCCTGCGGGCCCATCAGCCCGCTGCCGAGCGCGGGCAGCAGCGCGGGCACCACCAGGGCCAGGCCCAGGGCCGTCACGCCGATCCGCCGCCCGGTCCGCCCGGGCGCCGTCGCCCGGCCGCCGCCCGGTCCCGCGCCGAGGCCCGAGGCGGCCGAGACCCGGCCGGGCGGGGCCCCGCCGAAGACGCGCCCCCACTGCGCCAGCCGGTCGCGGCCCTCGCTCAGCAGCATCATCAGGTACCCGCAGCCCGCCAGCAGGAAGGAGACCCAGGAGGCCCGGCCCCCGCCCGACAGGCCCGCGGCCACCGAGTACAGCGCGAGCAGCGGCAGCCCGGCCGCCGCGGCGGCGCGCATGGTCACCGCCAGCAGGTCCACCAGAAGCCCGATCAGCAGCACCCCGGAGACCAGCAGCAGCCGGATGCCGTCGGTCAGCGGGGCGGGGATCGCGTACTCGCCGACGTCGAGGGCGCCCTGCCGGAACAGCGCCCCGAAGTCCGTCACCAGGTAGGCCACCGGGCCGGACCCGCCGGAACCGGCCCTGCCGCCGAAGAGGAGCGCGAGCAGCAGCAGCGACACCAGCAGCTGCGCGGCCACGGTCAGCGACCGCGCCAGCGGCACCCGCCGCGCCCCGGCGCCCACCGCGCTCTGCACCGCCAGCAGCAGCGCCGCCTGCAGCAGCCAGGTCGCCGACTCCACCAGCGGGGCCAGCGACCACGAGGTGAGCAGCGTCGCCAGTGCCGCGAACAGCGTCAGTCTCGCGCGCCCGCTCATCCCCGACCTCCGGTGGTACCCGGGCCGGTCGGAGTCCTTCCGGCCTGTCTCCACAGCTCGCCGAAGGCGACCCCGGGCGGGGCGGCCAGTGCCGTCCAGCCCGCGTCGCGCAGCCTGCGCAGCCGTTCCTCGACGGGGGGCAGCGCGTGCTCCTGTGCCGGACGGCCCGCCCAGGTGGCGGAGTCCAGCACGAAGGCCACGGCGGCCCCGGCGCGCTGGCGCATCCTGGCGGCCAGCTCCGTCTGTACGTCGTCCAGGTCGCCGAGGAAGGCCACGAGCAGCCCGTCCCCGGCGTTGCCGCCGAAGCCGCTGCCGCGCACCGCGTCGTGGGCCCGCGAGAGCCCGGCGCCGTCGGAGTGGCCGACCACGGCGAGGGTGTCCATCATCAGTCCGGCGGCCGTGGCGGAGTCCTGCCCGCCGGAGGCGGAGAACCCGCCGCTGCCGCCCTCGCCGGGCACCGAGTCGCCGGTGTCCGTGAGGAGCCGCACCGAGAAGCCCCGCTCCAGGAGGTGCACCAGGGTCGAGGCGGCCCCGGACACCGCCCACTCGAACGCCGAGTCGGGGCCCGCCCCCTCGAAGGCCAGGCGCCGGGTGTCCAGCAGGACGGTCGCCCGGCTGCGCTGCGGCTGCTCCTCGCGGCGCACCATCAGCTCGCCGTACCGCGCGGTGGAGCGCCAGTGGACCCGGCGCAGGTCGTCGCCGCGCCGGTAGCCGCGGGGGATCACGTCGTCCTCGCCCGCCAGGGCCAGCGAGCGTCGGCTGCCGTCGCCGTAGCCGGACGCCTCGCCCCCCAGGCGGACGGGGGGCAGCGGCTCGGTGCGCGGGATGACGGTGAGGGTGTCGTACGCGGAGAACGAGCGGGTCAGCTCGACCAGCCCGAAGGGGTCGCTGAGCCGCAGCTGGAGCGGGCCCAGAGGGTAGCGGCCGCGCAGGTCGGAACGGACCCGGTAGGACACCTCGCGGCGCCCGCCGGGCTCGACCCGGTCCAGCACGAACCGGGGGCGCGGGCCCAGCACGTACGGCACCCGGTCCTGCAGCATGAGCAGGCCGGTGGGAAGGCGGGAGACGTTGTCCAGGCGCAGCTGGACCCGGGACTCGGCGCCCGCGGAGACCCGCCCGGGGGTGAGCCGGCGGCTGCCCGACACCCGGTAGCGGGTCCGGTGCAGCGCCAGGACGCAGATCAGCGGCAGCGTGGCCAGCAGCAGCCCGACCCGGAGCAGTTCGCCCTGTCCCAGTACGTACGCACAGGCGGCGGCGGCGATCCCGGCGGCCAGGAACGAGCGGCCGCGCGTGGTCAGCCCGGACAGCGACGCGCGCAGCCCGCCGGCGCCGCGGCCTCCCTCCGCCGGGCCACCGGCGTCCATCAGAAGCCCCGGATGCCGGCGCCGGGCGGCATCTCGCCGCGGGCGTGCGCCGCGGGCACGGGGGTGCGCTGCAGGATGTCCTGGACGACCTGCTCGGCGGTGCGCCGGTTCAGCTGGGCCTGCGCGGTGGGCAGCAGCCGGTGCGCCAGCACCGGGGAGGCCAGCGCCTGCACGTCGTCGGGCAGCACGTACTCCCGGCCGGAGAGCGCGGCGGAGGCCTTCACCGCGCGCAGCAGGTGCAGGGTGGCGCGGGGGGAGGCGCCCAGGCGCAGGTCAGGGTGGCTGCGGGTGGCCGAGACCAGGTCGACGACGTAGCGCCGGACGGGCTCGGCGACGTACACCTCGCGGACGGCCTCGATCAGCTTGACGATGTCGTGCGCGTGCGCGACGGCCGTGAGGTCGTCGAGCGGGGAGAGACCGCCGTGCACGTCGAGCATCTGGAGCTCGGCCTCGGGGCTCGGGTAGCCGACGGAGACGCGGGCCATGAAGCGGTCGCGCTGCGCCTCGGGGAGCGGGTAGGTGCCCTCCATCTCCACCGGGTTCTGGGTGGCGACGACCATGAAGGGGGTCGGCAGCGCGTACGTGGTGCCGTCGACGGTGACCTGGTGCTCCTCCATCGACTCCAGCAGCGCGGACTGGGTCTTGGGCGAGGCGCGGTTGATCTCGTCGCCGATGACGATCTGCGCGAAGATCGCGCCCGGCTTGAACTCGAACTCGCGCCGCTGCTGGTCGTAGATGCTCACGCCGGTGATGTCGGAGGGCAGCAGGTCCGGGGTGAACTGGATGCGCTGCACCGAGCAGTCGATGGACTTGGCGAGCGTCTTGGCGAGCATGGTCTTGCCGACGCCGGGGACGTCCTCGATCAGCAGGTGCCCCTCGGCGAGCAGGACGGTCAGCGCGAGGCGCACGACCTCCGGCTTGCCCTCGATCACGCTTTCGACCGACTGGCGCACGCGCTCCGCCGTGCTGGTCAGATCCGCGAGGCTCGCTCGGTCGTCATACGTCGTCACCTGGTTCTCCTCGGCCCTTTCCCCGGGCCGATCGCCCTTGGCGCATGACCGGCCCACCCCGAAACACGGACACCGGTTCCGGGGGTTCCCGGAGGGCGTCTCCCCGCATTCTTGACGGCGCTACGGCCTCGTGTCACTCAGGAGCCGGAATGGATCTCCCGCAGGAGGCCGGTGTGCACGTCGAAGACGAAGCCTCGCACATCGTCCGTGTGCGGCAGGAAGGGGTTGGTCCGCACCCGCTGCATGGACTGGCGGACGTCCTGGTCGACGTCCCGGAACGCCTCCACGGCCCAGGCCGGGCGCTGGCCGACCTCGTCCTCCAGCTCGTGCCGGAAGTCCTCGGTCAGGCTTTCGAGGCCGCAGCCGGTGTGGTGGATGAGAATCACCGTGCGGGTCCCGAGGGCCCGCTGGCTG
Source organism: Streptomyces sp. NPDC058701 (assembly GCF_042715295.1). Classification (NCBI taxonomy): domain Bacteria; kingdom Bacillati; phylum Actinomycetota; class Actinomycetes; order Kitasatosporales; family Streptomycetaceae; genus Streptomyces; species Streptomyces sp. NPDC058701. Next base: position 289,786 of record NZ_JBHXSY010000001.1, on the reverse strand, counting down.
ATGGTGAGGGAGCGGATGGTGTCGTCGGTGACCACGCCGCCCGCATTGCGGATCGTGTGGCAGTCGCCGAGTTCCAGGCCGAGGGCGGCGTGCAGGTCGAGGCGGGCGTCCATGCAGGCCACGACGGCGACGCGCAGCACCGGGCGGGCGTCCATGCCGGGGTCGGCGAACTTCGCGGCGTACCGCCGGTTCGCCTCGACCAGGCGGTCGGTGACGCCGGCACCGGAGTCCTCGGACGCGGGGTTGGCGGGCAGGGAAGCGGATGTCGTCATGGGTACGACGTTAATGGTCACGCCCGGTGCGGGCCGTTGGTGAGGACGGACAAAGAAGGTCAACCGGCCTTGGTGTGAGCTAACCCACAGGGGTGAGGTGGAGGCGCCCGTACGGGTGATTCACGGCATTTGCCGCTTCCCTCGGAGAGGGTCGCACGCCGCGCGGGGCGGTTCGTTGACCGCGGCGACCGTTGCACTAAAGTGACGCGAACCGGCCGGAGCCCGGCCCTGACCGGCCGCCCGGCCCCCGACGAACACTCCGCGTGCGCGGTGCGTACGCACGGCCCGGCCCCCTCCCGCTCACCGGCCGGCCGGGGCCGGCTTCCCCGGTGCCGCCGGACGGGTACCGCTCCCGAGCGGATGGGGGACCCGGCGGTGCGTGCGCGCGGTGCGCCGTTATCTGAGAGGGCGCTTTGACTAGCGAGTCCCGACATGTCCCGGTGATGCTCCAGCGGTGCCTGGACCTGTTGGCCCCGGCGCTGGAGAGGCCCGGGGCCGTCGTCGTCGACTGCACCCTCGGCCTCGGCGGCCACAGCGAGGCCCTGCTCACCCGCTTCCCGGAGGCGCGCCTGATCGGCCTCGACCGCGACAAGGAGGCCCTGCGGCTCTCCGGCGAACGGCTCGCACCCTTCGGCGACCGGGCCACCCTCGTCCACGCGATCTACGCCGACCTCGCCGAGGCCCTGGACGGGCTGCGCATCCGGACCGTCCAGGGCGTCCTCTTCGACCTCGGCGTCTCTTCCATGCAGCTCGACGAGGCCGACCGCGGGTTCGCGTACGCCCAGGACGCGCCGCTGGACATGCGGATGGACCAGACGACGGGCATCAGTGCCGCCGAGGTGCTCAACACCTACGCGCCGGGCGAGCTCGTGCGCATCCTGCGCCAGTACGGCGAGGAGAAGCAGGCCAAGCGGATCGTGTCCGCGGTCGTCCGGGAGCGGGAGAAGGAGCCCTTCACCAACAGCGCCCGGCTGGTCGAGCTGATCCGCGACTCCCTGCCGCAGGCGGCCAAGCGCACCGGCGGCAACCCCGCCAAGCGCACCTTCCAGGCGCTGCGCATCGAGGTCAACGGCGAGCTCTCGGGCCTGGAGCGGGCGATCCCGGCGGCGGTCGACCGGATCGCCGTCGGCGGCCGGATCGCGGTGCTCTCGTACCACTCGCTGGAGGACCGCCTGGTCAAGCAGGTCTTCGCCGCGGGCGCGACCTCCACGGCCCCGCCCGGCCTGCCGGTGGTCCCGGAGAAGTACCAGCCGAAGCTGAAGCTGCTGACGCGCGGTGCGGAACTGCCCACCGAGGAGGAGATCGCCGAGAACCGGCGGGCCGCCCCGGCACGCTGCCGCGGTGTCGAACGCATCCGGGAGGCGAAGCTGTGACGGCCGGGGGCGGCAGGGCGGGGAAGTTCGCCACACTGACGCGCGGCCGGGCGGCCCGGGTCGGCAAGGCCCTCGGCGGCCGCCCCGGCGCCCGTCCCGCGAACTCCGCCGGACAGGCGGCCCGCATGCCGTTCGTCCTGCTCGTCGTGGCCCTGCTCGGCGGCGGCCTGATCAGCCTGCTGCTGCTGAACTCGGCGCTGAACGAGGGCTCCTTCCGCTTGAGCAAGCTGAAGAAGGAGACCACCGTCCTCACCGACGAGGAGCAGGCGCTCCAGCGCGACGTCGACGCCTACTCCGCCCCCGACGCGCTACAGCGCCGGGCGCAGGAGCTGGGCCTGGTCCCCGGCGGCAGCCCGGTCTTCATCAGCCCGGACGGCAAGGTCGCCGGCGCCGCCGCCCCGGCCGAGGCCCCGACCCCGACCCCGCCGCCGTCCCCGGCACCCTTCCAGGGCCAGGCACCGGCCCCGAACCCCTCCCAGACCCCGGGCGCGCCGCCCCAGGCCGGGTCGCCCTCCGCCTCCGCCCCACCGGCGTCCCCGGCGGCCGCCCCCGCCGGTTCCCAGCAGCCCAGCCAGCCCCCCGGAAGGTGACGTCGTGACGCGGACCCCTGCGGGATCCACCCCCGCCCCGCCCGCCCCCGGAGCGGGGCGGAGCCCCCGGAACCCGGGCACGGACCCGCTCCGCGGCGCCCCCCGCCGCCCCTCCGGGGGCGCGGCGTGAGCCCGCAGGAGCCGCCGCGCAGGCGGGTCCCCGGTCCCGGGCGGCCGCGCCCGGGGGACCGGGCCCGCGCCGCGGGCGGCGCGCGCCCCGCGTCCCGGCCCGCGACCCGCCGCCCCGCGGCCGGCCCGTCCAGGCCGCACACCATCCGGCTCGGCAGCCCCAGGCCCCGGCTGCGCCTGGTCGGCGTCGGCCTGACCCTCGTCATGCTCGCCTTCGTGGTCCGGCTGCTCCAGGTCCAGGCCGTGGACGCCCCGGCCTTCTCGGCCGAGGCCTCCAAGAACCGCTACACCAGCGTCCGACTGGCCGCCGAGCGCGGCGAGATCACCGACCGCAAGGGCGTGGCCCTGGCCACCAGCGTCGACGCGTACGACATCACCGCCGACCCGAAGATGTTCACCCCGCAGGACAGCAAGGCCCCGGACGCCCCCGAGCAGGCCGCGGCCCTCCTCGCGCCCATCCTCGGCAAGGACGCCGCGGAGCTCGCCGCGCGGCTGAAGACGCCGAACACCCGCTACGTCGTGATCGCCTACCGCCAGACCCCCCAGGTCTGGAACCAGATCAAGGACCTCAAGCGGGTCTTCGCGGACAAGGCGGCCGCCGACAAGCGCAACAACGGTCCCGGCGCCAACGTCCTGGCCGGCGTGTTCAACGAGAACAGCAGCAAGCGCGTGTACCCGGGCGGCGACCTCGCCGCCGGGATACTGGGGTACGTCAACGCCGAGGGCAAGGGCGGCGGCGGCCTGGAGTCCTCCCTCGACAAGAAGCTGTCCGGCAAGGACGGCGAGGTCACCTACGCCCAGTCCGGCGGCCGCCGCGTGCCCACCGCCGGATCCAGCGAGAAGCCCGCCGTACCCGGCGAGGACATCGAGCTGACCATCGACCGCGACATCCAGTGGGCGGCCCAGAGCGCCATCGCCGAGCAGGTCGAGAAGTCCGGCGCCGACCGCGGCTACGTCATCGTCCAGGACACCGGCACCGGCGAGATCCTCGCCATGGCCAACGCCCCCGGCTTCGACCCCAACGACCTGACCCGCGCCCGCTCCACCGCCATGGGCAACGCGGCGCTCCAGGACGTGTACGAGCCGGGATCCACCGCCAAGGTGATGTCCATGGCCGCCGTACTGGAGGAGAAGAAGGCCACCCCCGGCACCCACGTGGAGGTCCCCAACCGGCTCCACCGCGGGGACCGGCTCTTCAAGGACGACATCGACCACCCGACCTGGTACCTGACCCTCAACGGCGTCCTCGCCAAGTCCTCCAACATCGGCACCATCCTGGCCACCGGGCAGCTCGGCCCCACCCAGCCCGAGGCCAACAAGGTGCTGCACTCCTACCTCACCAAGTTCGGCATGGGACAGCCCACCGGCCTGGACTACCCCGGCGAGTCCCGCGGCATCCTCGCCGCGCCGGAGGCCTGGTCCACTTCGCAGCAGTACACGATCCCCTTCGGCCAGGGCATGTCCCTCAACGCCATGCAGGCGGCCTCCGTGTACTCGACCATCGCCAACGGCGGGGTCCGGATCGAGCCGACCCTCGTGCGCGGCACCAAGGGCCCCGACGGCCGCTTCACCCCCGCCCCGGCCCCGGAACGGAGCCAGGTGGTCAGCAAGGAGACCGCCAAGACCCTCGCCGAGATGCTCGAATCCGTGGTCGACGACCAGGACGGCACCGGCACCAAGGCCCGCATCCCCGGCTACCGGGTCGGCGGCAAGACCGGCACCTCCAACCGGGTGGATCCGGCCACCGGCCGCTACAAGGGCTACACCGCCTCCTTCGCCGGGTTCGCACCCGCGGACAAGCCCCGCGTCACCGTCTACTGCGCCATCCAGAACCCCACCAAGGGCAGCTACTTCGGCGGCCAGATCTGCGGCCCCATCTACAAGAAGGTCATGGAGTTCGCCCTCAAGACCCTCCAGGTCGCCCCCACCGGAACCGCCCCCGCCGGACTCCCGGTCACCTTCGAACCCGGCCCGCAGCCCGCCCAGCAGCCCAGTCCGCAGCCCGGTCGGTGACCCCCAGCCCGACCGGCCCGCCAGAAATGCGTGAGGCACCACCAGTGACAACGATCACCCCGAAACCCGGGAACCAGCCGACCGCCGGCACCGGGGCCGGGCCCTCGCTTCGCGAGCGGCCCGCCGCGCCCGGTACGCTCACCGCCGTGTCCCACGCTGATCAGCCCAGAACCACCCAGAAGGACGCCCCGGCAGTGCCGCCTGGAGCGCCCCGGCCCGAGTCCGCCAGCCCGACGCCACTGGGCGCCCTGGCAGCGCTGCTGGGCCTGCCGGAACCGGCCGCCACACAGATCACCGGCATCACCCACGACTCCCGTGCGGTGCGCCCCGGAGACCTGTACGCGGCCCTGGCGGGCGCCCGCACCCACGGCGCCGACTTCGCCGCCCAGGCCGCCGGCCTCGGCGCCGCCGCCGTGCTGACCGACCCCGCGGGGGCGGAGCGCGCCGCCGCGACCGGACTGCCGGTCCTGACCGCCCCGGACCCGCGCGGCCGGATGGGCGAGCTGGCCGCGGCGATCTACGGGCGGCCCGGCGAGGGCCTGCTCCAGATCGGCATCACCGGCACCTCCGGCAAGACCACCACGGCGTACCTCGTCGAGGGCGGGCTCCGGGCCGCCGGCCGCAGCACCGGGCTCGTCGGCACCGTCGAGATGCGCATCGGCGACGAGCGCATCAAGTCGGAGCGGACCACCCCCGAGGCCACCGACCTGCAGGCCCTGTTCGCCGTCATGCGCGAACGCGGGGTCGAGGCCGTCGCCATGGAGGTCTCCAGCCACGCCCTGGTGCTCGGGCGCGTGGACGGCTGCGTCTTCGACGTCGCCGTCTTCAACAACCTGAGCCCGGAGCACATGGAGTTCCACTCCGGCATGGAGGACTACTTCCAGGCGAAGGCGGGGCTGTTCACCGCGCGCCGCGCCCGCCTCGGCGTGGTCAACCTCGACGACGAGTACGGCCGCCGCCTCGCCAAGGAGGCGGCGATCCCGGTCACCACCTTCTCCGCCACCGGGGACCCGGCCGCCGACTGGCGTGCCGAGGACGTGGTGTTCGGCCCGGCGAGCTCCACCCTGACCCTGACAGGCCCCGACGGACAGCGCGTCCGGGCCACCGCGCCGCTGCCCGGCCCGTTCAACGTCGCCAACACCGTCGCCGCGATCGTCACCCTCGCCGCCGCCGGCATCGACCCGCAGACCGCCGCCGACGGCGTCGCCGCGGTCCCCGGGGTCCCCGGCCGGCTGGAGCGGGTGGACGCGGGGCAGCCGTACCTCGCCGTCGTCGACTACGCCCACAAGACGGACGCCGTCGAGTCCGTCCTGCGCGCCCTGCGCGAGGTCACCGAGGGCCGGCTGCACCTCGTGCTCGGCTGCGGAGGCGACCGCGACACCACCAAGCGCGGCCCCATGGGCGCCGCGGCCGCCCGGTACGCCGACACCGCCGTCCTGACCTCCGACAACCCGCGCTCCGAGGACCCCCTCGCGATCCTCGCCGCGATGCTCGAAGGCGCCGTGTCCGTACCCCCCGCCGAGCGCGGCACCGTCCTGGTCGACGCCGACCGGGCCGCGGCCATCGCCGCCGCCGTGGCGCGCGCCGAGCCCGGGGACACCGTCCTGGTGGCGGGCAAGGGCCACGAGCAGGGCCAGGAGACCGCGGGCACCGTACGCCCCTTCGACGACCGCACGGTGCTCCGCGCCGCGATCGAACGCCAGGCTGCGCAGAGCAGAGCAACGAACGCCCCACAGGCCGAGGTGAACCAGTGATCGACCTCTCCCTCGCCGAGATCGCCGACATCACCGGCGGGCGGCCCCACGACATACCGGATCCGTCGGTGCGGATCAGCGGGCCCGTCGTCATCGACTCCCGCCAGGTGGAGGCCGGCAGCCTCTTCGCCGCCTTCGACGGCGAGTACGTCGACGGCCACGACTACGCGGAGCGCGCGGTCGCCGCGGGCGCGGCGGCCGTCCTCGCGGCCCGGCCCGTCGGCGTGCCCGCCGTCGTCGTGCCCGACGTCGAGAAGGCGCTCGGCGCCCTCGCCCGGGCCGTCGTCGAACGCCTCGGCACCGACGTGGTGGCCCTGACGGGCTCCGCCGGCAAGACGTCCACCAAGGACCTCATCGCCCAGGTGCTCCAGACCCACGCCCCCACCGTGTGGACGCCCGGCTCCCTCAACAACGAGATCGGCCTGCCGCTCACCGCGCTGAAGGCCACCGCGGAGACCCGGCACCTGGTGCTGGAGATGGGGGCCCGGGGGATCGGCCACATCGCCTACCTCACCGGCCTGACCCCGCCGCGCATCGGGCTCGTGCTGAACGTCGGAACCGCCCACATCGGCGAGTTCGGCGGCCGGGAGCAGATCGCGCTGGCCAAGGGCGAGCTGGTCGAGGCACTGCCGTCCGAGGCCGAGGGCGGCATCGCCGTGCTCAACGCCGACGACCCGCTCGTACGCCCCATGTCCGCCCGCACCAAGGCCCGTACGGTGCTCTTCGGCGAGGCCGAGGACGCCGACGTACGGGCCACCGACGTCCGCATGACGGACGCGGGACAGCCCTCCTTCACACTCCACACACCCACCGGGTGCGGCGAAGTGACCTTGCGGCTGTACGGTGAGCACCACGTGTCGAACGCGCTCGCCGCGGCCGCCGTCGCCCATGTACTGGGCATGTCCGTCGAGGAGATCGCCACCGCGCTCTCCGGGGCGGGCACCTTGTCCCGGTGGCGGATGGAAGTCACCGAGCGGGCGGACGGCGTGACGATCGTCAACGACGCCTACAACGCGAACCCGGAGTCCATGCGGGCCGCTCTGCGCGCACTTGCCGCGATGGGGGGCTCCGCGCGGGCCGGCGGGGGACGCACGTGGGCGGTGCTCGGCCCCATGGCCGAGCTCGGTGACGCATCGCTCGCCGAACACGACGCGGTGGGACGGCTTGCCGTCCGGCTCAACGTGAGCAAGCTCGTCGCAGTCGGGGGCAGGGAAGCGTCCTGGTTGCAACTGGGCGCATATAACGAGGGTTCGTGGGGTGAGGAGTCGGTGGTCGTGTCCGACGCGCAGGCGGCGGTCGACCTGTTGCGCAGTGAGCTGCGCCCGGGTGACGTCGTGCTGGTGAAGGCTTCGAGGTCGATCGGTCTGGAGCGGGTCGCGCTGGCATTGCTGGAGCGCGAGGGCGGGGTCGCCGACCGATGAGGCAGATCCTGTTCGCCGGAGTCATCGGCCTGTTCCTGACCCTCGTCGGCACCCCGCTGCTGATCAAGCTGCTGGCCCGCAAGGGCTACGGCCAGTTCATCCGCGACGACGGCCCCCGCGGCCACGCCGGGAAGAAGGGCACGCCCACCATGGGCGGCATCTCCTTCATCCTGGCGACGCTCATCGCGTACGCCCTGACGAAGGTCATCACCGGCGAGCCGGTGAGCCTCTCGGGCCTGCTCGTGCTGTTCCTCATGGCGGGCATGGGCGTCGTCGGCTACCTCGACGACTACATCAAGATCGTCAAGCGGCGGTCGCTCGGCCTGCGGGCCAAGGCGAAGATGTCCGGGCAGCTGATCGTCGGCATCGCGTTCGCGGTGCTCGCGCTCCAGTTCAAGGACTCGCGCGGGCTTACCCCGGCCTCCATGAAGCTGTCGTTCGTCACGGACTTCGGCTGGTCGATCGGCCCGGTGCTGTTCGTGGTCTGGGCCCTGTTCATGATCCTGGCTATGTCCAACGGCGTGAACCTGACCGACGGTCTGGACGGCCTGGCCACCGGCGCCGCCGTGATGGTCTTCGGCGCCTACACCTTCATCGGCGTCTGGCAGTACCAGGAGTCCTGCGCCAACGCGCAGACCCTGCCGTACCCGAACGCCTGCTTCGAGGTACGAGATCCCCTCGACCTGGCCGTCGTCGCCTCCGCCCTGATGGGCGCCTGCTTCGGCTTCCTGTGGTGGAACACCTCGCCCGCGAAGATCTTCATGGGCGACACCGGCTCGCTGGCCCTCGGCGGCGCGCTCGCCGGCCTCGCGATCTGCTCCCGCACCGAGTTCCTGATGGCGCTCCTCGGCGGTCTCTTCGTCCTCATCACCATGTCGGTCGTCATCCAGGTCGGCTCCTTCAAGCTGACTGGCAAGCGCGTCTTCCGGATGGCACCGCTGCAGCACCACTTCGAACTCAAGGGGTGGTCCGAAGTCCTCGTGGTGGTCCGCTTCTGGATCATCCAGGGCATGTGCGTGATCGTGGGTCTCGGTCTCTTCTACGCGGGATGGGCAGCGGACAAGTGACGTCCTGGCAGGGCAAGAACATCACCGTCGCCGGTCTCGGCGTGAGCGGCGTCAGCGCCGCCCGCGCCCTGGCCGGCTTCGGCGCATCCGTGACCGTCGTCGACGGCGGCGACAGCGAGGGCCACCGCGCCCGCGCCGCGGAGCTGGAGGCCGCCGGGATCGCGGTGCGCCTCGCGGACGCGGAGACCCTGCCCGAGGGGACCGACCTGGTCGTCACCTCGCCCGGCTGGAAGCCCGACAGCCCGCTCTTCGCGGCGGCCGCGGAGGCAGGCGTCGACGTGGTCGGCGACGTGGAGATCGCCTGGCAGCTGCGCGGCGAGAACGCCGCCCCCTGGCTCGCCATCACCGGGACCAACGGCAAGACCACCACCACCCAGATGCTGGCGTCGATCCTCAAGGCCGCCGGCCTGCGGACCGCGGCCGTCGGCAACATCGGGACCCCGATCATCGACGTGGTGCTCCAGGAGGGCGCGTACGACGTGCTCGCCGTCGAGCTCTCCAGCTACCAGCTGCACTGGGCGCCGTCCCTGCGCGCCCACTCCGCGGCCGTGCTCAACCTGGCGCCCGACCACCTCGACTGGCACGGCTCGATGGAGGCGTACGCCGCCGACAAGGGCCGCATCTACGAGGGCAACACGGTCGCCTGCGTCTACAACGTCGCCGACCGGGCCACCGAGGACCTCGTGGTGGAGGCCGACGTCGAAGAGGGCTGCCGGGCCATCGGCTTCACGCTCGGAGCCCCCGGCCCCTCCATGCTCGGCGTGGTCGACGGCATCCTCATCGACCGCGCGTTCGTCGCCGACCGGCACAAGAACGCGCAGGAGCTGGCGCAGGTCGAGGACGTCAACCCGCCCGCCCCGCACAACATCGCCAACGCCCTCGCCGCGGCCGCCCTGGCCCGCGCCTTCGGCGTGGAACCGCGCGCGGTCCGCGACGGGCTGCGCAACTTCCGCCCGGACGCCCACCGCGTCGCGTACGTGGACGAGGTCGACTCCGTCACGTACATCGACGACTCCAAGGCCACCAACACGCACGCCGCGGAGGCCTCTCTGGCGGCCTTCGAGCCGGTCGTGTGGATCGCCGGGGGCCTCGCCAAGGGCGCGACCTTCGACGAGCTCGTACGGAAGTCCGCGAAGCGGCTGCGCGCCGTCGTGCTGATCGGCGCCGACCGGGCGCTGATCGCCGAGGCGCTGGCGCGACACGCGCCCGAGGTCCCGGTCACCGACCTCGACCGGACCGACACTGGGGCGATGCCCGCGGCGGTGCGGGAGGCGGCCCGGCTCGCCGAGCCCGGCGACACGGTCCTGCTGGCGCCCGCCTGCGCATCCATGGACATGTTCGCGAACTACAACAAGCGCGGGGACGCGTTCGCCGACGCGGTGCGCGAACTGGCCGCCGAGAGCGCCTAGGCCGAAGGCTCCGCAACGGGTTCCCTCCGGCGGGCCGCTCGCGTCGTACGAGTGGAGGGGAAGATCACAGATGCCGGCCAAGCAGATGCTTCCGGGGCGGCGGCCTTCCGCCGCGAGGGCGCAGGGCCGCAAGCGCCCGGCGGCGGGCGCCGGGCGGTCCGCCGGACGCGGGCCGCTGGCCCGGTTCCGGCGCACGCAGGAGCAGGTGCGCAAGGCGTGGGACCGTCCCCTCACCGCGTATTACCTGATTTTCGGCAGCTCGCTGCTCATCACCGTGCTCGGCCTCGTGATGGTCTACTCGGCCTCCATGATCAAGGCGTTGCAGCTCGGGCTCGGTGACGCGTACTTCTTCAAGAAGCAGTTCCTGGCCGCCCTGATCGGCGCCTGCCTGCTGTTCGCCGCATCCCGCATGCCGGTCAAACTCCACCGGGCACTGTCCTATCCGGTGCTCGCCGGCACGCTCTTCCTGATGGCCCTGGTCCAGGTTCCCGGGATAGGGGTGTCGATCAACGGCAACCAGAACTGGATCTCCCTCGGCGGTCCGTTCATGTTGCAGCCCAGCGAGTTCGGCAAGCTGGCGCTGATCCTGTGGGGCGCCGACCTGCTCGCGCGCAAGGGCGACAAGAACCTGCTGAGCCAGTGGAAGCACCTGTTGGTGCCGCTGGTCCCGGTGGCGTTCCTGCTGCTCGGGCTGATCATGCTCGGCGGCGACATGGGCACCGCGATGATCCTCGGCGCCATCCTGTTCGGCCTGCTGTGGCTCGCGGGCGCCCCGACGCGGCTGTTCGTGGGGGTGCTGGCGTTCGCGGGTGTGATCGTCGCACTGCTCATCAAGACGAGCCCGCACCGGATGGACCGGCTGTCGTGCCTCGGGGCGACAGAACCGGGCAAGAACGACCTTTGCTGGCAGGCCGTGCACGGGATCTACGCCCTCGCCTCGGGCGGCTGGTTCGGTTCCGGGCTCGGGGCCAGTGTGGAGAAATGGGGACAACTACCCGAAGCCCACACCGACTTCATCTTCGCCATCACCGGGGAGGAACTGGGTCTGGCGGGCACGCTGTCGGTACTCGCCCTGTTCGCGGCCCTAGGCTATGCGGGTATCCGCGTGGCCGGACGCACGGAGGACTCCTTCGTACGGTTTGCCGCGGGAGGCGTGACCACCTGGATCACGGCGCAAGCCGTGATCAACATCGGTGCGGTGCTCGGCCTGCTGCCGATCGCCGGAGTCCCGCTCCCGCTGTTCTCCTACGGGGGGTCGGCCCTGCTGCCGACGATGTTCGCGGTCGGACTGCTCATCGCGTTCGCGCGGGAGGAGCCGGCGGCGCGCGCGGCCCTCGCGATGCGACAGCCGAAGACCGGCTGGCGGCGGACCGGGGTGAGATGGAAATCGATGAGACGGCGCGTCAAGAAGCGTCCGTCCGGAGAGCGGTGAATTTCGGTGCATGTCGTACTCGCCGGTGGGGGGACCGCCGGCCACATCGAGCCGGCGCTCGCCCTCGCGGACGCCCTGCGCAGGCAGGACCCTTCAGTGGGCATCACCGCCCTCGGCACGGAGCGCGGACTGGAGACCCGCCTGGTGCCGGAACGCGGTTACGAGCTGGGTCTGATCCCCGCCGTGCCGCTGCCCCGCAAGCCCACCCCGGAGCTGATCACGGTCCCCGGGCGGCTGCGCGGCACCATCAAGGCCGCGGAGGAGATCCTCATCCGCACCAAGGCCGACTGCGTCGTCGGCTTCGGCGGCTACGTGGCGCTGCCCGGTTACCTCGCGGCCAAGCGGCTCGGGGTGCCGATCATCGTCCACGAGGCCAACGCCCGGCCCGGACTGGCCAACAAGATCGGCTCCCGGTACGCCCACGCCGTCGCGGTCTCCACCCCCGACAGCAAGCTGCGCGGGGCCCGCTACGTCGGCATCCCGCTGCGCCGCACGATCTCCACCCTCGACCGGGCCGCCGTACGCCCCGAGGCGCGCGCCGCGTTCGGCCTGGACCCCAACCTGCCGACGCTGCTCGTCTCCGGCGGCTCGCAGGGCGCCCGCCGCCTCAACGAGGTGATCCAGGCGGTCGCTCCGACCCTCCAGCGCTCCGGGATCCAGATCCTGCACGCGGTGGGCCCGAAGAACGAACTGCCGCGTGTCGACAACATGCCCGGGATGCCGCCTTATGTGCCGGTACCGTACGTGGACCGGATGGATCTCGCGTACGCCGCCGCCGACATGATGCTGTGCCGCGCGGGCGCGATGACCGTCGCCGAACTGTCCGCCGTCGGGCTCCCGGCCGCCTACGTCCCGTTGCCGATCGGCAACGGCGAACAGCGGCTCAACGCCCAGCCGGTGGTCAAGGCCGGCGGCGGCCTGCTCGTGGACGACGCGGAGCTGACGCCCGAGTGGGTGCTCGGCCAGGTCCTGCCGGTGCTGTCCGACCCGCACCGCCTGTACGAGATGTCCCGCGCCGCCGGCGAGTTCGGCCGCCGGGACGCCGACGAGCTGCTGGTCGGCATGGTGTACGAGGCGATCGCGGCACACCGGGCCCGCTGAGGCGGGAACGCACAGACGCAGGAGGCACAGGAGTGGCCGGAGCTACGACCGCACAGCGCGGCACACCGGGTTCTGGCGGACCCTCCCGCAAGGGCCCCGGCTCTCCCGGGCGCCCCGGGCCCCCCAAGCCCCCCGCGTCGTCGCAGAGGTCCGGCCCGCGGGGCCCCGGCGGACGCCTGCGCCGGGGCCCCGTACTGGCCTGCCTGGTGGCCGGGGCGCTCCTCGCGGGGGGCGCCGCCTGGGTGCTCTACGGCTCCTCCTGGCTCCGCGTCGAGAGGGTCACCGCCGCCGGCACGGACGTGCTCACGCCCGAGCAGGTCCTGGCCGCCGCGGCGGTGCCGGTCGGCGCACCCCTGGTGAGCGTGGACACCGACGAGATCGAAAACCGCGTCAGGGGCCGCCTGCCGCGTATCGATTCGGTCGATGTCGTACGGGCCTGGCCGCACGGAATCGGGCTGAAAGTGACGGAACGCAAACCCGTCCTGCTCATCAAAAAGGGCGCCGACTTCGTGGAAGTGGACGCTTCGGGTGTGCGATTCGACACGGTTCCGAAAGCACCCGGGGGTGTTCCGGTGCTTGAATTGAACGCGGCCGGCTCGCCGAGCGCCCGCCGTTTCGACGAGGAGCGGCTGCTCCAGGAGGCCGTGCTCGTCGCCGGATCGCTCCCCGGACCGGTGGCCGCGGAGACCCTGCAGGTCAAGGTGGGTTCGTACGACTCGGTCGTGCTGGAGCTGACCCGGGGGCGCACCGTGGCCTGGGGGAGCGGCGAACAGAGTGACGCGAAGGGGCGTGCGCTGACCGCTTTGTTGAAAGCCGCGCCCAAGGCCGATCACTTCGACGTGACCGTCCCCACCGCCCCTGCTGTGTCCGGGAGTTGACGTCGGGTCCAACACCGACGCACCCTGGTTGGCCAGCGATACGGGTGATCACATAGGGTGAAAAGAAAAACGGGAGGTTCGGCGTGTTCGTTGAACACGCGCTACTTGTCGACTTAGTGTCCTGTTCGGAAGAGTCCGAGGAACAGACACACCCCTAACCCTAAACTTCAGGGTGAGGGTTCGGGTCGGCGCGTTCGAACCGTCCCTATTTCGGCATCAGTCGTCGCACCGCAGGCCCGCGAGGCGGCGACACGTAACTCGAGGCGAGAGGCCTTCGACGTGGCAGCACCGCAGAACTACCTCGCAGTCATCAAGGTCATCGGTGTCGGCGGCGGTGGTGTCAATGCCATCAACCGAATGATCGAGGTCGGTCTCAAGGGCGTCGAGTTCATCGCCATCAACACGGACGCCCAGGCGCTGTTGATGAGCGACGCCGACGTCAAGCTCGACGTCGGCCGCGAACTCACCCGGGGCCTCGGCGCCGGCGCCAATCCGGCCGTCGGTCGCAAGGCGGCAGAGGACCACCGTGAGGAGATCGAGGAGGTCCTCAAGGGGGCCGACATGGTCTTCGTCACCGCCGGTGAGGGCGGCGGCACCGGCACCGGCGGCGCACCCGTCGTGGCCAACATCGCGCGCTCCCTGGGCGCCCTGACGATCGGTGTGGTCACCCGCCCGTTCACCTTCGAGGGCAGGCGCCGTGCGAACCAGGCGGAGGACGGCATCGCCGAGCTCCGCGAAGAGGTCGACACCCTCATCGTCATCCCCAATGACCGGCTGCTGTCCATCTCGGACCGCCAGGTCAGCGTGCTGGACGCCTTCAAGTCGGCCGACCAGGTCCTGCTGTCGGGCGTCCAGGGCATCACCGACCTCATCACCACTCCGGGTCTGATCAACCTCGACTTCGCCGACGTCAAGTCCGTGATGTCCGAGGCTGGCTCGGCCCTGATGGGCATCGGCTCGGCCCGCGGCGACGACCGCGCGGTGGCCGCGGCCGAGATGGCGATCTCCTCGCCGCTGCTGGAGGCGTCCATCGACGGCGCCCGCGGTGTGCTGCTCTCCATCTCCGGTGGCTCGGACCTCGGTCTCTTCGAGATCAACGAGGCCGCGCAGCTGGTGAGCGAGGCCGCGCACCCCGAGGCGAACATCATCTTCGGTGCCGTCATCGACGACGCGCTCGGCGACGAGGTGCGGGTCACCGTCATCGCGGCCGGGTTCGACGGCGGACAGCCCCCGGCCCGCCGGGACAACGTGATCGGCGCCGCGTCCACGAAGCGCGAGGAGCCGGCCCCCGCGCCGGTCCGCTCGGTGGAGCCGGCCCGTCCGGCCTTCGGCGGCCTCGGCTCGGTCACCCCGCGCGAAGAGCCCCCGGCCCCGGTCGAGCCGGCCCCGGTCGAGGTCCAGGCCCCCGCGCCGCAGGTCCCGACGGCCCGGCCGTACCAGGACAGCCCGGCCGAGGAACTGGATGTCCCGGACTTCTTGAAGTGACATCGGAGCAGCACCACGTGGGCGGCGCCCACTTCGCCTTCACCGACCGGTGGGGCGGAGTGAGCGCCGTTCCGTACGAAGAGCTCAACCTCGGCGGCGCGGTCGGAGACGACCCTGCCGCCGTTCTGGCGAACCGGGCACGGGCGGTGGGATCCCTGGGCATCGAGCCGGAGCGGGTGGTCTGGATGAACCAGGTGCACGGCCGGGACGTCGCGGTGGTGGACGGACCGTGGGGGGCCGGTACGGACATCCCCTGCGTGGACGCCGTGGTGACCGCCCGTCGGGGGCTCGCCCTCGCCGTGCTCACCGCCGATTGCACGCCGGTCCTGCTGGCCGACCCCGTCGCCGGGGTCGTGGGGGCCGCGCACGCCGGACGGCCGGGGCTGGTCGCCGGGGTGGTGCCCGCCGCCGTCGAGGCGATGGTGGCCCTCGGGGCCGAGCCGGGGCGGATCACCGCCCGTACCGGACCCGCGGTCTGCGGCCGTTGCTACGAGGTGCCGGCCGGGATGCGGGACGAGGTCGCCGCGGTGGTGCCGGCCGCCCGCGCCGAGACGAGCTGGGGCACGCCGGCCGTCGACGTGGTCGCCGGAGTCCACGCCCAGCTCGCGGAGGCGGGGGTGATGGAGAGTCGCCGATCCCCGGTCTGCACACTGGAGTCGCGGGACCACTTCTCGTACCGCCGCGACCGGGTGACCGGGCGGCTTGCCGGATATGTCTGGTTGGACCAATAAATGACGGACCGTGAGTCGGAGCTCGCCGAGAACCTGGCGCGGGTGCGGGAACGCATCGCGTCCGCCTGTGCGGCGGCGGGGCGCGGGCGGGACGAGGTGACCCTCATCGTGGTCACCAAGACCTACCCCGCGAGTGACGTACGGCTGCTGGCGGACCTGGGCGTCCGTCATGTGGCGGAGAATCGCGACCAGGACGCGGCCCCCAAGGCCGCGGCCTGCGCGGACCTGCCGCTCACCTGGCACTTCGTCGGCCAGTTGCAGACCAACAAAGTCCGTTCCGTGGCGGGATACGCGCACCTGGTGCAGTCGGTCGACCGGCCGAAGCTCGTGACGGCCCTGTCCGCGGCCGCCGCGAACGCGGGCCGGGAGATCGGCTGCCTCGTACAGGTCGCCCTCGACGCCGAGTCGGGCGGACGGGGTGCCCGCGGGGGCGCCGCACCGGAGCAGCTCGCGGAGTTGGCGGACCTCGTGGCCGGATCGCCCGGACTGCGGATCGACGGGCTGATGACCGTCGCCCCGCTGACCGGTCCGTACGCGGGGCGCGAACAGGCCGCTTTCGAGCGGCTGGTGGAATTGTCATCCCGGCTGCGCGCGGACCATCCGACTGCCACGATGGTCTCGGCGGGGATGAGCGCGGACCTGGAACAGGCCGTGGCGGCCGGTGCGACACATGTACGCGTCGGCACTGCGGTACTCGGCGCGAGACCCCGGCTCGGGTAACGTCGCGAAGAAAGTCGGACCACAGCAGAAAATATGGTCATTCCCGCTGATGGGCGGGCAGACCACGTGGATCGCGGGCAGTTGGTGACATTCGTGACACGGCGGCACCTGCGACAGGGCGATCCACCACAGAGCGGAGGACTCAGAGAATGGCCGGCGCGATGCGCAAGATGGCGGTCTACCTCGGCCTCGTGGAGGACGACCGGTACGACAACCCGGGGTACGACCCCGACGACGAGTTCGAGCCCGAGCCGGAACCCGAGCGGGCCCGAGAGCGGGACCGCCGACAGCAGCCAGTTCACCAAGCGCCCGTATCGGACGAACCGGTACGAGTCGCACAGCCACCGGCGCAGCGGGAACCCATCCCAATTCCGGTTGAAAACGGACGTCCTGCGCGAATCGCCCCCGTGGCATCCATCACACCCGATCGCTCGAACCTGGAGAAGAACGCCCCCGTGATCATGCCCAAGGTCGTCTCCGAGCGGGAGCCGTACCGCATCACGACGCTGCACCCCCGGACCTACAACGAGGCCCGTACCATCGGGGAACACTTCCGTGAGGGCACTCCGGTGATCATGAATCTCACGGAGATGGACGACACGGATGCGAAGCGTCTCGTGGACTTCGCCGCCGGTCTCGTCTTCGGTCTGCACGGCAGCATTGAACGGGTGACACAGAAGGTGTTCCTGCTGTCGCCTGCTAACGTCGATGTCACGGCGGAGGACAAGGCCCGCATCGCGGAGGGCGGGTTCTTCAACCAAAGCTAGACCGATCCGTCAGATACGGGACCGGGAACAGAGCGGAAGCAGGGGAGAGGGAAGCGCGGGATGGGTGTCGCACTACAGGTCGTCTACATCGCGCTGATGTGCTTCCTCATCGTGCTGATCTTCCGGCTGGTCATGGACTACGTGTTCCAGTTCGCACGTTCATGGGCACCCGGCAAGGCGATGGTGGTCGTTTTGGAGGCCACCTACACTGTCACCGATCCACCGCTCAAGCTTCTTCGGCGTTTCATCCCGCCGTTGCGTCTCGGGGGCGTGGCACTCGACCTGTCCTTCTTCGTTCTGATGATCATCGTTTACATCCTCATCAGTTTCGTGAGCACCGCTGCGAGAAGCGTGTGAACGATGTGCTCCCCCGCAGGCGCGGGGACAGTCCCGATACGGTCTTGCCGACTGCCGACGACTACGTAGAGGTGAAGAAGACATGCCGCTGACCCCCGAGGACGTGCGGAACAAGCAGTTCACGACCGTCCGCCTCCGAGAAGGCTATGACGAGGACGAGGTCGATGCCTTCCTCGACGAGGTCGAGTCCGAACTGACGCGCCTGCTGCGCGAGAACGAGGACCTGCGCGCCAAGCTGGCCGCCGCCACGCGTGCCGCCGCGCAGAACCAGCAGCAGCAAGGCATGCGCAAGCCGGAACCCCAGGACCAGCGAGGCCCCGGCGCCCCCGTGCCCGCGGCCATATCCGGCCCGCCGCAGCAGCAGCAGCCCCAGATGGGCCCGCCCCAGCTGCCGGGCGGCCAGCCGCAGCTGCCGCCGGGCCCCGGCGGGAACGGACCGCAGGGTCCGGGCCCGATGGGCGGCCCCATGCAGCAGCACCCCATGGGCGGACCGCAGGGCATGGGCCAGCAGTCCATGCAGCAGCAGCAGCAGCAACAGCAGCAGCAGTCGATGGGCGGCCAGAACCCGCTCGGCCAGCCGATGGGCCAGCAGATGCAGCCCATGGGGCAGCAGATGCAGCCGATGGGGCAGCAGATGCAGCCCATGGGCCAGCCGATGCACCAGCAGCAGCACCAGCAGCAGAGCCCCGGTGGCGACAGCGCCGCCCGCGTCCTGTCGCTGGCGCAGCAGACCGCCGACCAGGCGATCGCGGAGGCCCGTTCCGAGGCCAACAAGATCGTCGGCGAGGCCCGGTCGCGCGCCGAGGGCCTGGAGCGGGACGCCCGCGCCAAGGCCGACGCGCTGGAGCGGGACGCGCAGGAGAAGCACCGCGTCGCGATGGGCTCCCTGGAGTCCGCCCGCGCCACGCTGGAGCGCAAGGTCGAGGACCTGCGCGGCTTCGAGCGCGAGTACCGCACGCGTCTGAAGTCCTACCTGGAGTCCCAGCTGCGTCAGCTGGAGACCCAGGCCGACGACTCGCTGGCCCCGCCGCGCAACCCGGGCGCCCCCTCGCTTCCGCCGTCGCCGTCGCCCTCGATGGCTCCGGCCGGTGCGATGGGCCACTCCATGGGAGGCCCGTCGCTGGGCGGCCCGTCCCCCATGGGCGGTCCCTCCCCGATGGGTGCCCCGTCCTACGGCGGCAACCAGCAGCAGATGTCCCCGGCGATGACCCAGCCGATGGCTCCGGTGCGGCCGGCCGCGCCGCAGCCGATGCAGGCGCCGTCTCCCATGCGGGGCTTCCTGATCGACGAGGACGACAACTAGGCGCCGCGTTCGGCGTCGGCAGTCGCTTCACGGGCCGGGCCCGGTTCCCCTTCGGGGGCACCGGGCCCGGCCCGTTCCGCGTGTGCCGAAGCCGGGGCCGGTGGCGCTGCCGGTGTGGGGGCCGCTGTCGTCGGGGGGTGCGGGTCACGGCCCGGGGCTCCGCCCCGGACCCCATGCCTCCAACGCCGGGAGTGCCGCCGGGTGGGAGGGGCAACCCGGGAGACGGGAGCGGCCCGTACCCCCCGGAGGGGAGGTACGGGCCGCTGGGGCGGGGCGGGGGTGGGGTTATGCCTTGCGGAGGCGGAACGTCAGGGACAGGGGCTCGTCCGTGAAGGGGTCGCCGTACGTGGCGTCCGCCTCGCCGGAGGCGAAGTCCACGGCCAGCACCTCGTCCGCGATCAGGGCCGCGTGGTCGGACAGCGCCGTCACGACCTCCGCGTCCGGCGAGGACCACCGCAGGGCGATCCGGTCCGCCACGTCCAGACCGGAGTTCTTGCGGGCCTCCTGGATCAGGCGGATCGCGTCACGGGCCAGGCCCGCCAGCCGCAGCTCGGGGGTGATCTCCAGGTCCAGGGCGACCGTCGCCCCGGAGTCGGAGGCGACCGACCAGCCCTCGCGCGGGGTCTCGGTGATGATGACCTCCTCCGGAGTGAGGGCCACCGTCTCGCCGTTCACCTCGACCTCGGCGGAGCCGGACCGCAGGGCCAGGGACAGCGCCGCCGCGTCGGCGGCGGCCACCGCCTTCGCCACGTCCTGCACGCCCTTGCCGAACCGCTTGCCCAGTGCGCGGAAGTTGGCCTTCGCCGTCGTGTCCACCAGGGACCCGCCGACCTCCGACAGGGAGGCCAGGGAGGAGACGTTCAGCTCCTCGGTGATCTGGGACCGCAGCTCGGGGGACAGGGCGTCGAAGCCCGTGACCCCGACCAGCGCGCGCGACAGCGGCTGGCGGGTCTTCACGCCCGACTCCGCGCGGGTGGCGCGGCCCAGCTCGACCAGGCGGCGCACCAGCTGCATGTGGCGGGAGAGCTCGGGGTCGACCTGCCCGGCGTCCGACTCCGGCCAGGAGCTGAGGTGCACGGATTCCGGCGCCTCCGGGGTGACCGGGACGATCATGTCCTGCCAGACCCGCTCGGTGATGAAGGGGGTCAGCGGGGCCATCAGGCGGGTCACCGTCTCCACCACGTCGTGGAGGGTGCGCAGCGCGGCCGCGTCACCCTGCCAGAAGCGGCGGCGCGAGCGGCGGACGTACCAGTTGGAGAGGTCGTCGACGAACGCGGACAGCAGCTTGCCGGCGCGCTGGGTGTCGTACGACTCCATAGCCCCCGTCACCTCGGCGACGAGGGTGTTCAGTTCGGACAGCAGCCACCGGTCGAGCACTGTGCGGTCGGCCGGCGCCGGGTCGGCCGCGGACGGGGCCCAGTTCGCCGTACGGGCGTACAGCGCCTGGAAGGCCACCGTGTTCCAGTACGTGAGGAGGGTCTTGCGCACGACCTCCTGGATCGTGCCGTGGCCGACGCGGCGCGCCGCCCACGGGGAGCCGCCCGCCGCCATGAACCAGCGGACGGCGTCCGCGCCGTGCTGGTCCATCAGCGGGATGGGCTGCAGGATGTTGCCCAGGTGCTTGGACATCTTGCGGCCGTCCTCGGCGAGGATGTGGCCGAGGCAGACCACGTTCTCGTACGCGGACTTGTCGAAGACGAGGGTGCCGACCGCCATGAGGGTGTAGAACCACCCGCGGGTCTGGTCGATGGCCTCCGAGATGAACTGCGCCGGGTAGCGCTTCTCGAAGACCTCCTTGTTCTTGTACGGGTAGCCCCACTGTGCGAACGGCATCGAACCCGAGTCGTACCAGGCGTCGATGACCTCCGGGACGCGGACGGCCTCCAGCGCGCAGCCCTCGTGGGTGCAGGTGAAGGTGACGTCGTCGATGTACGGCCGGTGCGGGTCCAGTGCCGACTGGTCGGTGCCCGTCAGCTCGGTCAGCTCGGCGCGGGAGCCGACGCAGGTGAGGTGGTTCTCCTCGCAGCGCCAGATCGGCAGCGGGGTGCCCCAGTAGCGGTTGCGGGACAGCGCCCAGTCGATGTTGTTGTTGAGCCAGTCGCCGAAGCGGCCCTGCTTGACGGAGTCCGGGAACCAGTTGGTCTTCTCGTTCTCCCGCAGCATCGCGTCCTTGACGGCGGTGGTGCGGACGTACCAGGACGGCTGCGCGTAGTACAGCAGCGCCGTGTGGCAGCGCCAGCAGTGCGGGTAGCTGTGCTCGTACGCGATGTGCTTGAAGAGCAGGCCGCGCGCGTCGAGGTCGGCGGTCAGCTTCTCGTCGGCCTTCTTGAAGAAGACGCCGCCGACGAGCGGTACGTCCTCCTCGAAGGTGCCGTCGGGGCGGACCGGGTTCACGACGGGCAGCCCGTACGCGCGGCAGACCGCGAGGTCGTCGGCGCCGAAGGCGGGGGACTGGTGGACGAGACCGGTGCCGTCCTCGGTCGTGACGTACTCGGCGTTGACGACGTAGTGCGCCGGCTCCGGGAACTCGACCAGGGAGAACGGACGCTCGTACGTCCAGCGCTCCATCTCCTTGCCGGTGAAGGACGCGCCGGTGGCCGTCCAGCCCTCGCCGAGGGACTTCTCCAGCAGCGGCTCGGCGACGACCACCGTCTCGGTGCCGTCGGTGGCCACGACGTAGCGGACCTCCGGGTGCGCCGCGACGGCGGTGTTGGACACCAGGGTCCAGGGGGTCGTCGTCCAGACGAGGAGGGCCGCCTCGCCCGCGAGCGGGCCGGAGGTCAGCGGGAAGCGGACGTAGACCGAGGGGTCGACGACCGTCTCGTAGCCCTGGGCCAGCTCGTGGTCCGAGAGGCCGGTGCCGCAGCGGGGGCACCAGGGGGCGACGCGGTGGTCCTGGGTGAGCAGACCCTTGTTGAAGATCTCCTTCAGCGACCACCACACGGACTCGACGTACTCGGGGTCCATGGTCCGGTAGGCGTCGTCCAGGTCGACCCAGTAGCCCATGCGGGTCGTGAGCTCGGTGAACGCGTCGGTGTGGCGGGTCACGGACTCGCGGCACTTGGCGTTGAACTCGGCGATGCCGTACGCCTCGATGTCCTGCTTGCCGTTGAAACCGAGCTCCTTCTCGACGGCGAGCTCGACGGGCAGGCCGTGGCAGTCCCAGCCGGCCTTGCGGGCCACGTGGTAGCCGCGCATCGTGCGGAACCGGGGGAAGACGTCCTTGAAGACGCGCGCCTCGATGTGGTGGGCGCCGGGCATGCCGTTCGCGGTGGGCGGGCCCTCGTAGAAGACCCACTCGGGGCGGCCCTCGGACTGCTCCAGGGTCTTGGCGAAGGTCTTGCTCTCGCGCCAGAAGTCGAGGACGGCGTGTTCGAGGGCGGGCAGGTCGACCTGGGCGGGTACCGGGCGGTACTGCGGCGGTGTGGTCATGAGGCTGAACTCTTCCTCCGGCGGGATGTCACTTCCGTCCGGAGGGACGAGGGCCGTCACGGCTCCCGCGGTACCACCCTCCTTGGCCCCCGGACAGGTCCGACGGCCCCCTCATTGGGGTGCGAAGCCGGTTCTACTCGCCGTACCCGACCCGGGGGCTGCGTACGGCTTTCTTCCGGCGGCTCCGGGGTGATCCTTCACGTCGCGCTCGCCCCCGGGCTCTCACCGTCCCCGGGTCGCTCCTGGCTGCGTCCGACGCTACTCGTCCCCATCCATGCCTCTCGCTGGGGCCAGTGTACGGGCCGGGGGCGAGGTCGGCCGACCGGTTTGCGGGGGCGCGCGGGGAGGCCGCCCGGGCCGGCGCCGCGGGGGCGCCGGGAGGTGTGCCGCGCGGGGGCGGTGCGGGGGTCCCGGGCCGGCGCGCGGGTGACCCGGACGGGCCGACGCGCCGGTACGGGATCCAGCGGCGTGCGAGCGGCGGATTACCGGGCTGCCGGGCGGGCACAACGGTTTCAGGTCGGCCACGAAGGAGCCCGCTCCCGTTGCCGCGGGGCCGGAGTCGATTTATCGTTCCGGCACGATTCGCGAGCAATGATCACAGTATGTGAAGGGGCCGCGGCCATGGTGGCGAAGAAAACCGCCGGGAGTACAGCCAAGAGGGCCGCCGGGAAGGCCGCGGCGGTCGAGGACGCGGCTCCGGCCGGGAAGAAGACCGCCGCCCGGAAGACCGCTGCCCGGAAGACCGCCGCCGCCACGAAGGCGACCGCGGGGAAGACGTCCCCGGCCCGGGCCGGGGACGGGGACGCCGCCGACGAGACGGGTGCCGTCGAGAAGCGGAAGGCCACGGCCAAGCCGGCCGCGGCCGAGGGGGCGGCGCATGCCGCGAAGAAGACGGGAGTCCGCAAAGTGGTTGCCAAGAAGAGCACCGGTACGGCGAGGAAGACGGCGGAGGCCGCCACCAGCGGGCTGCCGAAGACACGCGTCACCGAGATCACCGCGCCGGGCGAGCTCGCCGTACGGCCCGGCGAGGACCCGTGGACGCAGGGCGAGGTCGACGAGGCGCGCACCGAGCTGATGAGCGAGGTGCTGCGGCTGCGCGCCGAGCTGGACGCCTCCGAGGCGGCCATCTCGGGGCTGATGCGGGACTCCGGCGACGGCGCGGGCGACGACCAGGCCGACACGGGCACCAAGAACATCACCCGGGAGTCCGAGCTGGCCCTCGCGGCGAACGCCATCTCGATGCTGGAACAGACCGAGCGGGCCCTGGAGCGGCTGGAGGCGGGCACCTACGGCCTGTGCGAGAACTGCGGGCAGCCCATCGGGAAGGCCAGGATGCAGGCCTTCCCCCGGGCCACCCTGTGCGTGGACTGCAAGCAGAAGCAGGAGCGGCGGCATTAGGGAGCGGCGGCACCGGGGCCCGGCCCCGGCCCCGCCGTTCCCGGAGCGGGCTGCGCGGGCGGGCGGGAGCAGGTCGAGGGGGCGCCGGGAGGGCGCCCGGAGGGGGCTCTGACGTACCCTCGTGTTCGGTCAGGGTCCAGGAACCTGGCGGAGCTGTGTCGCAACCTGGTTCGAGCTAGTTCGAGGGACTCACGTGGCAGAGGCGGAGCGCATCATCGGTACGCCGGAGGTCGGGGACGACTCCCAGCCGGAGTCCGCGGAGCCCAGGGGGCACCGGCGGATCGTGGCACTGCTCGTCGTGGCGACGCTCGCCTACGTGCTGGACCTCGGCAGCAAGCTGCTCGTCGTGGCGAAGCTGGAGCACCAGCCGCCGATCGAGATCATCGGCGACCTGCTGAAGTTCGAGGCGGTCCGCAACCCGGGCGCCGCCTTCGGCTTCGGCGAGGCCTTCACGATCATCTTCACCTGTATCGCGGCCAGCGTGATCGTCGTGATCGTGCGGCTGGCCCGCAAGCTCTACAGCCTGCCGTGGGCGATCGCGCTGGGCCTGCTGCTCGGCGGCGCCCTGGGCAACCTGACCGACCGGATCTTCCGCTCGCCGGGCGTGTTCCGCGGGGCGGTCGTCGACTTCATCGCGCCGGCGCACTTCGCGGTCTTCAACCTCGCCGACTCGGCGATCGTGTGCGGAGGCATCCTGATCGTGCTGCTGTCGTTCCGGGGCCTGGACCCGGACGGCACCGTCCACAAGGACTGATCGCGGGGCCGCTCGCGAGGCCGCTCGCGGGAGGGCCCGTCTGCCGAGTCCTGCATACTCGACGGGTGAGTACGATTCCCGAGATCCGAACCCTGCCCGTTCCCGATGGCCTCGAGGGCGAGCGCGTCGATGCCGCCATCGCCCGTATGTTCGGTTTTTCCCGGACGAAGGCGGCCGAACTCGCGGCCGCGGGAAAGGTGTCGGTCGACGGCAGTGTCGTCGGGAAGTCCGAGCGCGTGCACGGTGGCGCCTGGCTCGAAGTCGAGATGCCCGCCCCGCCGCGGCCCGTCGAGGTGATCGCCGAGCCCGTCCCGGGCATGGAGATCGTCCATGACGACGACGACATCGTCGTCATCATGAAGCCGGTGGGCGTCGCCGCCCACCCGAGCCCCGGCTGGACCGGCACCACCGTCATCGGCGGCCTCGCCGCCGCCGGCTACCGCATCTCCACCTCCGGCGCCGCCGAGCGCCAGGGCATCGTGCACCGGCTCGACGTCGGTACCTCGGGGCTGATGGCCGTCGCGAAGTCGGAGCGGGCCTACACCTCGCTCAAGAACCAGTTCCGCGAGCGCGTCGTCGACAAGCGCTACCACGCGCTGGTCCAGGGCCACCCGGACCCGATGAGCGGCACCATCGACGCGCCGATCGGCCGCCACCCGAGCGCCGACTACAAGTGGGCCGTGACCCAGGAGGGCAAGCCCTCCGTCACCCACTACGACCTGATCGAGGCCTTCCGCGCCGCCTCGCTGCTGGACATCAAGCTGGAGACGGGGCGCACGCACCAGATCCGCGTGCACATGGCCGCGCACCGCCACCCGTGCGTAGGCGACCTGACCTACGGCGCCGACCCGACCGTCGCCAAGCGCCTGGGCCTCACCCGGCAGTGGCTGCACGCGGTCCGGCTCGGCTTCGAGCACCCGTCGGACGGGCAGTGGGTCGAGTTCGAGAGCACCTACCCGGCCGACCTGCGCAACGCGCTGGACGTGATCCGGGCGGAGAGCGAGTGACCGCCTTCGCCGTCCGGGTGGCCGAGGGGGAGGCCGACATGGCGGCCTGCTTCGCGGTCCGGACGGCGGTGTTCGTGGAAGAGCAGTCCGTGCCGCCGGCGATCGAGTACGACGCGTACGACGCGGACGCGGTGCACCTGCTGGCCGTGGGCGCCGACGGGGAACCGCTGGGCACGGGCCGGCTCCTGCACGGACCCGCCGCGCTGGCCAAGACCGGGTCCGCGGACATCGGTTCGCTGGGGCGGCTCGCCGTGACCGCGTCCGCGCGCGGGCTCGGCGTGGGCGTGGCGCTGGTCCGCGCGATCGAGGCGGAGGCGGCCGGGCGGGGCCTGACGGCCGTCGACCTGGGCGCGCAGACGCACGCGCTGGGCTTCTACGAGCGGCTCGGGTACACGGCGTACGGGCCGGAGTTCCTGGACGCGGGCATCCCGCACCGCTCGATGCGGCGCCCTCTCGCGGGGAGCTGACCCGGCCTCCTGCGGACCGCGGCCCGGCCCGCGCCCGTCGTGCCGCGCAGCTGCCCGCGGCTCCGCCCCCGGAGCCCCGCGCCTCACACGCCGTCGGGGCCGGATGTGCCGACACGGTTCGGCGGAGGTGTTCGCCGGGCACGCCGGGAGCGGCGGACTGGCAGGGTGGGGGAGTGGATCAGCTAGCTCTGCTGTTCGTGCTGCTGCTCGGGGCCGTGGTCACCGTCCCGCTCGGAGACCGGCTCGGACTGCCCGCACCCGTTCTCATGACCATCGGCGGGGTGGCCCTCGCCCTGCTGCCGGCCGTGCCGAACGTCGACATCCCGCCCGACTACATCCTGCCGCTGGTGCTCCCACCGCTGCTGTACGCCTCCGTGCAGCGCACCTCCTGGCGCCAGTTCGCCGCCAACGTCCGGCCCATCCTGCTGCTGGCCGTGGCCCTGGTGTTCGTCACGACGGCCGCCGTCGCCGCCGTCGCGCACGCCGCCGTGCCCGGGCTGCCGATCGCCGCCGCGGTCGCGCTCGGCGCGCTCGTCGCGCCGCCCGACCCGGTCGCCGCCACCGCCGTCGCCGGCTCGCTGGGGCTGCCCCGCCGCATGGTGTCGATCCTGGAGGGTGAGGGGCTCTTCAACGACGTCACCGCCATCGTGCTCTACCACGTGGCCGTCGCCGCCGCCGTCAGCGGCAGCTTCTCGTGGCCGGAGGCGCTCGGCGAGTTCGTGCTGTCCGCCGTCGTCGCCGTCGTCGTCGGCCTCGCCTTCGGCTGGATCACCCACCGCATGATGAGCAGGCTCGGCGACGCCACGCTGCAGATCGGCCTGACGCTGCTGGTGCCGTTCGTCTCGTACGTGGTCGCGGAGGAGCTCCAGGGGTCGGGGGTGCTGGCCGTCCTGACGACGGCGCTCTTCCTGGCCGAGTACGCGTCGGACGCCGACGACGTACTGGGACGGCTCGCCGGGCACACCTTCTGGGAAGTCGTCGACATGCTGGTCACGGGGGTGGCGTTCGGGCTGATCGGCCTGGAGCTCCACAACGTGTTCGGCACCGCGCAGGGGCGCGCCGGGGAGATGGCCGGCTGGGCGGGCGTCGTGATCGCCGTGGTGGTCGGCGTACGGCTGGTGTGGCTGCTGCCGGCCGGCTGGCTCGCGCAGAAGCTGCACAAGCGGCGCGACTACGACGAGGAGATCCCGGTGAGCTGGCGGGAGAGCGTCGTGATGTGGTGGGCCGGGATGCGGGGCGTGGCCTCGGTGGCGCTGGCCCTCGCCATCCCGCTCGAGACCGACGCGGGCGAACCGTTCCCCGCGCGGGACGAGATCGTCTTCATCGCCTTCGCGGTGATCATGGCGACCCTCGTGGTGCAGGGACTCACCCTGCCGTGGCTGGTGCGGCGCCTGGGGGTGGAGGCCGACTCCGACGCGGACCGCGACGCCGAGCGGGCGCTGGCGATCCGCGCCGCCAAGGCCGCCAAGCGGCGGCTGAAGGAGATCCAGGAGGTGGAGGAGCTCCCGGAGGACCTCGTGGAGACGCTGTACCGGCGGGCGTACGACGTGGGGGCCCGCATCAGCCCCGACATGGTGGACGAGGAACGCCGGGAGGCGTACGCGCAACGGGTCGAGCGGATCAGGGACGTCCAGCGGATCCAGCGCGAGATGATGTCCGCGGCCCGGCACGAGGTGCTGGCCGCGCGCAGCGAGGCCGGGTCCGACCCGGAGATCGTGGACCGGGTGCTGCGGCACCTGGACGTACGCAGCCTGCGGAACCCGTAGGGCGGAGCAGGCCGGGGCCCCACCCGCCCCGGGACCCCGCCGGCCGGCCGGTCGGCCCCCGCCGCGGCCCCGGCCTCACGCGCCGGCGGCTCCCGGGGTCTCGGCGGTCGCGGCCCGGTCGCCCGGTGCGGCGGCGGCCTCGGAGGTCGTGACGCGGGGCAGGGCGTACGGGTGGTGGGCGACGAGCCAGGCGATCATCTGCTCGCGGACCGCGCACCGCACGGTCCAGACGTCGTCGGCGTTCTTCGCCGTGACGATCGCGCGGACCTGCACGGTGCTCGGGGTGGTGTCGGTCACCGCCAGGCCGGCGCCGCGGCCGTCCCATTCGGGGATCTCCTTCAGGAGTTCCCCGAACCGCTCGCGCATGAGGTCGAGCGGCGCCCTGTGGTCGAGGTGCCAGAAGACGGTGCCGGTCATCTCGGCGCCGCCGCGCGACCAGTTCTCGTACGGCTTGCTCGTGAAGTACGAGACCGGCATCGTGATCCGGCGCTCGTCCCAGGTGCGGACGGTGAGGAAGGTCAGGGTGATCTCCTCGACCGTGCCCCACTCCTTGTCGACGACCACCGTGTCGCCGATGCGGACGGTGTCGCCGAAGGCGATCTGCAGGCCGGCGAAGAGGTTGCCC
The DNA here is from genome assembly GCF_042715295.1 of Streptomyces sp. NPDC058701. Taxonomy (NCBI): domain Bacteria; kingdom Bacillati; phylum Actinomycetota; class Actinomycetes; order Kitasatosporales; family Streptomycetaceae; genus Streptomyces; species Streptomyces sp. NPDC058701. The sequence goes on along the minus strand of NZ_JBHXSY010000001.1, from coordinate 261,535 downwards.
AGCGAGGACTGGGCGGCGATGCCCGCGACGATGCCGAGGACGCCGGCGGAGGCCAGCATCGAGGCGCCGACGGCCTTCATCGGCGGGAAGGTCAGCAGCATGGCCGCGAGGGCGACCACGACCACCACCGCCGTGACCACCCGCTGGATCAGGGTCACCTGGGTGCGCACGCGGCGGACGCGGGCGTCGTCCTGGGCCGCCGAGGCGTAGCGGGCGTACGTGGAGTCGACCGCGGCCGTCGCGATGCGCACGGTCAGCCAGGCCGCGGAGGCGATCGTCACCAGGGTGAGGATCCGCCCGATGTAGAAGGCGTACTCGGGAAGGAGACCCGCCGACCGGTAGGAGCCCCGGAGCAGCGCGGTGCACAGCACGACCTGGAACGGCACCCGGCAGCGGCGCAGCAGCCCCCACAGGGGGGTCTCCGGGTGCCGTCGGTCGATGCGCCGCAGCAGCCGGTCGAGCAGCCACCCCGCGACCAGGGTGATCAGCAACGAGCCGCCGATGACGATCAGGGGGCGTAGCAAGGTCTCCATCTCCATGAGGGGAACGTAACCGGAAGCCGTCCTCGGAAACTGGCACGATGGAGTCATGAACATCATGCTTTTCCATTCGACGTACGGGTTGCGGCCCGCGGTCCACGAGGCGGCCGACCGGCTGCGCGCGGCCGGGCACGAGGTCCAGGTGCCGGACCTCTTCGAGGGGCGCACCTTCGGGACCGTCGAGGAGGGCATGGCACACCAGGACGAGATCGGCCGCGACGAGCTGCTCAAGCGTGCGGTGCTGGCCTCCGCCCCCTTCTCCGACCGCGGCCTGGTCTACGCCGGGTTCTCCTTCGGCGGCTCGGTCGCCCAGCACCTGGCCCTGGCCGACGAGAAAGCGCGCGGGCTGCTGCTCCTGCACGGCACGGCGGACCTGGAGGCGGACGTCTCGGTCGACGAGCTGCCCGTACAGCTGCACATCGCCGATCCGGACCCCTTCGAGCCGCACGACTGGCTGACGGCCTGGTACCTGCGGATGCGGCGGGCCGGGGCGGACGTGGAGGTGCACAGCTATCCGGGCGCCGGGCACCTGTTCACCGACGGGGGCCTGGACGACTACGACGCCGAGGCCGCCGAGCAGGCCTGGAAGGTCGCGATCGGCTTCCTCGACACCCTGTAGGGGCGTGCGCGGCGTCCCCCGGGCCGCCCGGCGGACGGGGAGGCGGCGGGGCGCCCCGCTGAGGGGAGGCGGCGGCGGGGCGCCCCGCCCGTACCGGGCAGGGCCCCCGCCGCCGCGCACGTCCGACGGCCGGTCAGCGCACCGGCTGGTGCACCCGCTCCACCGTCTGGGTCCCGTTCCGGGTCCGGTACGAGCGCGACCACGCGGCCGAGGCGTCCGGGCGGCGCTTGTCGGAGATCACGTAGTAGTCCATCTGCGACCGCTCGGCCGTCACGTCGAGCACGCCGTAGCCGTGCGCGTCCATGTCGAGCCACTTCACGTGCCAGTTGGCGGCCTTGACGGCCGACTCGGCGACCAGCGAGGCGGTGTCCGCCGGGACGTGCAGGATGTCGTCCAGGTTGTCCGAGGTCACGGAGGTGACCACGAACTCGGTCGCGGCCGTCCCCGAGCCCGGGTAGGTCGCCATGTTCACCGGGACCTCGTTCGCCCACGCCATGTGGATGTCGCCGGTCAGGAACACGGTGTTCCTGATGTTCCGGTCCCTCAGGTGGCCCAGCAGCTCCTTGCGGTCGTCCGTGTAGCCGTCCCACTGGTCCACGTTGACGGCGAGGCCGCCCTCGGGCAGGCCCAGCAGCTTGGCGAGCGGCTTCAGCAGGTGCGCGGGCAGTGAGCCGAAGGCCACCGGGGAGATCATCACGGAGGTGCCGACCAGCTTCCAGGTCGCGTCCGAGCCGGCGAGCCCCGCCTTGAGCCAGTCCAGCTGGGCCCGTCCCGTGAGGGTGCGCTCCGGGTCGTCGACCGAGCCGCTCCCGACCTTGACCTGCTGGGAGCGGAAGGAGCGCAGGTCGAGGAGGTGCAGGTCGGCGAGGGTGCCGAAGCGCAGCCGCCGGTAGACGGTGCCGGCGATGGAGGCGCGTACGGGCATCCACTCGAAGTACGCCTGCTTGGCGGCGGCCGCGCGGGCCGCCCACTCGCCCTCGGCGCCCGGGGTGTGGTTCTCCGCGCCGCCCGCCCAGGCGTCGTTGGCGAACTCGTGGTCGTCCCAGATCGCGACGACGGGGTGCGCCTGGTGCAGGGCCTGGAGGTCGGGGTCGGTCTTGTACGTGCCGTGCCGGGTGCGGTAGTCGGCGAGCGAGACGATCTCGTGCCGCGGCTCGTGCGGGCGGACGGTGTACCTGGCCTCCGGGTAGCCCCCCGAGGCGTACTCGTAGACGTAGTCGCCCAGGTGCAGGACCGCGTCCAGGTCGGCGCGGGCGGCCAGGTGGCGGTAGGCGGAGAAGTAGCCGGACTCCCAGTTCGCGCAGGAGACCACGCCGAAGCGGACCGCGGCGGTCGTCGTCCCGGCGGCCGGGGTGGTCAGGGTGCGACCGGCCGGGGAGACGGCGGAGCCGGCGGAGAACCGGTACCAGTACGGCGTCTGCGGGCTCAGGCCGCGCACGTCCACCTTGACGGTGTGGTCAGAGGCGGCGCTCGCGGCGACGGTGCCGGAGGCGACGATCCGGGAGAAGGCCTTGTCCGCGGCCACCTCCCAGCCCACCTGCACGGCCGGGCCGAGGCCGGAGCCGGGCACGGCCTCGGCGGTGGGGGTGACGCGGGTCCACAGCAGGACCCCGTCGGGGAGCGGGTCGCCGGAGGCGACGCCGTGGAGGAACGCGGGCGCGCTCTGAGCGGCGTGGGCCGCGGAGGCGCCCAGCGAGGCGATCGGGGCGAGTGCGGCGGTGGCGGCCGCGGCCAGCACGACCGTGCGGCGGCGCGGAGCGGGGACGCCCGTGGAAGAGGGCGCGGGGGAAGGGAGATGACTGGTCACGGATGATCATGTTACTGGCGGGTATGACCCTCCGTACATCCCTCGGAACGCAAAGAGCGGGCGAACTCCTGGAGTCCGCCCGCCCGTTGGCCGAAATCAGCCTGCCAGGGCCTTGTCGATCGCCGCGGTGAACGCGTCGCCCGTGCCCGGCGTCTCGATCTTCTTCCCGTCCATCTTCAGCGTCGGGGTGCCCGTCACGCCGGACTTGCCGAACTCCTCGGACATCTTCAGCGCCCACCGGTCGTAGGTGCCGTCCTCGACGGCCTTCTTGAACTCGGCGTTGCCCTTGAGCGCCGGAACCGTGTCCGCGACCTTCAGGAGGTAGTCGTCCTTGGCGAAGCTGTCGACGGTCTCCTCGGGGTGCAGTTCCTTGGAGTAGAGCGCCGCCTTGTAGTCGAGGAAGGCCTCCGGGCTGACGTTCAGCGCGGCGCCCAGGGCGCTCAGCGCGTTCTTCGAGCCCTCGCCCTTGACCGCGTTGTCGATGAACGTGGCGCCGAAGTACCGGAGCTTGTACTTGCCGGCGTCGACGTCCTTCTTGACCTGCTCGCCGACGGCCTGCTCGAACGAGGCGCAGGCCGGGCAGCGGGAGTCCTCGTACAGCTCCAGGGTCTTCTTCGCCTCGGGCTTGCCGACGACGACCGTCGTGCCGTCCTCGCCCTCGGTGTTCTTCGGCTTGATCAGGTCGGCCTTCGCGGCCTTCTCCCAGTAGCCGGGCTTGCCGGACTGGACGACCGCGTAGCCGATGGCGCCGGCTATGGCGAGGACGGCGACGACGGCGCCGCCCACGACCAGCTGGCGGCGCACCTTGTCCTTCTTCGCCTGGGCCTCGCGCTCGGCGCGGAGCCGCTCGCGGGCCGCCGCCTTGTTCGCCTGGCTGTTGCGTGAACTCATGGTGATCTCCGTGGAATGCGATGTGATGGGGGTGTCGTCCGTACGTCAGGCGCGCGCGAGCGCACCGGGCACGGGCGGCCCCCGCCGTCCCACGGAGTGGGCGGGGAACCGGGTACGGGCCCCCGCGCCCGGGAGCACCGACCGCAGCACCCGCCGCGCCGGTCGCGGGGCCGGCGCCACCGAGGCCACCGCCAGCAGCAGCGGACGGAACGCGCCGACGGCGACCGCCCGCAGCAGCTGGGCCAGCGCCCGCTCGCCGCAGTGCAGCCACCCGGCGGCCACCAGGCCGACCGACACGTGCGCCCCGAGCAGCAGCCAGGGCGTCCATGGCCCGGGCGAGGCCAGCAGCGTCGCCGGATCGGCGACGGGCCCGGCCACCTCGGTCAGCGGCCCGCCCACCGGGGAGCCGCCGCACAGCGCGTCCAGGCCCATCGCGCGCAGCGGCCCGGAGACCGGTCCGCCCGCCGGGCCGTAGCAGAGGTGCTGCCCGGCGGTGAAGACGGTGTCGGCGGCCAGCTCCAGCGGTACGAGCAGCCCGGCGATCGGCCCGAAGGCCCGCCGCCGGCCGGCCAGCGCGTAGGCGATCACGAAGACGCCGGCGAAGGCCCCGGCCAGCAGCGGGGCCGGAAGCGGCACCCGGGACATCAGGACGTGAGAGCCCGCGGACAGCAGCACGACGAACGCGCTGAACAGCGCGGCCCGCAGCCCTCGGAGTCCTGCCCCTGATATGTCCATCGTCGCGAGTGTGCCACGAGACCCTGTGGAGCCGGTCCACAGGGCCCGGCTCCCGCGGCTCACGGCATCAGGCGGCCGTTGCGGAAGAGGTCCACGAAGATCTGGTGGTCGGCGCGGGCCCGGGCGCCGTACGCGTGGGCGAACTCCACGAGCAGCTCCGCGAAGCCCTCCTCGTCGGCAGCGATCGCCGCGTCGATGGCCCGCTCGGTCGAGAACGGGACCAGGGAGTGGCCGCTCTCCGCCTCGTCGGCCGCCCCGTGCATGGTCGCCGTGGCCCGGCCCAGGTCGGCGACGACGGCGGCGATCTCCTCCGGGTCGTCCAGGTCCGCCCAGTCCAGGTCCACCGCGTACGGGGAGACCTCCGCCACCAGCTGCCCGGAGCCGTCCAGCTCCGTCCACCCCAGCCACGGGTCGGCGTGCGCCTGCAGGGCGCGCTGGGAGATCACCGTGCGGTGGCCCTCGTGGTGGAAGTAGTCGCGGACGGCCCGGTCGGTGACGTGACGGGAGACCGCCGGGGTCTGCGCCTGCTTGAGGTAGATCACGACGTCGTTCTCCAGGGCGTCGCTGTGCCCCTCCAGCAGGATGTTGTACGAGGGCAGCCCGGCCGAGCCGATGCCGACGCCCCGGCGGCCCACCACGTCCTTGACCCGGTAGGAGTCGGGCCGGACCAGGGACTCGTCGGGCAGCGTCTCCAGGTAGCCGTCGAAGGCGTCCAGGACCTTGTAGCGCGTCGCCGCGTCGAGCTCGATGGTGCCCGCGCCGGGCGCGAAGCGGCGCTCGAACTCCCGGATCTCCGTCATCGAGTCCAGCAGGGAGAAGCGGGTGCGCGCGCGGGCCGCGCGCAGGGCGCCCAGCAGCGGGCCGTCGGCGGTGTCCAGGGTGAAGGAGGGCACCTCCTCGTACTTGGCCCCGGCGGCCAGGCGGTGGACGCGCTCCCGGTAGGCGCCGGCGTAGGTCCGCACCAGGTCGCTGATCTGCTCGTCGCTGAGCGCCTTGGTGTAGCCGATCAGCGCCACGGAGGCCGCGAACCGCTTCAGGTCCCAGGTGAAGGGGCCGACGTACGCCTCGTCGAAGTCGTTGACGTTGAAGACCAGCCGGCCGTTGGAGTCCATGTACGTGCCGAAGTTCTCGGCGTGCAGGTCGCCGTGGATCCACACCCGGCCGGTGCGCTCGTCCACGTAGGGGCCGCCCTGTCCGTCGCGCTCCAGGTCCGCGTAGAAGAGGCAGGCCGTGCCGCGGTAGAAGGCGAAGGCCGAGGCCGCCATCTTGCGGAATTTGACCTGGAAGGCAGCCGGGTCGGCTGCGAGGAGCTCGCCGAACGCGGTGTCGAACACACCGAGTATCTGCTCGGCACGCTGTTCGTCGGTCGTCTCGGGAACCGCCATGGCGGATGCCTCCTGGTGGCGCGGGGTGGAGCGCGGGTGGAGCGCTGTGCTGACCGTGCTGGCAGGACCGGGGTCCTTGGTTCTGCAACGGACGACCGTACCCGTCGGTGCCCGTGATCTGTCATCCGGGAGACGTAGGATTCGTAGCTGCCGCCCTCTCTCCCCGCCGGAGGATCCCCACCGTGACCAAACCGCCGTTCACGCACCTGCACGTCCACACCCAGTACTCCCTGCTGGACGGTGCCGCGCGGCTGAAGGACATGTTCAACGCGTGCAACGAGATGGGCATGTCCCACATCGCGATGTCCGACCACGGCAACCTGCACGGGGCCTACGACTTCTTCCACACCGCGAAGAAGGCCGGGATCACCCCGATCATCGGCATCGAGGCGTACGTCGCCCCCGAGTCCCGGCGCAACAAGCGGCGCATCCAGTGGGGCCAGCCGCACCAGAAGCGCGACGACGTCTCCGGCTCCGGCGGCTACACCCACAAGACGATCTGGGCGGCGAACGCCACCGGCCTGAACAACCTCTTCCGGCTGTCCTCCGACGCGTACGCCGAGGGCTGGCTCACCAAGTGGCCCCGCATGGACAAGGAGACGATCAGCCAGTGGTCCGAGGGGCTCATCGCCTCCACCGGCTGCCCCTCCGGCGAGATCCAGACCCGGCTGCGCCTCGGCCAGTTCGACGAGGCCCTCAAGGCCGCCTCCGAGTACCAGGACATCTTCGGCAAGGAGCGGTACTTCCTGGAGCTGATGGACCACGGCATCGAGATCGAGCGCCGGGTCCGCGACGGGCTCCTGGAGATCGGCAAGAAGCTCGGCATCCCGCCGCTGGTCACGAACGACTCGCACTACACCTACGCCAGCGAGGCCGGCGCCCACGACGCCCTGCTCTGCATCCAGACCGGCAAGAACCTCTCCGACCCGGACCGCTTCCGCTTCGACGGCACCGGCTACTACCTGAAGTCCACGGACGAGATGTACGCCATCGACTCCTCGGACGCCTGGCAGGAGGGCTGCGCCAACACCCGGCTGGTCGCGGAGCAGGTCGACACCGAGGGCATGTTCCAGTTCCGGAACCTGATGCCGAAGTTCGACATCCCGGACGGCTACACCGAGGTCACGTGGTTCCGCGAGGAGACCATGCGCGGCATGGAGCGCCGCTACCCGGGGGGCATCCCGGAGGACCGGATGAAGCAGGCCGAGTACGAGATGGACACGATCATCTCGATGGGCTTCCCCGGCTACTTCCTCGTGGTCGCCGACTTCATCATGTGGGCGAAGAACCAGGGCATCGCGGTGGGCCCGGGCCGAGGCTCCGCGGCCGGATCGATCGTCGCGTACGCCATGGGCATCACCGACCTCGACCCGATCACCCACGGCCTGATCTTCGAGCGCTTCCTGAACCCCGAGCGCGTCTCCATGCCCGACGTCGACATCGACTTCGACGAGCGCAGGCGCGTCGAGGTGATCCGGTACGTGACCGAGAAGTACGGCGCCGACAAGGTCGCCATGATCGGCACCTACGGCACCATCAAGGCCAAGAACGCGATCAAGGACTCCGCCCGCGTCCTCGGCTACCCCTACGCCATGGGCGACCGGCTCACCAAGGCCATGCCCGCGGACGTCCTCGGCAAGGGCATCCCGCTCTCCGGCATCCTCGACCCGACGCACCCCCGCTACAGCGAGGCCGGCGAGATCCGCGGGATGTACGAGAACGAGCCGGACGTGAAGAAGGTCATCGACACCGCCCGCGGTGTGGAGGGACTGGTCCGGCAGATGGGCGTGCACGCCGCCGGCGTGATCATGTCCAGCGAGACGATCACCGACCACGTGCCCGTCTGGGTGCGGCACTCCGACGGCGTCACCATCACCCAGTGGGACTACCCGAGCTGCGAGTCGCTCGGCCTGCTGAAGATGGACTTCCTCGGCCTGCGCAACCTCACGATCATGGACGACGCCGTCAAGATGGTGAAGGCCAACAAGGGGATCGACATCGATCTCCTCGGCCTCCCGCTCGACGACCCCAAGACCTTCGAACTGCTCGGCCGTGGCGACACCCTCGGCGTCTTCCAGTTCGACGGCGGGCCCATGCGCTCCCTGCTGCGCCTGATGAAGCCCGACAACTTCGAGGACATCTCCGCCGTCTCGGCCCTGTACCGGCCGGGTCCGATGGGCATGAACTCGCACACGAACTACGCCCTGCGCAAGAACAAGCAGCAGGAGATCACCCCGATCCACCCGGAGCTGGAGGGCCCGCTCGAAGAGGTCCTCGCCGTCACCTACGGCCTGATCGTCTACCAGGAGCAGGTCCAGAAGGCCGCCCAGATCATCGCCGGGTACTCGCTCGGCGAGGCCGACATCCTGCGTCGCGTGATGGGCAAGAAGAAGCCCGACGAGCTGGCGAAGAACTTCGTCATCTTCGAGGCGGGGGCCAAGAAGAAGGGCTTCAGCGACCAGGCGATCAAGGCACTCTGGGACGTCCTGGTCCCCTTCGCCGGCTACGCCTTCAACAAGGCCCACTCGGCCGCCTACGGGCTCGTCTCCTACTGGACCGCCTACCTCAAGGCGAACTTCCCGGCCGAGTACATGGCCGGTCTGCTCACCTCGGTCAAGGACGACAAGGACAAGTCCGCGATCTACCTCAACGAGTGCCGGCGCATGGGCATCAAGGTCCTGCCGCCGAACGTGAACGAGTCGGAGCCGAACTTCGCGGCCCAGGGCGACGACGTGATCCTCTTCGGCCTCACCGCCGTCCGCAACGTCGGCACCAACGTCGTGGAATCGATCATCAAGAGCAGGAAGGCGAAGGGGAAGTTCTCCTCCTTCCCCGACTTCCTGGACAAGGTCGAGGCCGTCGTCTGCAACAAGCGCACCGTCGAGTCGCTGATCAAGGCCGGGGCCTTCGACGAGATGGGCCACACCCGCAAGGGCCTCGTCGCCCACCACGAACCGATGATCGACAACGTGGTGGCGGTCAAGCGCAAGGAGGCCGAGGGACAGTTCGACCTCTTCGGCGCGATGGGCGACGAGAGCGCGGGCGACGAGCCCGGCTTCGGCCTCGACGTGGTCTTCTCCGACGTCGAGTGGGAGAAGTCCTACCTGCTCGCCCAGGAGCGCGAGATGCTCGGCCTCTACGTCTCCGACCACCCGCTCTTCGGCCTGGAGCACGTGCTGTCCGACAAGACGGACGCCGGCATCTCCCAGCTGACCGGCGGAGAGCACTCCGACGGCGCGGTCGTCACCATCGGCGGCATCATCTCGGGCCTCCAGCGCAAGATGACCAAGCAGGGCAACGCCTGGGCCATCGCCACCGTCGAGGACTTGGCCGGCTCCATCGAGTGCATGTTCTTCCCCGCGACCTACCAGCTCGTCTCCACCCAGCTGGTCGAGGACACCGTCGTCTTCGTCAAGGGCCGCCTCGACAAGCGCGAGGACGTCCCCCGGCTGGTCGCGATGGAGATGATGGTCCCCGACGTCTCCTCGGCCGGCACCAACGCGCCCGTCGTCCTCACCATCCCCACCGTCAAGGTCACGCCGCCGATGGTGACCCGGCTGGGCGAGATCCTGCGCCACCACCAGGGCAACACCGAGGTGCGGATCAAGCTCCAGGGCCCCCGGTCGACCACCGTCCTGCGGCTCGACAAGCACCGCGTCAAGCCCGACCCGGCGCTGTTCGGCGACCTCAAGGTGCTGCTCGGACCGGCCTGTCTGGCCGGATAGGCACGGCCGCCGACCGTACGGAAGGGCCCGCCCGGCGATGCCGGGCGGGCCCTTCCGTCACTTCACGCGCGGGCGCGGGCCCGCGGGCGTCAGTTGTGGCCGAACTTCTTCTGCTTGCTCTTGTGGGCCATGTCCATCGGACTCGGCGCCTGGGACATCGACTCCGACGAGGACTCCGCCGAGCTCTTCGCCTGGTCCGGCGCGGACGAGCGGTTCTGCTGCTTCGCCGGCTGCTTCTGGTTCTTGTTCTTGGCCATGGTGGAGCCTCCGTGAGGGTCTAGGGGCCAGGACGCCTTCACACTCACACAACGCCAGAAACCGCGCATTTTGGATCATTACTGCGCGTAGCCGACGGTCTCCCGTGCCCTCTTCCGCGCCCCGCGTGAGATCCGCCACGCCGATGATCGAGTTCCGGCCGTCAACGCCCTTGCGGTCGGGCAGACTCGGGGAATATCCAGAGGACCCCCACGGAAGAGGGTGGAACGCGTGGACCGCTGCGTCGTCCTGGTGGACGCCGGCTATCTGCTGGGCGCCGCCGCCAGCCTTCTCGCAGGGGAGCCCTCGCGCTCCCGCATCACCGTCGACCATGCCGCCCTCATCCAGGGCCTGCGCGAGCGGGCCGAGGCCGACACCGAGCAGCCCCTGCTGCGCATCTACTGGTTCGACGGCGCACCCGACCGGGTGCCGCAGCCCGAGCACCGGCGGCTGCGCGTCATGCCCCGCGTCACCGTCCGGCTGGGCGCCCTGACCCGGAGCGACGGACGCTGGGCACAGAAGGGCGTCGACGCCGCCATGCACGCCGAACTCACCGAGCTGGCCCGCAACCGCGCCTGCTCCGACGTCGTCCTGGTGACCGGCGACGGCGACCTGCTGCCCGGGCTGATGTCCGCCAAGGAGCACGGGGTCGCCGTCCACCTGTGGGCCGTCCAGGCCGCCGACGGCGACTACAACCAGTCCGAGGACCTCGTCGCCGAGGCCGACGAGCGCCGCGTGCTGGACCGGGCCTGGATCACCCGCGCCGTACGGGCCAAGGACCTGGCCGGGCTGTGCTCACCGCCGCCCGCCCCGCGGCCCGACATCGCCGCCATCCTCTCCGCCCCGCTGCCCGAGGCCGCGCTCGCCGAGGCCGCCCGCAACGGCACCGCCGCGGGCGAGGAGCAGCAGCAGGGCGGCGTACCGGTCCCCGCGCCCGCCGCCTCCGGGGGCAGGACCGTACCCACGCCCAAGGACCTCGCCGGCTCGCTGCGGGCCCCCGGACCGCCGAGCGCCGGGCCGGCCGGGGGCAACGGCGGTCAGCCCCCGGCCGGCAGCGCCCTGCGCTGGTCCTCCGACAAGGGCTGGATCGACCGCGCCGGCCCGCTCGGGGAACCCGCCGAGACCGCCTCCCTGCCCACCCTCGCCCAGCTCACCAGCGCCGAGCAGCGCTGGGCGGACCGCGAGGAGGACATCACCACGGTCGGCGGCGACCCGTTCGAGGTCGGGCAGGTGTTCGCCCGGCGGTGGATGGAACGGCTCCCGGAAAGCGTGCACCTCCAGAAGCTGGCCACGATGTACCCGCGGATCCCGCACCGCATCGACGGGGAGCTGCTGCGCTACGCCGCCCGGTTCGGGCTCCTCGCGCACAAGGACGACCAGATCGACGAACACGACCGGTACGCCATCCGCGCCGGTTTCTGGCGGGAGATCGACGTCCGCGCGGCCGCCGAGCACGTGGCCGCCGTACCGGCCGCACCGCCCGGCGCGGGCCCCGCCGACCCCGGAGTCGCGGCGGCGCCGTCGGCCCCGGCGGCCGAGTAGGGGCGGGAACCCCGTAGGCTGCTCCCTCGTGAGCACGGGCACAGCACAGGCGGAACCCCGCGGGAAGCGCGGCACGGCAGCAGCCGCGGAAGCGGCCTCCGACGTGGTCTGCGCGGTGCGTGACCTGGTCAAGACGTATCCCGCGGTGCGCGGTCGGCGCGGAGCTCCCGCCCTGCCCGAGACCCGCGCCACGGACGGCGTCTGCCTCGACGTGCGGCGGGGCGAGATCTTCGGCCTCCTCGGCCCCAACGGCGCCGGCAAGTCCACCCTGGTCCGCCAGCTCACCGGGCTGATGCGGCCGGACGCGGGCACCGTGACCCTGCTCGGACACGACCTCGTACGCCACCCCGGGCGGGCGGCCCGGCTCCTCGCCTACCTGGGGCAGGAGTCCACCGCCCTGGACGAGCTGACCGTGTCCCTGGCCGCCGAGACCACCGGCCGGCTGCGCGGGCTCGACGCCCGGGCGGCGCGGGCGGCGCGCGACCGCGTACTGGACGAGCTCGGGCTGACCGAGATCGCCGGGCGGCCCCTGAAGAAGCTCTCCGGCGGGCAGCGGCGCCTGGCCTGCTTCGCCGCCGCGCTGGTGGGCGAGCGGCCCTTCCTGGTCCTCGACGAGCCCACCACCGGCATGGACCCGCTCGCCCGGCGGGCTGTCTGGTCGGCCGTCGACCGGCGGCGCGAGCGGTACGGCGCGACCGTCCTGCTCGTCACGCACAACGTCATCGAGGCCGAGACCGTCCTCGACCGGGTCGCCGTCATCGACCAGGGCAAGGTCATCGCCTGCGACACCCCGTCCGGGCTGAAGGCCAAGGTCTCCGGCGAGGTCCGGCTGGAGCTGGTGTGGCGCTCCGCCGCGCCGCTGGAGGTGCCGGAGGTCGCGGCGCTCGCCCCGCTGGCCGCCGAGTCCGGGCGCCGCTGGGTGCTGCGGCTGCCGCCGGAGGAGGCGCGAGCCGCGGTGGCCGCCGTCACCGGGGGGCCGGCGTTCGCCGCCCTCGACGATTTCACGTTGGCGACGCCGAGCCTGGAGGACGTCTACCTGGCGCTGGGTGGGCGGATGAAGGGTCTGGTCAAGTCGTGACTACCGCTGCCGCGGACGCCGTGGGCGTCTCCGCCGGGACCGCGTGCGCCCCGGCCGAGCTGGCGCCGAAGGCGCGGTTCTTCCCCGCGCTGGCCGCCGTGTACCGGGCACAGCTGTCCCGGGCCCGGGTCGCGCGCATCCCGCTGCTGTTCGTGGCCACCTTCCAGTCCGTCGGCATCATGATCCTGATGCGGGGCGTGGTGGACGGCGGTTCGGAGGCGCGGGCCGTCGTGGCCGGCTCCTCCGTGCTGGTGGTCGCCTTCGTCGCGCTGAACCTGCTCGCGCAGTACTTCGGGCAACTGCGGGCCGGCGGAGGGCTCGACCACTACGCCACCCTGCCGGTGCCGCCCGCGTCGGTGGTGCTGGGCGCGGCCGCCGCGTACGCCTCCTTCACCCTGCCGGGCACCCTGGTCACCGCGGTGTTCGGGTGCGTGCTCTTCGGGCTGCCGATGGGCGGCCTGTGGATCCTGGCCGCGGTGGTGCCGCTGGCCGGGGCCGCGCTGGCCGGGCTCGGTGCGGCCCTGGGGCTGCTCGCGCCGCGCCAGGAGCTGGCCACGCTGGCCGGACAGCTCGGCATGTCCGCGGCGCTGCTGCTGGGGGTGCTGCCGCCGGAGCGGATGCCGGAGGTGATCGTGTGGGCGCGGGACCTGCTGCCGTCCACGTACGGGGTGGAGGCCTTCGCCCGTACCTTCGCGGCGGACCCCGACTGGGCCGTGGTCCTCCTCGACCTCGGCGTGTGCGCCGCCGTCGGCGTGCTGTCGCTGGCCGTCGCCACCTGGGCGTACCGCCGGGCGGCGGTCCGCTGAAGCCGGTGCCGGGCTTACCTGGCACGATGTGGGGGTGACCGAAGCCGTGACCCCGCCCTCCCCCTTCGACCCGCCGTCGCCGCCGCCCCGCAAGGCCGGCGGGGGCGAGGCCGCCGTCACCCCGGCGGACGTCCGGGACGGCGCCGCCGTCGCCCTCGCGGTCGGTGTGGCCGGCGTGCTCCTCGGACTGCTGTGGGCGTGGCTGGCGCCGCGGGCGCAGTACGTCTCCAACGGGGAGGCGGTGTTCCTGCGGAACTCCGAGAGCGAGGCCCGGATCGGGGCTGACGGCACGTTCTTCCTGCTGGCCGCCGGTCTGGGTGTGCTGAGCGCCGTCGGCGTCTTCCTGTGGCGCCGGGCCGGCGGCGTGACGCTGGTGGTCGGTCTGGCGGTCGGCTCCTGCTTCGCCGCGCTGGTGGGCTGGCGGCTCGGCCTGTGGCTGGGCCCGTCCGCGGATCTGGTCACCGCCGCGCGGCAGGCCGGCAAGGGGGCCCCGTTCGACGCGCCGCTCCAGCTGCTGGCGCACGGGGTGCTGCTCGCGTGGCCGATGGCCGCCGTGCTCGTGCACCTCGGGCTGACGGCCCTGTGGTCCCCGCACGACCCCGAGCCGGTACCGGAGTGGGCCGCCGCCCAGTACCCGCCGCCGCACGTCCACGCCGATCCGGCCGCGCCGGAGCCCCCGCGGGGCTGACCTCGCGAGGCTGATCACGCGCGGGGGCCTGCGGCCCGAGGACCCGGTGGTCGGCCGCCCCGCGGTCAGGCGCGGGCGATGCGGGCCAGGACGGCCCCCGTCAGAGCGGCCAGGTCCGCGGGGGACAGCTCGACCTCCAGGCCCCGGCGGCCCGCCGACACGCAGATCGTGGCGCGGTCCGACGCCGAGGCGTCCAGTACCGTGCGCAGCCGCTTGCGCTGCCCCAGCGGCGAGATGCCGCCCCGGACGTACCCCGTCGTGCGCTCCGCCAGCACCGGGTCGGCCATCGCCGCCCGCTTCCCGCCGACCGCCGTCGCCAGGGCCTTGAGGTCCAGCGAGCCCGACACCGGCACCACGGCCACCGTCAGGACCCCGTCCACGTCCGTGACCAGCGTCTTGAACACCTGGTCCGGGGAGACGCCCATGGCCTCGGCGGCCTCCTCGCCGTACGAGGGGTGCGCCGGGTCGTGCTCGTACGCGTGGGTGGCGAAGGGGACGCCCGCCGCCGCCAGGGCGACGATCGCCGGGGTGCCCGCCGGCTGCGCCTTCCTCCTCGCCATCAGTTCGGGCTCGTGGGGGAGCGGGTCAGGTCCACCGCCGGCAGCGACGGGAGGTGGCGGATCACCGCGGTCTCCGCGCGCAGCAGCTTCAGCTCCTCCGCCAGCCGCGTCGCCGTGTCCGGGGCCTGGAGCAGCCGCTGCTTCGCCGGGATGTCCAGCACCGCCGCCGCGGCCACCAGGTAGGAGACCACCGACGGCTCGTCGGGGAGCTCCGCGCCCGTCAGGGACCGCTCGCGGGCCCCGGCCAGCCGCTTCTGGTAGGCGCGGAAGGCCCGCAGGACCCCCTCGGCCAGGGCGCCGGCACCCTCGCCCTTGTCCTCGGGGAGCTCTTCCAGCTCCGCCGTCAGGTAGGGGCCCGAGGAGTCCACGGACACCAGGCGGACCCGCGTCGTGCCGGTCGCCAGGACCTCGAAGCTGCCGTCCTCCCGCTCCCGGATCGTCGCCGCGTCCGCGATGCAGCCCACCCGGTGGAAGGCCTGGATGGGGTCCGTGCCGAAACCGGCGGCCGGTCCCCGCTCGGGGAGGGCCGTCTGGTCCGGGAGGCCGGGCGCGGTCGGCGCGACCTCCCGGCCGTCGCGGATGGCGACGACCGCGAACCGGCGCGGTTCGTCCTCGCCCGTCTTCAGGAGCTCGCTCATCATGGCGCGATAGCGCTCCTCGAAGATGTTCAGCGGGAGGACGAGTCCCGGGAACAGCACCGAGTTCAGCGGGAACAGGGGCAGGCGAACGGTGGTCACGAGGCACAGGGTAATGGCCGCGGGCCCGGACCCGTCACCCCCGCCTCAGCAGGCGTGACGCGCCCGCGGCCACCGTGGTGGCCAGGATCCACCCCAGGATGACGAGGGCCGCCGCGCCCCACTGCCAGCCGCCCTCCACCTTCCAGTGCCCCTGCTGGCCGAGGTCGATCACCGGCAGCAGGAGGTCGAGCGCGTACAGGGCCGCGTTCCACTGCGGGTGCTCGTCCGCCTTGATCGGCGGGGGATCGTGCTGGGAGAACAGCAGCGCGCCCGCCGCCCACAGGACCACCATCCACAGCGCCGCCCGCCCCGGCCGGTACCCGTAGACCACCGTCCAGTCCTGGAGGTACCCCCAGGCCCGCGCCGCGGGCGGCAGGGTGGCCCGGCGGCGTCGCTGCTTGGTCAGCAGCACCTGACGGGCGTCGGAGTCCTCGCCGCCGGCCCGCAGCACGGCGGCGAGCCGTTCGTACGGGTCCGGCGAGTACTCGGGGGTGGCCGCCGCCACCCAGGCCAGGCGCCGGGCGAGGGGGAAGTGGCCCCGGGGGGCGAGGGTCTCGTAGACGAAGCCCTCGATGGCGAGCCCGCCCGGGCCCGGCCAGCTGGTGGAACTGTCGACCAGCTTGACCACCTTGGCCCCCGACACCACCACCCGCCCGCGCTCCGGCCGCTCGCCGACGAAGCGGAACTCGGGGGTCTGGATCCGGCGCAGGGATATCTCCTGCTCCTCGGTGAGGAGGAAACGGGCGCCGTAGAAGTCGATCGCGTCGCCGAAGCGGCCGTCGTCCAGCCGCAGCCCGCCCCGGCACTCGAAGCGCTGCTGCCGCCGCCCGTCCGGCGGCATCAGGCCCAGACCGTACGGGGGAGTGGAGGAGGGGGAGCCGGGGAGGTGGTCCAGCGCGATCGAGGTCAGGTACAGGGTCCGCTCGACGGTCAGCTGCGGGGCGTTCAGCGCGAAGCGCCCGTACGGGTTGCGCAGGCGGGCCCCGCGCAGGTTCATCGACACGCCGACCTTCGCGCCCCGCAGGCTCACCTCGCCGTAGGTCTCCAGCATCTCGCCCTGGAAGTCCTGCGCGACCGACATGCCGTCGGCGACGACGGCCCGGCCTTTGCTGTCCCGCTGCACCACCGCCTGGCTGATCAGCAGGTCGGTGCCGATCTGCGCGTCGGTCAGCCGGATGCCCCGGGCCACCCGGCAGCGCGGCAGGTGCAGGTCGCCCTCGGTGTGCAGCCGCGCCGCATCCAGCCGCGGGACCGCGCAGTTGACCAGGCGCACCGTGCCGAAGCGGGCCTCCGAGAGCTGGACCTCTCCGTCGAACCGGCAGGACTGGAGCTCCACGTACGGGGCCACCGCACCGCCCGAGAGGTCGAGCCGCCCGGTGATCCGTACGCCGCGCAGCTTGAGCGAGGCCACCCTGCCCGGCACCGGGGGCGGCCCGTGGAGCAGCAGCAGCGCCACCACGTCGGCCCGGACGGCACGCTCCGGCCCCCAGGCCCGCTCGGCGTGCGGATCGTCCCGGTCGGCGGCCCGCGCGCTCAGGTCGCAGACGGCGCCCGTGCGGAACGCCTCCCACATGCGGCGCTCGGGACCGGTGAGGTCCGCCGGCGCCTCGCCCGGGCGTGCCTCGGTCATGCGGTCCCCCTCCGCCGTGCCTGCGTGTGGGGGAACGCTAACGGGCGGCTGTGACACCCGGGGCGTGTATCAGCCAGTGATACAGGCGAACGGTGCCGCTGGGCGGTCTGAGAGAATTGGGGGGTGATCTCTCGTATCGACCTGCGCGGCGACTCCCTCCCCGAGGGGGGCGCCCTGCGCGATCTGCTGCCCCGTGCCGAGTTCGACGTGGAAGCCGCCCTGGAGAAGGTGCGGCCCATCTGCGAGGACGTCCACCATCGCGGCACGGCGGCGCTCATCGAGTACGCCCGGAAGTTCGACGGGGTCGAGCTCACGCAGGTCCGGGTGCCCGCCCGGGCCCTGGACGCCGCCCTGGAGCAGCTGGACCCGGCCGTCCGCGCCGCCCTGGAGGAGTCGATCCGGCGCGCCCGGATCGTGCACCGCGCACAGCGCCGCACCGAGCACACCACCCAGGTGGTCCCCGGCGGAACCGTGACCGAGAAGTGGATTCCGGTGGAGCGCGTGGGGCTGTACGCCCCGGGCGGCCGCTCGGTCTACCCCTCGTCCGTCGTCATGAACGTTGTCCCGGCGCAGGAGGCGGGCGTCGCGTCGATCGCGCTCGCGTCCCCGCCGCAGAAGCCCGCTTTCGACGGGGACCCCTTCGGGGGCCTGCCGCACCCGACGATCCTCGCCGCGTGCGCCCTGCTCGGCGTGGACGAGGTGTACGCCGTGGGCGGCGCCGTGGCCGTCGCGATGTTCGCGTACGGCACGGAGGACTGCCCGCCGGTCAACATGGTGACCGGCCCCGGCAACATCTGGGTCGCCGCCGCCAAGCGCTACTTCACCGGCCGCATCGGCATCGACACCGAGGCCGGACCGACCGAGATCGCCGTCCTCGCCGACTCCACGGCCGACCCCGTGCACGTCGCCGCCGACCTGATCAGCCAGGCCGAGCACGACCCGCTGGCCGCCGCCGTCCTCGTCACCGACTCCGAGGAGCTCGCGGCCGCGGTCGAGAAGGAGCTGGAGCCGCAGGTCGCCGCGACCAAGCACGTCGAGGACCGGATCAAGCCGGCGCTGGCCGGCCGCCAGTCCGCGATCGTGCTGGTCGACAGCCTGGAGGACGGCCTCAAGGTCGTCGACGCGTACGGCGCCGAACACCTGGAGATCCAGACCGCCGACGCCGCCGCCTGGGCCGCCCGGGTCCGCAACGCCGGTGCGATCTTCGTCGGCGCCTGGTCCCCGGTCTCCCTCGGCGACTACTGCGCCGGATCGAACCACGTGCTGCCCACCGCGGGCTGCGCCTGCCACTCCTCCGGCCTGTCCGTGCAGTCCTTCCTGCGCGGCGTCCACATCGTCGACTACACGCGCGACGCCCTCGCCGAGGTCACCCACCACGTGGTGGCACTGGCCGAGGCCGAGGACCTGCCCGCGCACGGCGCCGCCCTGAAGGCGCGTTTTGGCGGAGCCGTACCAGACCAGCACAGCGCATGGAAGGTCCCCCAGCAGTGACCGCCGACCTCGGCATCGACGACCTCCCCGTCCGCGAGGAGCTGCGCGGCAAGACCCCGTACGGCGCCCCGCAGCTCGACGTGCCCGTCCAGCTGAACACCAACGAGAACCCGTACGGGCTCCCCGAGGAGCTCGTCGCGCGGATCGCCGAACGCGTGGCCGACGCCGCCCGCACCCTCAACCGCTACCCCGACCGGGACGCCGTCGAACTGCGCACCGAGCTGGCCGCCTACCTCACGCGCACCGGCAAGCACCCGGTCGCCCGGGAGAACGTGTGGGCCGCCAACGGCTCCAACGAGGTCCTCCAGCAGCTGCTGCAGACCTTCGGCGGGCCCGGCCGCACCGCGATGGGCTTCGAGCCCTCGTACTCGATGCACGCGCTGATCGCCCGCGGCACCGGCACCGGCTGGATCTCCGGTCCGCGCCGGGAGGACTTCGTCATCGACGTGGAGGCCGCGGAGCGGGCCGTCGCCGAGCACGCCCCCGATGTCGTCTTCATCACCTCGCCCAACAACCCCACGGGCACCGCGGTGGGGGCGGAGACGGTCCTGGCGCTCTACGAGGCCGCCCAGGCCGCCAAGCCCTCGATCGTGATCGTGGACGAGGCGTACGTGGAGTTCAGCCACCGGGACTCGCTCCTGCCCCTCATCGAGGGCCGGCCGAACCTCGTGGTCTCCCGGACGATGTCCAAGGCCTTCGGCGCCGCCGGACTGCGCCTGGGCTACCTGGCCGCGCACCCCGCCGTCGTGGACGCCGTCCAGCTGGTGCGCCTGCCGTACCACCTGTCGGCCGTCACCCAGGCGACGGCACTGGCCGCCCTGGAGCACACCGACACCCTGCTCGGCTACGTCGAGCAGCTCAAGGCCGAGCGCGACCGGCTCGTCACCGAGCTGCGGGGCATCGGCTTCGAGGTCACCGAGTCCGACGCGAACTTCATCCAGTTCGGCAGGTTCCCGGACTCCCACACCGCATGGCAGAAGATCCTCGACCGGGGCGTCCTGGTCCGGGACAACGGCGTACCGGGCTGGCTGCGGGTCACCGCCGGCACCCCGGCCGAGAACGACGCGTTCCTGGAAGCGGTTCGCGCACTGAAGAAGGAGCAGCAGGCATGAGCCGCATCGGACGGGTCGAGCGCACCACGAAGGAGACCTCGGTCGTCGTCGAGATAAACCTCGACGGAACCGGCAAGGTCGACGTGTCGACGGGCGTGGGCTTCTACGACCACATGCTCGACCAGCTCGGCCGCCACGGCCTCTTCGACCTCACGGTCAAGACCGAGGGCGACCTGCACATCGACAGCCACCACACCATCGAGGACAGCGCCCTCGCCCTCGGCGCCGCCTTCAGGCAGGCCCTGGGCGACAAGGTCGGCATCTACCGCTTCGGCAACTGCACCGTGCCGCTCGACGAGTCC
The DNA here is from genome assembly GCF_042715295.1 of Streptomyces sp. NPDC058701. Classification (NCBI taxonomy): domain Bacteria; kingdom Bacillati; phylum Actinomycetota; class Actinomycetes; order Kitasatosporales; family Streptomycetaceae; genus Streptomyces; species Streptomyces sp. NPDC058701. Next base: position 241,633 of record NZ_JBHXSY010000001.1, on the reverse strand, counting down.
CTCGCCCAGGTGACCGTCGACCTGTCCGGCCGCCCGTACCTCGTGCACACCGAGCCCGAGAACATGGCGCCGATGATCGGCACCTACGACACGACGATGACCCGGCACATCTTCGAGTCCTTCGTCGCGCAGGCCCAGATCGCCCTGCACATCCACGTCCCGTACGGCCGCAACGCCCACCACATCGTGGAGTGCCAGTTCAAGGCGCTCGCCCGCGCCCTGCGCTACGCCGCGGAGTTCGACCCGCGCGCGGCCGGCATCCTGCCCTCCACGAAGGGCGCCCTCTAGCCGTGAACGGCCTCAACACCGTCCTGATCGTCCTCGGCCTCTTCCTGGCCGGCGGCGTCTACTCCTTCCAGAAGCAGAAGATGCCCAAGTCGGTCATCATCCTGCTCGCCATCAGCTCCGCGATGTGCCTCGCCGCCGGAGTCCTGCGCATCCAAGGGATCTGGGAATGAGCACTGCCGGACCCACCAAGAACGTCGTCGTCTTCGACTACGGCTTCGGCAACGTCCGCTCCGCCGAGCGCGCCCTCGCGCGCGTCGGCGCGGACGTGGAGATCACCCGCGACTACGACCGGGCGATGGACGCCGACGGGCTCCTCGTCCCCGGCGTCGGCGCCTTCTCCGCCTGCATGAAGGGCCTCAAGGACGCCCGCGGCGACTGGATCATCGGCCGCCGGCTCTCCGGCGGCCGCCCGGTCATGGGGATCTGCGTCGGCATGCAGATCCTCTTCGAGCGCGGCATCGAGCACGGCGTCGAGACCGAGGGCCTCGACGAGTGGCCCGGCACGGTCGGCCCGCTCAAGGCCCCGATCGTCCCGCACATGGGCTGGAACACCGTCGAGGCCCCGGCCGACAGCCAGGCCTTCGCCGGCCTGGACGCCGACGCCCGCTTCTACTTCGTGCACTCCTACGCGGCGCGCGAGTGGAGCCTGGAGGTCACCAACCCGGCCATCCGCGCGCCCCGCGTCACCTGGGCCACCCACGGCGAACCCTTCGTCGCGGCGGTGGAGAACGGGGCCCTGTGGGCCACCCAGTTCCACCCCGAGAAGTCCGGCGACGCCGGGGCCCAGCTCCTCACCAACTGGATCGAGACCCTCTGATGCCCGTGTCCTCAGCGAAGCTGGAACTCCTCCCCGCGGTCGACGTCCGCGACGGACAGGCCGTCCGCCTCGTGCACGGCGTCTCCGGCAGCGAGACCTCGTACGGTTCTCCGCTGGAGGCGGCCCTCGCCTGGCAGGCCTCCGGCGCGCAATGGCTCCACCTGGTCGACCTCGACGCGGCCTTCGGCACCGGTGACAACCGCGCCCTGGTCGCCGAGATCACCGGCGCGATGGACATCAAGGTCGAGCTGTCCGGCGGCATCCGCGACGACGCCTCGCTCGCCGCGGCGCTCGCCACCGGCTGCACCCGCGTCAACCTCGGCACCGCGGCCCTGGAGACCCCCGAGTGGGCCGCCAAGGCCATCGCCGACCACGGCGACCGCATCGCCGTCGGCCTCGACGTCCGCGGCACCACCCTCAAGGGCCGCGGCTGGACCAGCGAGGGCGGCGACCTGTACGAGGCCCTCGCCCGCCTGGACTCCGAGGGCTGCGCCCGCTACGTCGTCACCGACATCGGCAAGGACGGCACGCTGACCGGCCCCAACCTGGAGCTGCTGAAGAACGTCTGCGCCGCCACGGACCGGCCCGTCGTGGCCTCCGGCGGCATCTCGTCCCTGGACGACCTGCGGGCGCTCTCCGAGCTGGTCCCGCTGGGCGTCGAGGGCGCGATCGTCGGCAAGGCCCTGTACGCCAAGGCCTTCACCCTGGAAGAAGCCCTGAAGGTGGTCTCCGCATGAGCTCCGACGCCGTACGCCGCATCTCCTCCGGCGGCGCCTACGAGGACGTCATCGGCTACTCCCGCGCCGTCCAGCTCCCGAACGGCCTGGTGCTGGTCTCCGGCTGCACCGCGGCCGACGCCGGTGGCCCGTACGACCAGACGGTCGGCGCCTTCGGCGTCGCCTTCAAGGCGCTCGCCCAGGCCGGACTCGGCCCCGAGCACGTGGTGCGCACCCGCCTGTACCTCACCCACGCCCGCGACGTGGAGGAGGTCGGCCGCGCCCACAAGGAGCTGTTCGACTCCGTCCGGCCCGCCGCCTCGATGCTCATCGTGTCCGGGTTCGTCGACCCGGGCATGGTCGTCGAGGTGGAGGTCGAGGCCTTCGGGCCGGTCCTGACCGGTGCCGACGCCGACGCCGACGCCGCGACCCGGTCCGGGGAGGCGTCCGCATGACCCTCGCCGTACGCGTGATCCCCTGCCTGGACGTGGACAACGGCCGCGTCGTCAAGGGAGTCAACTTCCAGAACCTGCGCGACGCCGGCGACCCGGTGGAGATGGCCAAGCTGTACGACGCCGAGGGCGCCGACGAGCTGACCTTCCTCGACATCACCGCGTCCTCCGGCAACCGCGAGACCACCTACGACGTGGTGCGCCGCACCGCCGAGCAGGTCTTCATCCCGCTGACCGTGGGCGGCGGCGTCCGGACCGCGGACGACGTCGACAAGCTGCTGCGGGCCGGCGCGGACAAGGTCGGCGTGAACACCGCCGCCATCGCCCGCCCCGAGCTCATCCAGGAGATCGCGGAGCGCTTCGGCCGACAGGTCCTCGTCCTGTCCGTCGACGCCCGCCGCACCGCCTCGGGCTCCTTCGAGGTCACCACCCACGGCGGCCGCAAGGGCACCGGCATCGACGCCGTCGAGTGGGCCCACCGGGCCGCCGAGCTGGGCGCCGGGGAGATCCTGCTGAACTCCATGGACGCGGACGGCACCAAGGACGGCTACGACACCGAGATGATCGCGGCCGTACGCCGGCACGTGACCGTCCCGGTGATCGCCTCGGGCGGCGCCGGCAGCCTCGCGCACTTCCCGCCGGCGATCGCGGCGGGCGCGGACGCGGTGCTGGCCGCGTCGGTGTTCCACTTCGGCGACCTGCGGATCTCCGAGGTCAAGACGGCCCTGCGCGAAGCGGGCCACCCGGTCCGCTGACCGTCCCGCGAACCGCCCGGCCCCGGTGGCCCCGCCCGACCGGCGGGGCCTCCGGTCGTCACAGGCCCAGTTCCGCCGTGGTCAGCTCCGCGACCGCCGTCTTGTCACCGTCCAGGGTCACCGCGGCGGAGTCCTGCCGGCCGAAGCAGAACAGCGTCAGCTCGCCCGGCTCGCCCGTCACCGTCACCACCGGCACGCCCTTGCGCGCCACCGCCGTCCGGCCGTCGGGCCGCCGCAGGACCAGGCCCACCGGCGAGCGCCGCCCGGTCAGGCGGGCCAGCTTCTCCAGCCGGGACCACAGGGAGTCCGAGAACACCGGGTCCAGTTCCCGCGGCGACCAGTCGGGCTGCGCCCGCCGGACGTCCTCCGCGTGCACGTAGAACTCCACCGCGTTCGCCGCCTCGTCGATCTGCTTCAGCGCGTACACGGAGAATTTCGGAGGCCCGGTCCGGATCAGCTGGACGAGCTCCTCGTACGGCTTGGCCCGGTACTCGTCCATCGCCTTGTCCAGCCGGGTCTTCAGCGCGTTCAGCAGCAGGCCGCCCGCCGCGTCCGGCCGCCGCTCGCGGACCACGACGTGCGCCGCGAGGTCCCGGCACGTCCAGCCTTCGCACAGGGTCGGAGCCTCCGGCCCGGCCGCCTCCAACAGGTCCGCCAGCAAGAGGCGTTCGCGCTTCGCATGGGTAGACATGCGGGCCAGCCTACGGCCGGAACCCGCCTTGTGCCCGCCCATCAGGCGGACGGTGATCCGTACCGCGGCCCGCCGCCCGGCACAATGGCCGCATGGTTACGTCCCCCCGCCCCGGCAACCTCGACCCCGCCATCGCCGCGCGCCTCAAGCGCTCCGCCGACGGCCTGGTACCGGCCATCGCCCAGCAGTACGACACCGGTGAGGTGCTCATGCTCGGATGGATGGACGACGAGGCCCTGCACCGCACCCTGACCACCGGCCGCTGCACGTACTGGTCCCGCAGCCGCCAGGAGTACTGGGTCAAGGGGGATACTTCCGGCCACTTCCAGCACGTGAAATCCGTCGCCCTCGACTGCGACGCCGACACCGTGCTCGTCAAGGTCGACCAGGTCGGAGCCGCCTGCCACACCGGCACCCGCACCTGCTTCGACGCCGACGTCCTTCCGATCGCCGCAGCCGAGAACAGGTAGGTTCGCACCGCCATGGATCTTGAGACGTTCCGCAAGCTCGCGGCCGACCGCCGCGTCATCCCCGTGAGCCGCAAGCTGCTGGCCGACGGGGACACCCCCGTCGGGCTCTACCGCAAGCTCGCCGCCGAACGCCCGGGGACCTTCCTGCTGGAGTCCGCCGAGAACGGCCGCTCCTGGTCCCGCTACTCCTTCGTCGGCGTCCGCAGCGACGCGACCCTGACCGTCCGCGACGGCGAGGCGCACTGGATGGGCACCCCGCCCGTCGGCGTGCCCACCGGCGGCGACCCGCTCGACGCCCTGCGCGCCACGGTCGAGGCCCTGCACACCCCGCGCGACCTCGCCGGCGGGACACCGCCCTTCACCGGCGGCATGGTCGGCTACCTCGGCTACGACATCGTGCGCCGCCTGGAGCGCATCGGCGAGCACACCCGGGACGACCTGGAACTGCCCGAGCTGACGATGCTGCTCACCTCCGACCTGGCGGTCCTGGACCACTGGGACGGCACCGTCCAGCTCATCGCGAACGCCATCAACCACAACGCCCTCGACTCGGGCGTGGACGAGGCGTACGCCGACGCCGTGGCCCGCCTCGACGCGATGGAGGCCGACCTCTCCCGCCCGGCCCCCTACACGCCCGCCCCGCTGCCGGCCTCCGAGCTGCCCGAGTACTCGGCGCTGTGGGGCGGCGAGAAGTACCAGGCCGCCGTGGAGGACATCAAGGAGCGCATCCGCTCCGGCGAGGCCTTCCAGGTGGTGCCCTCGCAGCGGTTCGAGACCCCCTGCCACGCCTCCGCGCTGGACGTCTACCGGGTGCTGCGGGCCACCAACCCGTCCCCGTACATGTACCTCTTCCGCTTCGAGAACGGCTTCGACGTCGTCGGCTCCAGCCCCGAGGCGCTGGTCAAGGTCGAGGACGGCCGGGCCATGGTCCACCCCATCGCCGGCACCCGCCACCGCGGCGCCACCCCGCAGGAGGACCACGAGCTCGCCGAGGAGCTGATGGCCGACCCCAAGGAACGCGCCGAGCACCTCATGCTCGTCGACCTCGGCCGCAACGACCTCGGCCGGGTCTGCGAGCCGGGATCCGTCGAGGTCGTGGACTTCATGTCCGTCGAGCGGTACTCCCACGTCATGCACATCGTGTCCACGGTCACGGGCCGCGTCGCCGAGGGCAAGACGGCCTTCGACGTGCTCACCGCCTGCTTCCCGGCCGGCACCCTCTCGGGCGCGCCGAAGCCCCGGGCCATGCAGATCATCGAGGAGCTGGAGCCCTCCCGGCGCGGCCTCTACGGCGGCTGCGTCGGCTACCTCGACTTCGCCGGCGACTCCGACACGGCCATCGCCATCCGCACCGCGCTGCTGCGCGACGGGACGGCGTACGTCCAGGCGGGCGCCGGGGTCGTCGCCGACTCGGTGCCCGAGCTGGAGGACGCGGAGTGCCGCAACAAGGCGGCCGCCGTGCTCCGCGCGGTGGGAGCGGCGAACCGCCTCCACGGCTCCTGAGGGCGTAGGGGATAGTGGGGTACGTGAGTGCCGTACCCCCGCCCCGAAACGATGCCGCCGCCGAGAGCGCCGACGGCCACGAAGCCGGCGGCGCCCCCGCCGGCCACGCCTCCGCCGACAGTCGGGGCGGCCGCCGCAGCGTGGCCGCCGCCCTGCTGCTCGGCGCCCTCGGCGCCACCGTCGTCCTGCTGGCCTCCGGCCGGACCTGGGCCCGGGGCACCGCGGCGATCGGCGCCGACGCGCTGCCGCTGACGGCCGACGGGCGGGACGTCACCGGCCTGCCCGCCGCCCTGGCCATCGTGGGCCTCGCGGCCCTGGTCGCCGTGTTCGCGGTGCGCGGCCGCAGCCGCCTCCTGGTCTCCGGCCTGCTCGCGCTCAGCGGCCTGGGCGCGGCCCTCGCGGCCGTCCTCGGTGCCGACGGCCGCGAGGCCCTGGACGCGCAGGCGGCCCGTACGACCGCGGACACCGCCGCGCACGTGGCGGGCCTGACCCACACGGCGTGGCCGTCCGTCACGGCCGCCGGCGCGGTGCTGATCCTGGCCGCCGGCCTGCTGGCGCTGCGCTTCGGCCGGAGCTGGCCCTCGATGGGGGGCCGCTACGAGCGTGACGGCAGCCCCCGAACCCGCAGGGCCGCGGCGATTGACCCGGACCGGCCCGAGGATCTGTGGAAGGCTCTCGACCGCGGCGAGGACCCGACCCGCTGAACGATCCCCGCGCGCGGTGCGGGACAATGACCCCGAGCGTTCGACACAGCACGTGCGACAGAGCAACGAGGAGCAACTCATGGCGGGCACTAGCCACGGACACACCCCGGCCGCCTGGACCGGTGTAATGATCGCCTTCATCGGTTTCTGCATCTCCGGTGCCTTCATGGTGCTGGCGAACCCGCTCGGCTTCTGGGCCGGCCTGGTCGTCGTCGTCCTCGGCGGTGTCGTGGGCATGGGGATGAAGGCCGCGGGCATGGGGGCGCCGAAGGCCACCCACCGCGACCTCGCCAAGGTCATCGCCGCGTCCAAGGCCCCGGCCAAGGTCTGAGTTCCGGCGCATCCGAAAGGCGCGGCCCCGTCGGGCTGCGCCTTTTGACGTGAGCGGAGAGAATCAGCGGGTGGACGCCTCTCGCACCCCCGAAGCCGGGCCGCCGCCGGTGGCGCGCGTACCCCCCGCCACCCCGCCGGCCGCTCCGCCCGCCGAGGGACCGGATCCCGCGGGCCCGGCTCCCCGGGGTCCCGCGCCCACGGCGCCCGTTCCCGGCGTACGGGCCCGCGCGGTCCGGCGGCCGGCCGCCCCGCTGCTCACCCTGGCCGCGGCCGTCGGCGCCTTCGCCTACGTGGGCGCCGTCGACCCGAACGAGCCCGGGCACTACCCGGTCTGCCCGCTCTTCCGGCTGACGGGTGTACTGTGCCCCGGCTGCGGGGGCCTGCGCAGCGCGCACGCGTTCGCCCACGGCGATCTGGTCACAGCTTTCGGGGCAAATGCCCTCGCCGTCGTCGGCTACTTCGCGTTCGCGGGATTCCTGGCCCTGTGGCTGGTTCGCGCCGTCCGCGGCGGGACCGTCCCGACTCCCGTGCTGAAGCCGCTGCACTGGTGGGGTCTGGGTGCCGCGGCGCTGCTCTTCGCCGTCGTCCGGAACCTTTCCCTCGGTTCCGCCCTGGCCCCCTGAGGCCCGTACGCAGGGCAAATGAAGCCGGCATTCCGAATGTCCAGTTACTGGGACGGCGTCAACCGGGTGCCGAGCCGAGGCGTCCTGCGGATACCATTTGAGTGTCGACCTTGCTGTGGAACGTGTCTGCAAGGCGGCCGACCGTCATCGACCCGGAAGGGGGCCGCTCGCGTGAGTGTGCTCGACGAGATCATCGAAGGGGTCCGCGAAGACCTTGCCGAACGGCAGTCCCGCGTCAGCCTCGACGAGCTCAAGGAGCGTGCCGCCAAGGCGCCCCAGGCCAAGGACGGCGTCGCCGCACTGCGCGGTGACAGCGTCAAGGTGATCTGCGAGGTCAAGCGTTCCAGCCCCTCCAAGGGCGCGCTGGCCGCGATCGCCGATCCGGCAGGGCTCGCCGCCGACTACGAGGCGGGTGGTGCGGCGGTCATCTCCGTCCTCACCGAGCAGCGCCGCTTCGGTGGCTCGCTCGCCGACCTGGAGGCCGTCCGCGCCCGCGTGGACATCCCGATCCTGCGCAAGGACTTCATCGTCACGGCGTACCAGCTCTGGGAGGCCCGCGCCTACGGCGCCGACCTCGCCCTGCTGATCGTCGCGGCCCTGGAGCAGGAGGCCCTCGTCTCCCTCATCGAGCGGGCCGAGTCCATCGGCCTGACCCCGCTCGTCGAGGTTCACGACGAGGAGGAAGTGGAGCGCGCGGTCGCCGCCGGCGCCAAGATCATCGGTGTCAACGCCCGCAACCTCAAGGACCTCAAGGTCGACCGCTCCGTCTTCGAGCGCGTCGTCCAGGAGATCCCGGCCCACATCGTCAAGATCGCCGAATCCGGCATCCGCGGGCCGCACGACCTGATCGCCTACGCCAACGAGGGCGCCGACGCCGTCCTGGTCGGGGAGTCCCTGGTCACCGGCCGCGACCCGAAGTCGGCCGTGGCCGACCTCGTCGCCGCCGGCGCCCACCCCGCGCTGCGCCACGGACGGAGCTGACCCGTCCCGTGACCCACGACCGCCCCACCGTCCGTACCCGACCCGGCCTCCGCGGCCGGGCCGGGGTGCCGACGGCGCACGCGCCGCTGGCGCGCGGCTGCCGCCCCCGCGGCTGCCGTGCCCCCGCGCGGCGGGTGCACGGGCGGCGGGTCCGGTACGTGATCGGCTCCGAGCCCGGTCAGGTCAACGGCATGCGATGGCGGCGCCCCAGCGCGCCGTAGACGAGGAACGCCGCGCGGCGAGTACCGCGCGGGGTCCCCGTACGGCCCTGTGCCCCCGAGCCGCCGGCTCCGGGCACGGGCCGCTCCGAACCGTACGCACGCCACGCTCCAGCGGGGTGTGAGCGTCACGGGCGGGCGGCGCAATACGGTGAACACCACCCCGCCGTATCTCGCATCCCCGTAGGAGCACTGGACATGTCCAGCGAGTTCTTCATTCCGGACCCGGAGGGTCACGTCCCCGACGCCGAGGGTTACTTCGGTGCCTTCGGCGGCAAGTTCATCCCCGAGGCGCTCGTCGCCGCGGTGGACGAGGTCGCCGTCGAGTACGAGAAGGCCAAGGGGGACCCGGCCTTCGCCGCCGAGCTCAACGAGCTCATGGTCCACTACACCGGCCGGCCCAGCGCCCTCACCGAGGTGCCCCGCTTCGCGGAGCACGCGGGCAACGCGCGGATCTTCCTCAAGCGCGAGGACCTCAACCACACCGGCTCGCACAAGATCAACAACGTGCTGGGCCAGGCACTGCTCACCAAGCGCATGGGCAAGACCCGGGTCATCGCCGAGACCGGCGCGGGCCAGCACGGCGTGGCCACCGCCACCGCCTGCGCCCTCTTCGGCCTCGACTGCACCATCTACATGGGCGAGATCGACACGCAGCGCCAGGCCCTGAACGTGGCCCGCATGCGGATGCTGGGCGCCGAGGTCATCGCCGTGAAGTCCGGCTCCCGGACCCTGAAGGACGCCATCAACGAGGCGTTCCGCGACTGGGTCGCGAACGTGGACCAGACCCACTACCTCTTCGGCACGGTCGCCGGCCCGCACCCCTTCCCGGCCATGGTGCGCGACTTCCACCGCGTCATCGGCGTCGAGGCCCGCCGCCAGATCCTGGAGCGCGCGGGACGGCTGCCCGACGCCGTCGCGGCCTGCGTCGGGGGCGGTTCCAACGCCATCGGCCTCTTCCACGCCTTCATCCCGGACGCGGACGTGCGCCTGGTCGGCTTCGAGCCCGCCGGACACGGCGTCGAGACCGGTGAGCACGCGGCCACGCTGACCGCGGGCGAGCCCGGCATCCTGCACGGCTCCCGGTCGTACGTCCTCCAGGACGAGGAGGGCCAGATCACCGAGCCGTACTCCATCTCGGCCGGCCTGGACTACCCGGGCATCGGCCCGGAGCACTCCTACCTCAAGGACTCCGGCCGCGGCGAGTACCGCGCGGTCACCGACGACGCCGCCATGCAGGCCCTGCGCCTGCTGTCCCGCACCGAGGGCATCATCCCGGCCATCGAGTCGGCGCACGCGCTGGCCGGAGCCCTGGAGCTGGGCAGGGAGCTGGGCCGGGACGGCCTGATCGTGGTCAACCTGTCCGGCCGCGGCGACAAGGACATGGACACCGCCGCCCGCTACTTCGGCCTGTACGACGCCGACGGGGAAGTCGCCGAGAACGAGTTCTCCGAAGGGGACGACAAGTGAACGCCACCACTCCGGCCGGAACGGGAACCGGCACCATCGACCTGCTGAGCGCGACCCTCGCCAAGGCGAAGGCCGAGGACCGCGCCGCCCTGGTCGCCTACCTCCCGGCGGGCTTCCCCACGGTCGACGGCGGGATCGAGGCCGTCAAGGCCGTCATCGCGGGCGGCGCCGACATCGTCGAGATCGGGCTCCCGCACAGCGACCCGGTCCTGGACGGCCCGGTCATCCAGACCGCCGACGACATCGCCCTGCGCGGCGGCGTGAAGATCGCGGACGTGATGCGGACCGTACGCGAGGCCCACGCGGCCACCGGCGCCCCGGTCCTGGTGATGACGTACTGGAACCCGATCGACCGCTACGGCGTCGAGCGGTTCACGGCCGAGCTGGCCGCGGCGGGCGGCGCCGGCTGCATCCTGCCCGACCTGCCGGTCCAGGAGTCCGCCCTGTGGCGGGAGCACGCGGAGAAGCACGGTCTGGCGACCGTCTTCGTCGTGGCCCCCAGCAGCAAGGACGCGCGCCTGGCCACGATCACCGCGGCCGGTTCCGGCTTCGTCTACGCCGCCTCCCTCATGGGGGTCACCGGCACCCGCGAATCGGTCGGCAACCAGGCCCAGGAGCTGGTGACCCGCACCCGCGCCACCACCGACCTGCCGGTCTGCGTCGGGCTGGGCGTCTCCAACGCCGTCCAGGCCAAGCAGGTCGCCGCCTTCGCCGACGGCGTCATCGTCGGCTCGGCCTTCGTGAAGCTGCTGCTGGACGCCCCGGACCTGCCGGCCGGGCTGGCCGGGGTGCGCGCGCTTGCGGCCGAGCTTGCGGAAGGCGTACGCAGGAGCTGACGCAGAGCGTTTCCCGGACGGGTTCTGTAACCCGATCGGGTGGAAGTGGGGGCAGGGAGGCACGCGAGTGCCTCCCTGCTTCGTTTGGCGGAACGTGAGCGAGAAGAACGACGGTGCGAACCGCGATGCGACGAAACGATCGGCCCGGGAGCGACTCCAGGAGGAGCGCCAGCGGGAGAAGGCCCGGGACAAGCGCCGGCGGACCCTCGTCGTGTCGGCGGCGGTGGTCGGCGTCCTCGGCCTGGCCGCCGTCGTCGGCCTGATCGCGGCCAACACCGGCAAGAGCGGCGCCGACAAGGCCGGTCCGGTGGTCGCCCCCTCGGGGGCCACCGGCAAGGACGCGCTCGCCATCCAGACGGGCAAGGGCGAGGCGAAGTCCACGCTCACCGTGTGGGAGGACTTCCGCTGCCCCGCCTGCAAGGGCTTCGAGGACCAGTACCGGGACACCGTCCACGACCTGGAGGCCAAGGGCCTGCTCAAGGTCGATTACCACATCGTCACGCTCATCGACGGGAACATGGGCGGCAGCGGCTCCCTGAAGTCGGCCAACGCGGCGGCCTGCGCGCAGGACGTCGGCAAGTTCTCCGCGTACCACGACGTGCTCTTCCAGAACCAGCCGGAGGAGGTCGACGACGCCTTCGGCAAGAACGCCAGGCTGCTGGAGCTGGCCGGCAAGGTGGAGGGACTGGACACCCCCGCGTTCCGGGCCTGCGTCGAGGAAGGCACCCACAACAGCTGGGTGGCCAAGTCGCAGGAGGCGTTCCGGGAGGGCAAGTTCCGGGGGACCCCGACCGTGCTCCTGGACGGCAAGGACATCTTCGCCGACCAGGCGAACCCGCTGACCCCGCAGAAGCTCAAGGAGAAGGTCGAGGCCTCGGCGAAGGGGGCGGGCAAGGCCACGCCGTCGGCGGACGCGTCGTCCGGCAGCGGAAACGGCAGCGGCAGCGGTGCGGGTGCCGGTACGAAGGCCTCGCCGTCGGCCACGCCGTCGGGCGGCGGGTCGCGGACGGCCTCGAAGGGCGGCGCGGACGGCTCGTCCGCCGGCTCGTCCACCGGATCCTCGAAGGCGCCGTCGGGCGGTACGTCCGGGGACTGAGCGGCCCCTGTGCCGTGTGTGGATTTGGTTTCGGCTTGCCGGGTGGTTGCGGTCCGCACCACCCGGCAGGGTAGCGTCAGCTCTGCCATGGACATTGCTTACATCCCCAGCCCGTCGACCGGCGTGATCCATCTCGGACCGATCCCGCTGCGCGGCTACGCGTTCTGCATCATCGTCGGCGTCTTCGTCGCCGTCTGGCTCGGCAACAAGCGGTGGGTCGCCAGAGGCGGCAAGCCGGGGACGGTCGCGGACATCGCCGTGTGGGCGGTGCCGTTCGGGCTGGTCGGCGGTCGCCTCTACCACGTGATCACCGACTACCAGCTGTACTTCGGCGAGGGCCGCAACTGGGTCGACGCCTTCAAGATCTGGGAGGGCGGCCTCGGCATCTGGGGTGCCATCGCGCTCGGCGCGGTGGGTGCCTGGATCGGCTGCCGACTGCGCGGCATCCCGCTGCCGGCCTGGGCGGACGCCCTGGCCCCCGGCATCGCGCTGGCCCAGGCCTGCGGGCGCTGGGGCAACTGGTTCAACCAGGAGCTGTACGGCCGGGCCACCGACCTGCCGTGGGCGGTGGAGATCAGCGAGGGCGCGAACCGCGTCGCCGGCACCTACCACCCGACGTTCCTGTACGAGTCGCTCTGGTGCGTCGGCGTCGCCGTGCTGGTGATCTGGGCCGACCGCCGCTTCACGCTCGGCCACGGGCGGGCGTTCGCACTGTACGTCGCCGCGTACTGCGTGGGCCGGGGCTGGATCGAGTACATGCGGGTCGACGAGGCGCACCACATCCTGGGCCTGCGGCTGAACGTCTGGACGTCGATCGTCGTCTTCGTCCTGGCCGTGGTCTACCTGGTGCTGTCGGCCAGGCTGCGGCCGGGCCGCGAGGCGGTCGTCGAGCCGGAGACCCCCGGCGCCACGAAGGACAAGGGCGAGGACGGGACCGGCGGCGCCGCCGAGGACGCCGCCGGAGCCCGGGACACCGCCGACGGCGCAGGCAAGGACGCGGACCAGGGCGCCGTCAAGGGCGAGGCCGAGCCCGGCGCGAAGCCGGCCGCGGAGTCCAAGGCCTCCGTCCTGACGAAGGCCGCGCCCGCGGACGCCGAGCCCGCGGACGCCGCGCCGGCCGGCACGGCCGAGCCGAAGGGCCCCGTCACGGCGGACCTGCGGAAGGCGGAACCGGCCGAGGGCGGGAGCCCGGAGGCCGGGAAGGCCTGACCGGAATGTTCCGGGAGGGGCGCCGCGCACCGCGCGGCGCCCCTCCCGCGTTCCCCGGGCGGCGCGCGCCGGGTCCGGACGCCGCGTGCCCTCACCGCGTGGGCGCCCGGCGGGACAGGGCCAGGGTGCGGTGGGCCGCGGCCACCACCGCCGGGTCCACGAACCGGCCGTCGGGCAGCGCCAGCGCCCCCGGGGTGTCGCGGGCGGCGCCGAGCACCTCCTCGGCGGCGGCGACCTCTTCGGCCGCGGGGACGTAGGCCCGCTCGATCACCGGCAGCTGGCGGGGGTGGATCGCGGCCCGGCCGAGGAAGCCCAGGGACCGGCCGCGGGCGCAGGAGGCGGCCAGTGCTTCCAGGTCCCGGATGTCGGGGAACACCGACTGGGCCGGGGGTGAGAGGCCCGCGGCCCGCGCCGCCACCACCACCCGGGAGCGGCACCAGTCGAGTCCCGCATCGGCGCTGACGCCGAGGTCGGCCCGCAGATCCGCCTCGCCCAGCGAGAGGCCGCGCAGGGAGGGGTGGGCGCGGGCGATCTCGTACGCGCGCTCCACCCCCAGAGCCGACTCCAGGAGGGCGTGCAGGCCGACGCCGCCGGCCCGGTCGGCGGCCGTGGTGATCTGCTCCGGAGAGCTGATCTTGGGCAGTCGCAGGCCGGCGAGGCCGTGCAGGCCGGCCAGGGCCGCGAGGTCCGCGCCGCCCCAGGGGGAGTCCAGGGCGTTGACGCGTACGTGGACGGGGAGCGGTGGCCGCTCGTCGAGCAGTTCGGCGGTGGCGGAGCGGGCGTACTCCTTGCGGGAGGCCGGTACGGCGTCCTCCAGGTCCACGATGACGGCGTCCGCCCCGCAGGCGAGGGCCTTGGCCACCACCGCCGGACGGTCGCCCGGTGCGTAGAGCCAGGTGAGGATCACAGGACTCCCTCCGTCCGCAGTGCGTCGATCTCGGTTCCGGTCAGGCCGAGTTCGGCGAGGACCTCATCGGTGTCCGCGCCGTGCGGGCGGCCGGCCCAGCGGATGCCGCCCGGGGTCTCGGAGAGCCGGAAGAGGATGTTCTGCATCCGGATCGGGCCGAGTTCGGGGTCCTCGACCTCGGTGACGGTGTCCAGGGCCGCGTACTGCGGGTCCTCCATCACGTCCCGTACGTCGTAGACCGGCGCGACCGCGGCCTGGGCGTCCTCGAAGGCGGCCAGGACCTCGTCCGCCTTGTGCCGGGCGATCCAGCCGCCGACGGCCTCGTCCAGTACGGGAGCGTGGGCGGCCCGGCCGGAACCCGTCGCGAACCACGGCTCGCCGATCAGCTCGGGCCGGCCGACGAGGCGCACCACGCGCTCGGCGACGGACTGGGCGGAGGTGGAGACCGCGAGCCAGCGCCCGTCGAGGCTGCGGTAGGTGTTGCGGGGCGCGTTGTTCGTGGAGCGGTTGCCGGTGCGGGGCTGCACGTAGCCGAGCTGGTCGTACCAGAGGGGGTGCGGGCCCAGCACGGTGAGGATCGGCTCGATGATGGCCAGGTCCACGACCTGCCCGACGCCGGTGCGGTCGCGTCCGGCGAGCGCGGTCATCACGGCGTACGCGGTGGTCAGCGCGGCGATCGAGTCCGCCAGGCCGAAGGGCGGCAGGGTCGGCGGCCCGTCCGGCTCCCCGGTGATCGCGGCGAAGCCGCTCATCGCCTCGGCGAGGGTGCCGAAGCCCGGGCGGTGGGCGTACGGCCCGTGCTGGCCGAACGCGGTGACGCGGGCCAGGACCAGCCGCGGGTTGGCGGCCGACAGCTCGGCCCAGCCCAGGCCCCACCTCTCCAGCGTGCCGGGGCGGAAGTTCTCGACGACGACGTCCGCGGTGGCGGCGAGGCGCAGCAGGACGTCCCGGCCGCCGGGGGTGGACAGGTCGAGGGTCATGGTCCGCTTGTTCCGGCCCAGGAGCTTCCACCACAGGCCGACGCCGTCCTTGGCGGGGCCGTGCCCCCGGGACGGGTCGGGCCGGCCGGGGTGCTCGACCTTGACGACCTCGGCGCCGAAGTCGCCCAGCAGGGTGGCGGCGAGGGGCCCGGCGAAGAGACTGGCGAGGTCGAGGACGCGGAGCCCTCGCAGGGGCCCCGGGGCGGGCGCCGCGGCGCCGGTGGCCGGGCCGGCGGCCCGAGGGGTGCCGGTGGCGGTGCCGACGGCTGTCCCGGTGGCGGCCGTCCCGGTGGCGGCCGTGCGCGGGGCGGGGCCGGGGGCCGCGCCGGAGGGCGTCACGAGGCGGCTCCGGAGGTGCCGGCGGATCCGGGGCCGGCCGGGGTTCCGCGGCCGGGATTCCCGGAGGCCGTCCGGTCCACGGGCCCGACGGATCCGGGCGCCGGGTCGGAGCCGGGCGCGGGCGCCGCGTCGGAGCCGGGCGGGGTGAAGGCGTAGACCTCCGCGCGGGTGGGCATCGAGTCCTGGGCCCCGGGCCGCTGGACGGAGAGCGCGGCCGCCGCCGAGGCCCAGCGCAGCGCGAGCGGCATCGGGCGGCCCTCGCCCAGAGCCACGGCGAGGGCGCCGACGAACGTGTCCCCGGCCGCGGTGGTGTCCACGGCCCGGACCCGGCTCGCCGGCACGGTGAGCGGTGCGCGGCCGCGCGCGGCGTACAGCACCCCGGCGGCGCCCAGCGTCACGACCACCTCCGGTACCTCGTCCAGCAGGGCCGCCGCGGCCCGGTGCGGGTCGGTGAGCCCGGTGAGGGCCGCCGCCTCGTGCTCGTTGGGCACCAGGAGGTCGGTCGCGGCGAGGAGTTCGGCCGGCAGCCGCTGCGCCGGGGCCGGGGTCAGGACCGTGCGGACCCCGTGCGCGCGGGCGGCCAGGGCTCCGGCGAGGACGGCCTCCAGGGGTAGTTCGAGCTGGAGGAGCAGGGCGTCGGCGGCGGCGATGCGGCTGTCGTCGCCCGCCTCCAGCCCCGTGACGCGGCCGTTGGCGCCGGGGATGACGACGATGCTGTTGCCGCCCTCGTCGTCCACCGTGATGTGGGCGGTGCCGCTGGCCCCCTCGACCGTGCGCAGCGCGGCCGTCTCGACTCCGGCCGCGGCGAGCGCGGAGCGCAGCCGTACGCCGAACTCGTCGGCCCCGACCGCCCCGATCATCACCACGCTCCCGCCGAGGCGGGCGGCCGCGACGGCCTGGTTGGCGCCCTTGCCGCCGGGCACGGTGCGGAAGGCGGTGCCGGTGACGGTCTCCCCGAGGCGGGGGGCCTTGGGGACGTAGGCGACGAGGTCCATGTTCGTACTGCCGAGCACGGCGATGGCCGTCATGAGCGTGCTGCCTCCTGTGCGGTGAGGTGGGCGAGGGTGTCGAAGCCGGTGCCGTCGAACCCGGGGACGGTGGTGGACAGGCGGTTCCTCAGCGGGGCGGTCCAGCGTTCCGGGAGGGCGTCCGGCGATCCGGCGAGCAGTCCGGCGAGGGCTCCGGCCGTGGCGCCGTTGGAGTCGGTGTCCCAGCCGCCCGACACGGCGCGGCAGACGGAGCGGGTGAAGTCCCCGCCGGCGTGGGTGAGGGCGGCCGCGATCAGGGCGGTGTTGGGAACGGCGTGGACCCAGTGGTAGTGGCCGTAGCGCGCGTGCAGGGCGTCGACGACGCGGTCGAAGTCGGGCTCCTCGGCGGCCGCGGCGATCGCGAACCGGACGGCTTCGGCGAGCCGGGAGCGGGGCGGTACGACCGCCAGCCCGGCCCGCAGCGCGCCGTGGACGTCCACGGCGCCGGTGGCGGCCTCGGCGGTGGCCGCGGCGACGAGGAGCGCGGCGTACACGCCGTTGCCGGTGTGGGTCAGGGTGGCGTCCCGGTACGCCTGGGCCGCGGCGGCGGCCGGATTGCCGGGGTGGGTCCAGCCGTGGACGTCGGCGCGGATGAGGGCGCCGATCCACTCGCGGAACGGGTTGTGGTGGGTGGCGGTGGCGGGCGGCTCCAGCCCGAGGAGGAGGTTGCGGTAGGCGACGCGCTCGGCGGTGAAGGTCCGTCCGGCGGGCAGTTCGTCGAGCCAGAGGCGGGCGACGTCCGCGGTGGTGAACCCCTTGCCGTGCCGCTGGAGCAGGAGCAGGCCGAGGAGGGGGTAGTTGAGGTCGTCGTCCTCGGGCATGCCGTCGATGTTCTCGGCGAGGGAGGTCGGGGCCGAGCGGCGGTTCCAGGGGTGGGCGGCCAGCAGCTCCGGGGGGACGCCCCGGGCGGTGAACCAGTCGTTCAGCGGCCAGTTCCCGGTGGCGCGGGCCAGCGCCCGGATGGCGGCCAGGGGCAGCTTCTCGACGGGCTTGCCGAGCAGGCACCCGGCGGCCCGCCCCAGCCAGGCGGCTTCCAGCCGGGCCGCGAGCCGGGGACCGGCGGCGGGGGCCGGCTCCGGTGCGCGGGGTCCCGGGGCGGCGCGGCCCGGTACGGCGGGGCCCGGCCGGGTGCCGTCCGGCGGGCCCGGTGTGCCGCGCGGGCCCGGGGCGCCGGCCGGCCAGGTGGCGCGGACCGCCTCCCAGGACGCGGGCTCGTCGGCGGCCAGCGGAGAGGGCAGCAGGGCGAGTTCGTCCAGCAGCCGGGTGGCGAGGGCGCGGAGCTCCGGCCCGGCCGGGCAGGGGGAGGCGCCGGCCCGCTCGGGCGCGGGATGCCCGCCGGCCGCCAGCCAGGCCCGGCGGGCGGGCCCGGGGTCCCGGCCGTCCTCGGCCGCCTGCCGGAGCTCGTGCCCGACGAGGTCCTCGGGCTGCGCCCAGGTGACCCGTACGGCCCGCTCGGCGGCCGGCGGCCTGCGCCCGGAATCCCGTCCCTGCCCCGGCTCCGGGCCGGACCCGGGCCGGGTGGGCGCGGGGGCGGTGACCCCGGCGGGGACCGTGGCGGCGACGCCGGTGCGGCCTGCCCGGGTTCCGGATGCCGAGCGGAAGCCGAGGGGGGCGTCGGCGCCGCCGTGCGGTGGGCCGCCGGCGGGGTCGGGGGTCCGGCCGTCCCCGGTCGGCGACGCGCCGGTCGGCGTCGTCCCGGGCGGCGTCGTTCCGGCGGTGGACCCGGGCGGACCGACGGGCGTGGCCCCGTGGGGGACCGGCGGCGCGGCGGGGTCGGGGCGGGTCACCGGGGGGCGGCGATCGCGGTGAAGGCCGCCTCGTGGGTGCGGCGGCGGGAGCGGTCGAGGGCGAAGACCTCGCGGGTCACCGCGGCCAGCGCGGCGGCCGGCGCGTGCAGGTCGAGGCGGCTGGCCTCGGCGACCTGCTTGGCCCAGGACTCGGGGACGGCGGACTCCCCGCCGAGGGCCCCGGCGATCGCGCCCGCCATGGTGGCGATGGAGTCGCAGTCGCGGCCGTAGTTGACGGCGCCGAGCACCGAGGGTTCGTACGCGCCGTCCGCGACCAGCAGCATGCCGAGCGCGACGGGGAGCTCCTCGATGGAGTGCAGACGGGACGGGCGCCGGGCGCCCAGGGACGGCTTGCGGTACTCGGGGCCCACCGAGTCGTACGGGGCGACGGCCGCCCGCAGCGGGACCAGGGCGGACTCGACGTCCCGGTGACGGGAGGCCGCTTCGGCGACCGCAGCGACGGCCGCGCGGGTGCCGTCCTTGGCCAGGGCCAGGACGGTGTCCACCACCGAGGCGGCGGTGGCGCCCGGGACGCACGCCGCCGCCACGGCCGCCGCGAACACGCCCGCGGCCTCCCGTCCGTACGAGGACTGGTGCGCGCCCGCGACGTCCAGCGCCTCCGCGTACGCACCCTCCGGGTTGCCGGCGTTGACGATGCCGACCGGCGCCATGTACATCGCCGCACCGCAGTTGACGATGTTGCCGCTGCCGGCCTCGCGCGGGTCCACGTGCGCGTAGTGCAGCCGCGTCACGATCCACTTCTCGGCGAGGAAGATCCGCTGCAACGGCAGTGCCTCCGCCTCCAGTTCGGGGATCCAGCGGGGGTTGCCCATCAGGTCCGGGACGAGGTGGTCGGCGACCGCGTAGGCGTCGAGGTGGTCGCGCACGGCCTCGTAGACCCGTACCAGCGCGTGCGTCATCAAGGTGTCGTCCGTGACGTGTCCGTCGCCCTTGTGGTACGGGGCGATGGGGCGCGCCGTGCGCCAGTCCTCGTACCAGGGGCCGACGATGCCGCGGACGCGGCCACCGTGCCGTTCCACGATCTGGTCCGGGGTCCAGCCCTCCACCGGGCCGCCGAGCGCGTCGCCGACGGCGGCTCCGACGAGGGCGCCGTGGGCCCGGTCCTCCAACGTGAGCGTCATGTCCGAATCATCCCTTGGGTGAGGTGAGTTCCGTACGCGCGAGGAGCGCGGCGAGTGCGACGAGGTCGGTTCCGGCGAGGCGGGGGAGGGCGCAGCCGGACAGGGTCCGGCAGGCCTCGCGCCAGGCGGCGGGGATCGAGTCGCCGCCGCCGAGCGCGCCGGTGAGGGCGCCGGCGAGGGCGGGGGCGGAGTCCGCGACGCGGGACAGGCAGGCGGCGGCCGGAACGGCCTCCGCCACCTTGCCGCGGGCGGCGGTCGCGAGCGCGAGGGCGACGGGCACGGTCTCGGCGGCGGCGATCCCGTAGCTGTACACGTGGTCCACGATCTCGTGTTCCAGGGTGGGGACGATGGCGAAGGCGCCGCCTTCGGCGTTCGCCGCGAGGTGGGCGCGGGCGAGCCCGACGGCGTGCCGGGCGTTGCGGCCGATCTCGCTGGACTCGGGGAGCTGGGTGAGGGCGGCCTCGACGGCGGCGTCGACGTCCGCGCCGGCGAGGGCGGTGGCGATGGCGGCGGCCATCGCGCGGGCGCCGTGGACGCCGTCGCCGTCCTGGGTGTAGCGGGCGTCGAACTCGGCCAGGTCCGCGGCGGTGGCCGGGGATCCGGGGTGGACGACGGCCAGGACGCAGGCGCGGACGCAGGCGGCGTCGTCGAAGTAGTGCGGGTTGTCGTGGCCGGTGGCGGGCGGGCGCAGGCCGGCGGCGAGGTTGCCCAGGCCGGCGCGGACGGAGATCCGGGCGCGGAGCGGGAGCACGGCGGACTCCACCTCGGGGGCGCGTTCCGCGGCCGCGGCGACCTCCGAGGCGAGGGCGTTCCACGCGAGGTCGATGGCGGCGCGCATCCGGCGGGAGCGGGAGAGGTCGCTGAGCAGCACCCCGGCGGCCGTGAGCACGGACTCGGCGGCGAAGGCCGCCCACTCGGCGTCGTCGCTGGGGCCGAGGCGCAGCGGCTCCGGGGGCTGGTTGAGGGCGATCGGGACGGGGAGGGTGGTGGTGGCGTTCTGCTCGGCGAAGGTGTCGAGCTCCCGGGTGAGGCGCCGGGTCCACTCGGGCATCCGGCTGGCGCGGTGGCGGGCGGCGGGCCAGCCGGCCGCGTCGCCGGCGGCGAGCCCGAGCAGCAGCCCCTCGATCCGCCGCCGGCCGTCCGCGCCGCCGGTCGCGTCCGCGGCGGTACGGGGCTCCGGGCGGGGGAGGTCCGCGGGGGGCCCGGCCGGGTGCCCGGCGATCCGGACCCCGGCCGTACGGGGTGCTCGCGGCGCGGAGTCCGGTACGGGCGCGAGCCCGGCGGCGGCGGTACGGGGCTCCGGGCCGCCGCCCGGCCCCGGAACCCCCGGCGCGGTCGGGGTGTCCGGCGCCGGGAGGGCGGTGCTCGGCGGGGCGGCGGTCCGCGGGGCGGCGGCCGTCCACCGCGGGGGAGCGGGGCACGTCGTGCCGGGAAGCGGGTCCGGGCCCGCCGGGGCGGGCTCCGGGGCCGTGGCACGGGCGGCCGCCGGGTCCGGGGCCGTCGCGCCCGGGGGAGTCGGGTCGGGCGGGCGGCCGGCCGTCCCGGCCGGGGCCGCCGGGCTCGCGGGGGCCGGGGCCGGCGGAGCCGGGTGGGGGGTCACGGGGTCCGGGGTGTACGGGGGCGGGGTCATCGGGGGGTCTCGTATTCGGGGGTGAGGAGGTCCGCGATGTCCAGGACGTGGTAGCCCCGCATCGAGGGGAGGCAGCTGCCTCGGACCGGGCCGATGGCCGACGCCCAGGCGGCGGGGATCGCTTCGGCGCCCGACATGGCGCCGGCCAGCGCGCCCGCGACCGCCGCCGTGGTGTCCGCGTCGCGCCCCATGTTCACGGCGGTCAGGACGGAGGCGGCGAAGTCGCCCCCGCACGCGGCGAACGCGCCGAAGGCCAGGCCCACCGCCTCGGGCGCCAGGTCCGTCCACGGGTAGCCGCCGATGACGACGGCCGAGCGTACGGCCCGCTCGCCGCGCGGGGCGGCGGTCACCGCGCGCCGCAGGGAGCGGGCCGTCCAGGAGTCGGAGGGGATGACCGACAGGGCCGCCGAGACCACGGAGGCCGGGGAGCCGCCGGCCATGGCCGCCGCGACGCCCGCCGCGACGGCCTGGCCGCCGTAGATGCCCTCCCCGTCGTGGCTCACGCAGCCGTCGATCGCGACGAGCCGCGCCGCCTCGGCCGGGCGGCCGGCCGCGAAGACCCCGAAGGGGGCCGCCCGCATCGCCAGCCCGTCCGACCAGGCGTGCCGGTGCTGCGCGGAGATGGGGGCCGCGAGGCCCCGGCGGAGGTTCTCCAGCGTGCCGCGCTCCGAGAAGCCCGCGCCGCGGAAGGGGCCCTCGTCGAGGTCCGCGATCCAGTGGTGCCAGGCCCGCTCCACGTGGGCGACGGTGAGCGCCGTACCGTGCCGGGCCAGCAGGAGCCCGGAGAAGATCGCGTACTCGGTGTCGTCGGTGCCCGCCGGGTCGTCCGACACGAAGCCTTCGATGCGGCCCCACCTGGCCCGGATCTCCGACGGTTTCATGTTCTCCGCGGGGGCGCCCAGCGCGTCACCCACCGCGAGTCCCAGAAGAGCACCCCTGGCCCGTTCGAGGAGGACCTGCGGATTGCATGCAATCAGCTCCATGGCGCGCCTCTCCATTTGATGGGACTCATGATGAGCCCTTGGGGGATTTGTGCCATGACATCTGGTTTGTCGCTCGCCGCGAAACACCCCGCGCGGGCTCTCGTCACCCGGTCGCCGAGCCGCAAAACCGCAGGTAAGTACGGCCTTCCTTGCTGGCGGGCGGCAAAAATCGTGCGTAGGTTCGAGGTGTTCAGGGGGAGTGGGTGTCCGCGCGTCGGCTGCGCGTCGACTTCGCGTACCCACTCGTACAAAAGGGGAGAAGAGCACCGCCATGTCCATCATCGACACCGAAGCACCGCTGCACACCGCCCACCGCGACAACCACACCCACCGCGACGTCAACGGCGGATGGCTGCGCCCGGCGGTCTTCGGTGCCATGGACGGGCTGGTGTCCAACCTCGCCCTGATGACCGGCGTCGCCGGCGGCGCCGTCGCCCCGCACGTCGTGGCGATCACCGGGCTGGCGGGCCTCGCGGCCGGCGCGTTCTCGATGGCGGCCGGCGAGTACACCTCGGTGGCCTCGCAGCGCGAGCTGGTACTCGCCGAGCTCGACGTGGAGCGCCAGCAGCTGCGCAAGCACCCCGTCGACGAGATGGAGGAGCTGGCGGAGCTCTACGTCTCGCGCGGCGTCGACCCCTCCCTCGCCCGCGAGGTGGCCATGCAGCTCTCCCGGGACCCCGAGCAGGCGCTGGAGATCCACGCCCGCGAGGAGCTCGGGATCGACCCCGAGGACCTGCCGTCCCCGACGGTCGCGGCGGTGTCCTCGTTCGGCTCCTTCGCACTGGGTGCGCTGTTGCCCGTGCTGCCGTACCTGCTCGGGGCGGTCTCGCTGTGGCCGGCGGTGCTGCTCGCCCTGGTGGGGCTGTTCGCCTGCGGGGCGGTCGTCTCCCGGGTCACGGCCAGGTCCTGGTGGTACAGCGGGCTGCGCCAGCTCGTCCTGGGTGGCGCGGCCGCGGGTGTGACGTACATCCTGGGAACCTGGATCGGTGGAGCCGTAGGCTGACCGCGCAGGGAATGAGACACTATGCAGTACGCGACATAAGTAGTTCGTTACTCGGCGGTTTCGCTTCCGTGTCCGCCGGGCATCACACCATGGCGTCCCCCGGCCCCTGCCGGGTGGCGCCCAGGGGCAACGATGCCCCTCGCGCCGGGATCTTCGGCCCGTGATCGCACGCTGATTCGCCCGCCAAGGTCCCCACTTTTCTGCCCGTGCACTGTCCGCATGCTGGAATGGCATATCCGCTTCTCGGGATTGTCGTCATCATGTAATCTGCACGAAATTTCGCAGAGGGCCAACGTCGTCCCTCGGCTTATGCACATATGCCACGACGACGACGGGAGAGCCGATGCGTTCCGCATCCACGCACTCCGCGACCGGCCCCAGCACCACCGCCTGGTCGCCCATGGACGGTCGCCCCGCCCAGCAGGGCATGTACGACCCGCGCAACGAGCACGACGCCTGCGGCGTCGGCTTTGTGGCCAACCTCAGCGGCGAGGCCAGCCACACGCTGGTCGAGCAGGCGCTGACCGTATTGCGGAACCTCGAGCACCGCGGCGCGACGGGCTCCGAGCCCGACTCGGGCGACGGCGCCGGAATCCTCTCCCAGGTGCCGGACGCGTTCCTGCGCGAGGTGGCCGGGTTCGAGCTCCCCGAAGCCGGCGCGTACGCCGTCGGCATCGCCTTCCTGCCCGCCGACGGCTCCGCACAGGCCGTCGCGCGGATCGAGGCCATCGCCGCCGAGGAGGACCTCACGGTCCTCGGCTGGCGCGAGGTGCCCGTCACCCCCGACCTGCTCGGCAACGGCGCCCGCGCCACCATGCCGGCCTTCTCCCAGCTGTTCGTCAGCAACGGCAGCACCGGCATCGAGCTGGACCGCAAGGCGTTCGTGCTGCGCAAGCGCGCCGAGCGCGAGGCCGGGGTGTACTTCCCGTCGCTCTCCGCGCGCACCATCGTCTACAAGGGCATGCTGACCACCGGCCAGCTGGAGCCCTTCTTCCCGGACCTCTCCGACCGTCGCTTCGCGTCGACGCTCGCCCTGGTCCACTCCCGGTTCTCGACGAACACCTTCCCGTCCTGGCCGCTCGCCCACCCGTACCGCTTCGTCGCGCACAACGGCGAGATCAACACGGTCAAGGGCAACCGCAACTGGATGAAGGCCCGCGAGTCCCAGCTGGCCTCCGGAGTGTTCGGCGACGGCGCCCTGGAGCGCATCTTCCCGATCTGCACCCCGGACGCCTCCGACTCGGCCTCCTTCGACGAGGTCCTGGAGCTGCTCCACCTCGGCGGGCGCTCCCTGCCGCACAGCGTCCTGATGATGATCCCGGAGGCGTGGGAGAACCACACCTCCATGGACCCGGCGCTGCGCGCGTTCTACAAGTACCACTCCACGCAGATGGAGCCCTGGGACGGGCCGGCCTGCGTCACCTTCACCGACGGCACCCAGGTCGGCGCGGTCCTCGACCGCAACGGCCTGCGCCCCGGCCGCTACTGGGTCACCGACGACGGTCTCGTCGTCCTCGGCTCCGAGGTCGGCGTGCTCGACATCGACCCGGCCAAGGTCGTCCGCAAGGGCCGCCTGCAGCCCGGCAAGATGTTCCTCGTCGACACCGCCCAGAAGCGGATCATCGAGGACTCCGAGATCAAGGCCGGGCTGGCCGGCGCCGCTCCGTACGCCGAATGGCTGGAGACCGGCGAGATCGAGCTGACGGACCTGCCCGAGCGCGAGCACATCGTGCACACCCACGCCTCGGTCACCCGCCGCCAGCAGACCTTCGGCTACACCGAGGAAGAGCTGCGCGTCATCCTCGCGCCGATGGCCCGTACCGCCGGCGAGCCGCTGGGCTCCATGGGTACGGACTCCCCGATCGCGGCGCTGTCCGAGCGGCCCCGGCTGCTCTTCGACTACTTCACGCAGCTGTTCGCGCAGGTCACCAACCCGCCGCTGGACGCCATCCGCGAGGAGCTCGTCACCTCGCTCCTGTCCTCGCTCGGCCCCCAGGGCAACCTGCTGGAGCCGACCGCCGCGTCCTGCCGCAGCGTGACCCTGCCCTTCCCGGTGATCGACAACGACGAGCTGGCCAAGCTCATCCACGTCAACGCCGACGGCGACATGCCGGGCATGAAGGCCGCCACGCTCTCCGGCCTCTACCGGGTCTCCGGCGGCGGCGAGACGCTGGCCGCCCGCCTGGACGAGATCCGGGGCGAGGTCGACGCGGCCATCGCGAACGGCGCGCACCTGATCGTCCTCTCCGACCGCCACTCGGACGCCGAGCACGCGCCGATCCCGTCGCTGCTGCTCACCTCCGCCGTGCACCACCACCTCATCGCCACCAAGCAGCGCACCCAGGTGGGCCTGCTGGTCGAGGCCGGCGACGTCCGCGAGGTCCACCACGTCGCGCTGCTCATCGGCTACGGCGCGGCCGCGGTCAACCCGTACCTCGCCATGGAGTCCGTCGAGGACCTGCTGCGCGCCGGTACCTTCCTGTCCGGCCTGGAGCCGGAGCAGGCCATCAAGAACCTGATCTACGCGCTCGGCAAGGGCGTCCTGAAGGTCATGTCCAAGATGGGCATCTCCACCGTCGCCTCCTACCGCGGCGCCCAGGTCTTCGAGGCCGTCGGCCTGAACGAGGAGTTCGTCGGGGCGTACTTCAGCGGTACCGCCACCAAGATCGGCGGCGCCGGCCTGGACGTCATCGCCAAGGAGGTGGCCGCGCGCCACGCCAAGGCCTACCCGGCCTCCGGCATCGCGGCCACGCACCGCGCGCTGGAGATCGGCGGCGAGTACCAGTGGCGCCGCGAGGGCGAGCCGCACCTGTTCGACCCGGAGACGGTCTTCCGACTCCAGCACGCCACGCGCAACCGCCGGTACGACATCTTCAAGCAGTACACGGACCGGGTGAACGAGCAGTCCGAGCGCCTCATGACGCTCCGCGGGCTCTTCGGCTTCAAGACCGAGGGCGCGGCGGCCCGTCCGCCGATCTCCGTCGACGAGGTCGAGTCGGTCGCCGACATCGTCAAGCGCTTCTCCACCGGCGCCATGTCGTACGGCTCGATCTCGCGCGAGGCCCACGAGACCCTCGCCATCGCCATGAACCAGCTGGGCGGCAAGTCCAACACCGGTGAGGGAGGCGAGGACCCGGACCGCCTGTACGACCCGGCGCGCCGCTCCTCCATCAAGCAGGTCGCCTCCGGCCGCTTCGGCGTGACGAGCGAGTACCTGGTCAACGCGGACGACATCCAGATCAAGATGGCGCAGGGCGCCAAGCCCGGCGAGGGCGGCCAGCTGCCCGGCCACAAGGTCTACCCGTGGGTCGCCAAGACCCGGCACTCCACTCCCGGCGTGGGCCTGATCTCCCCGCCGCCGCACCACGACATCTACTCCATCGAGGACCTGGCTCAGCTGATCCACGACCTCAAGAACGCCAACCCGGCCGCGCGCATCCACGTGAAGCTCGTGTCCGAGGTCGGCGTCGGCACGGTCGCGGCGGGCGTCTCCAAGGCCCACGCGGACGTCGTCCTCATCTCCGGCCACGACGGCGGTACGGGCGCCTCGCCGCTCACCTCGCTGAAGCACGCGGGCGGTCCCTGGGAGCTCGGCCTGGCCGAGACCCAGCAGACGCTGCTGCTCAACGGGCTGCGCGACCGCATCGTGGTCCAGACGGACGGCCAGCTCAAGACCGGCCGCGACGTGGTCATCGCCGCGCTGCTCGGCGCCGAGGAGTTCGGTTTCGCGACCGCGCCGCTCGTCGTCTCCGGCTGCGTCATGATGCGCGTCTGCCACCTGGACACCTGCCCGGTCGGCATCGCCACGCAGAACCCGGTCCTGCGCGACCGGTTCTCCGGCAAGCCCGAGTTCGTCGTCAACTTCTTCGAGTTCATCGCCGAGGAGGTCCGCGAGATCCTCGCCGAGCTGGGCTTCCGCACGATCGAGGAGGCCGTCGGCCACGCCGAACTCCTCGACACCACCAAGGCCGTCACGCACTGGAAGGCCCAGGGCCTCGACCTGGAGCCGCTCTTCTACGTGCCCGAGCTGCCCGAGGGCGCGGTCCGCCACGCCCTCATCGAGCAGGACCACGGTCTGGAGAAGGCCCTCGACAACGAGCTGATCAAGCTCGCCGCCGACGCGCTGAACGCCGACGCGGCCGAGCAGGCCCAGCCGGTGCGCGCCCGGGTCGCGATCCGCAACATCAACCGGACCGTCGGCACGATGCTCGGCCACGAGGTCACGAAGAGGTTCGGCGGCGCGGGCCTGCCCGACGACACCATCGACCTGACCTTCACCGGTTCGGCCGGCCAGTCCTTCGGCGCCTTCGTCCCGAAGGGCATCACGCTCCGCCTGGAGGGCGACGCCAACGACTACGTCGGCAAGGGCCTCTCGGGCGGCCGGATCGTGGTCCGCCCGGACCGCGGCGCCGACCACCTCGCCGAGTACTCGACGATCGCCGGCAACACGATCGGCTACGGCGCGACCGGCGGCGAGATGTTCCTGCGCGGCCGCACCGGCGAGCGCTTCTGCGTCCGCAACTCCGGCGCGCTCGTCGTCTCGGAGGGCGTGGGCGACCACGGCTGCGAGTACATGACCGGCGGCCGGGCCGTGGTCCTCGGCGAGACGGGCCGCAACTTCGCGGCCGGCATGTCGGGAGGCGTCGCGTACGTCATCGACCTCGACCCCGCCAACGTCAACGTCGGCAACGCGGGAGCCGTCGAGACCGACCTGTCCGACACGGACAAGCAGTGGCTGCACGATGTGGTGCGCCGCCACGAGGAGGAGACCGGCTCGACCGTGGCCGCGAAGCTCCTCGCTGACTGGCCCGCCGCGGCGGATCGATTCAGCAAGATCATCCCGACCACGTACAAGGCAGTGCTCGCCGCCAAGGACGCCGCTGAGCTGGCCGGACTCTCGGAGTCCGAGACCACTGAGAAGATGATGGAGGCGGCGACCCATGGCTGACCCGAAGGGCTTCCTCACCACAGCGCGCGAGACCGCTTGTACCCGTCCGGTGGCCGACCGCCTCAAGGACTGGAACGAGGTCTACGTTCCGGGCTCGCTGCTCCCGATCATCAGCAAGCAGGCCGGCCGCTGCATGGACTGCGGCATCCCGTTCTGCCACAACGGCTGCCCGCTCGGGAACCTGATCCCGGAGTGGAACGACTTCGCGTACCGCGAGGACTGGACGGCGGCGTCCGAGCGCCTGCACGCCACGAACAACTTCCCGGAGTTCACCGGGCGCCTGTGCCCGGCTCCCTGCGAGTCGGCGTGCGTGCTCGGCATCAACCAGCCGGCCGTCACGATCAAGAACGTCGAAGTCTCGATCATCGACCGGGCGTGGGACAACGGCAACGTGACCCCGCAGCCGCCCGAGCGGCTCTCGGGCAAGACCGCCGCCGTCATCGGCTCCGGCCCGGCGGGCCTCGCCGCGGCCCAGCAGCTGACCCGGGCCGGGCACACGGTCGTGGTGTACGAGCGCGCCGACCGCGTCGGCGGGCTGCTGCGCTACGGCATCCCCGAGTTCAAGATGGAGAAGGTGCACATCAACCGCCGCATCGAGCAGATGCGCGCGGAGGGCACCAAGTTCCGCACCGGCATCGAGGTCGGCCGCGACATCACCGCCACCGACCTCCGCAAGCGGTTCGACGCGGTGGTCATCGCGGCGGGCGCCACGGTCTCCCGCGACCTCCCGGTCCCGGGCCGCGAGCTGAACGGCATCCACTTCGCGATGGAGTACCTGCCGCTCGCGAACAAGGTGCAGGAGGGCGACTTCATGGCGCCCCCCATCACGGCCGAGGGCAAGCACGTCGTCGTCATCGGCGGCGGCGACACCGGCGCGGACTGCGTGGGCACCGCCCACCGCCAGGGCGCGGCCTCGGTCACGCAGCTGGAGATCATGCCGCGCCCGTCGGAGGAGCGGGCCGCGCACCAGCCGTGGCCGACGTTCCCCATGCTGTACAAGGTCACCTCGGCCCACGAGGAGGGCGGCGAGCGGGTCTACTCCGTCTCCACCACCCACTTCGAGGGCGACGAGGACGGCAACGTCCAGTCGCTGCACCTCACCGAGGTGGAGTTCGTCGACGGCAAGCTCACTCCGAAGCCCGGCACCGAGCGCGTCCTCCCGGCGCAGCTGGTCACCCTGGCGATGGGCTTCACGGGCACGGACCAGGAGAACGGCCTGGTCCAGCAGTTCGGCCTGGCGCTGGACGCGCGCGGCAACATCGAGCGCGACGCGGCCTACGCGACCAACGTCGACGGCGTCTTCGTCGCCGGTGACGCCGGCCGCGGCCAGTCGCTCATCGTGTGGGCCATCGCGGAGGGCCGCTCGGCCGCCCGCGGCGTGGACCGGTTCCTGACCGGCGCCAGCGCCCTGCCGTACCCGGTCAAGCCGACGGACCGCTCCATCACCGTCTGACCCGCCCCACCCCGGCGGCCCACGGGCCGCCGGGCCCCCTCCCCGGAGGGACCCCTCATACGGTCCGTACAACGGTGTACGGAAACCCCGACACAGCGCCCGCCATGACCACTCTGGGATGCCGGGCTCGCACCGCTCGGCCGCAGGCGGCCTCCCGGGCTTCGCCCGGCTGCGCCGGCCTCCGGCCGTCGGCCCCTCGCCCCGCAAAGGGCGGGACCCCTCATACGGTCCGTACAACGGTGTACGGAAACCCCGACACAGCGCCCGCC
>NZ_JBHXSY010000001.1:142003-211905 GCF_042715295.1 Streptomyces sp. NPDC058701 | reverse complement strand
GCCATGTCCCCGACCAGGGTTGGCGGGCGCTGTGGCGTTCGGGGCCGGGTCAGGCGTCAGGCGTCAGGCCAGGCATCGGGCGCGAACTCGTAGGGGAGCTTGCCGGCCCGGCCGGGGGCGGGGGGAACAGTTCGCCAGGCCCGTGAGGAGTCGGGGGCCGCCCGCCTCCGCCGGGCGCCGGCCCCGCCGTCACAGCGCCGCCCCCGCGCCCGGGTCACCGGCCGGCCCGTCAGGTAGGCGCCTGCCAGCAGGGCCGGCGACGGCCACAGCGTCGCACTCGCGCCGGCCGCCGCACGCGCCGCGCGCGTACCGCTCCGTCGTCGGCCCCGGCGCGCCCCGCCCCGCCAGCACGGCGCCCGCGCCGCCGTCTGGTACCTATCGGCACCATGGCCCCCACCCGAACGCTGCTGAGCGGCCTCCTCGGAGCCGCCCTGTTGTTCCCCCTCCCGCTCACCACCGCCACCGCCACCCCGAACGCCGCCGGCGACGGCAGGACCGTCGACTACCGCGGGCTGCGGCTCTCCGTCCCCGCCGACTGGCGGGTCGTCGACCTCGACCGGAACCCCGGCGCCTGCCTGCGCCTCGACCTGCCCACCCTGTACCTCGGCCACGCCGGGACCCAGGCCGACTGCACCGGCCGGGCGGCCGTCCGCCGGGCCGACACCCTGCACCTCGAACCCCTCGACGGAGCCCCGCCGCGCGCCGACGTACCGACCGTCGCCGCGGAGTCCGTGAAGGCCCTGCCCGAGGTCCCGCCCCGCTCCGACAGCAACGAGCTGCGCTACGCCCTGCGCCGCTCCGGGATCATGGCCACCGTCTCCTACGGGCTCGCGCCCGACACCGTACGGGCGGTCCTGGCCCGGGCCCGTACCGTCGCCGGCGCGGCCGCCGCGGGCCCCGCCGGTCCGCCGCCCGCGACCGCCGCCCTCGCGCTCCCGGCGCTCCGCACCGCCCAGGAGCCCTTCACCGGCCAGGGCTTCGACGCCTGCACCGCGCCCACCCAGCGGTCCATGGACACGTGGCGGGCCGATTCCCCCTTCGGCGCGGTCGGCATCTACATCGGGGGCCGCGCCCGCGCCTGCGCCCAGCCGCAGCTCACCGCCGGCTGGGTGCGCAAGCAGGCCCAGGCCGGCTGGCACCTGATGCCGATCTGGGTGGGTCCGCAGCCCTGGCACAGTGCCAGCACCGGCCTGTCCACCGATCCCTCCGAGGCGGACGCGCAGGGCCGCTCCGCCGCGGACGGCGCGGTCGCCGCGGCCCGGTCGCTGGGCCTGCCCGAGGGCACCGTCCTCTACAACGACCTGGAGAACTACTCGGACCGCGCCACCTGGGACGCCCCGGTCGTCGCCTACCTGACCGCCTGGACGGTCCGGCTGCACGAACTGCGCTACCTGTCCGCCGCCTACGTCTCGGCGAGCTCCGGGGTCAAGGCCCTGAGCGCCCACTACCAGCAGGCCCGCGAGGCCATGCCCGACGTGCTGTGGGTCGCCCGGTGGAACGGGACGGCCTCCGTCTCCGACGCCGACATGGGCCTGCCGAAGAACACCGCCCAGTGGGCCGGGCCGCGCCGGGCCCACCAGTTCCGCGGCGACCACGACGCCTCGTACGGCGGGGTGACGATCAACATCGACCGGAACCGGGTGGAGGTGGACCCCTCCGTACTGGGGACCGGGACCGGGACCGGGACCGGAGGAATCCTTCCGCCGCTCCCGCCGCTCAGCTAGGCGGTCTCCGGCCCGGCCGGCGGTCACCCGTCGGCCGGGTCCCTCGGCTCCTCCCGGGCCGGCTCGTCGTCGTTGCCCCGGCGGATGGTGCGCAGACCGCCCGCCGGGGTCCACGACCGCACCACCAGGTCCTCGCCCGCCACGCCGATGTGGACGACCTCCGTCAGGTCGGCGTGGAAGAGGTGGAAGGGGTGCGGGGACTCCGAGGCCGTCTCCTCCGCGTACCGGTGCAGCTCGGGCGGGTCGATGACCTCGACCGCCCGCCCGGAGACCCGTACGTCCCCGTCCGGCATCGTCTCGCCCGCGCCCGGGTTGGTGTGCAGGGCGAAGCGCGGGTCGCGCTGGAGGTCCCTGGCCTTCATCGAGCCCGGCATCATGCCGAGCCACAGCTCCCCGCCGCGGATGTCGACGTTCAGTCCGGCCACCCGGGGGGACCCGTCCTTGCGGAGGGTGGCCAGGACGTGGTGCGGGTACTGCGCGAAGCGGTTCCGGACCGCCGTCGCGAACTCCGGCTCTGCCTTCTCGAAGGCCGCCCAGTTGGTGATCGTCATGCCGCCATGAAACCCCTCAGGCCACCGTGATGCCCAGCCGCCGGGCCGCGTGCAGCCAGGCGGGGAACTCCCCGACGAGCCGGTCGTACAGTTCCGAGTCCGCGACGGAGCGCGGGTCGGGGCCGGCGTGGAAGTAGCCCGCGTTGTCCACGACGCGCCGGCCCGGGACCGGCAGCTCGTCCAGCCGGCGCAGGAAGTCGAACTGCGAGCTGCGGGTGTTGCCGAAGCCGACGAACTGCCAGAAGAGCGGCAGCCGGGCCGCCTTGCAGAGGTACCGCTCCGCCGCGAGCTTGTTGATCGGCCCGCCGTCCGTCTGGAACACGACGAGGGCGGGCCGCGTGGCTCCCGAGTCCAGGTAGTGGTCGATCACCGCGTCCATCGCCGCGTGGTAGGCCGTCTTGCCCATGTGACCGAGCCGTGAGGCGATCTCGGTGACCCGGCCCTCGTGCCCGGCGAGGGAGACCTCCTCCACCGCGTCGACCTCGGTGGAGAAGAAGACGACCGGGACGCGCCCGTCGTCGTCCAGATGCGCCGACAGCCCCAGCACCCGGTCGGCGAGGGCCTGGACGCTGCCGTCGTCGTAGTACGGGCGCATCGACCCCGAGTAGTCGAGGACCAGGTAGACCGAGGCGCGCCCGCCCTCCAGGCCGTACTTGCGCAGGGAGACCCCGGCGCTCTTGTACAGGCTCACGAGCGCCGGAGCCGTTTCCTCGACCTTGCGGAGGTCCATCGCACTGCCCGTCATGGGGCCGAGGGTACGGGAGGACGCGCCGGCCGGCGCCGGTGAACATCCGTGCGCATCCCGGGGCGGAGGGGTGACCGCCACGGGCCGCGCCCCCGGCGCCGTTACGGGCGGTCGGCCCGCTCGGCCGCCGCCGCCTCGATGTCGTCGAGCATGGCGGCCGCGAGGTCGCGCTCGGAGGCGTAGTACCGCTCGGCCCACTTGAGGGTGAGGGCGGGGTAGGCCCACGCGGGCTCTCCCTGCGCGCTCTGCGCGTCGGCGACCGCGCGCAGCCGCATGTCCTCCGCGAACTCCTGGTGCCGGACGAGGACCTCGCGCATCTGGGCGGGTTCCAGCAGGTGGCCCAGCCACAGCCGGAGCATCGGCCCGTGCTTCAGGACGGGCGGGTCGACGGCTGCCTCCCGGGCCCACTCGCGTACGGCCGCCATGCCGTCCCCGGTGATCCGGTAGACGCGCTTGTCGCGGGTGCCGGTCTCCTGGGCGACCAGGCGCGAGGAGGCGTACCCCGCACCCTCCAGCCGCTTGAGCTCGCTGTAGATCTGGCTGAAGGAGGGGCTCCAGTAGAAGAACTTCAAGGACCGGTCCGACCACTTCTTCAGGTCGTAGCCGGACAGCTCCTCCCCGAAGGACAGCAGCCCGAGCACCGCCCAGCTGGTCGCGGGGAGCGTGCGCCTGTTCGTCTCGTCTGCCACGCAGCGCAGTCTACGACCGGTGTCCGCGACGGCCCTTCCCCCGACAGGCCATGACTGCTAGGAATATTTCTAATCGAAATACATCCAGGAAATCCGGAGGCTCCGTGAAGTTCTCGATGATCTTCGAGGCGCAGCTCGTCGACCCGACCCCGGAACGGGAGCGCCGGGTCCTCCACGACTGCGTCGAACAGGCCGTCTTCGCCGAGGAGATGGGCTTCGACCGGATCTGGGCCGTCGAGCACCACGCCCTCACCCAGTACGCGCACCTGACCGCATCGGAGATCTTCCTGACCTGGGTCGCCGCCCGGACGCGGACGATCCGCATCGGCCACGGCGTGGTCACCATGCCCTTCGGCTACCAGCACCCGGTCCGCGTCGCCGAACGCGCCGCGATGCTCGACGTCCTCTCCGGCGGCCGCGTCGACATCGGGGCGGGGCGGGGCGCCACCCGCCGGGAGATGTCCATGTTCGGGGTGCGGCCCGAGGACACGCAGCCGCAGACGGAGGAGGCGCTGCGGATCTTCGCCGCCGCCTGGCGGGAGCCGGAGTTCGAGTGGCACGGCTCCCTCGACATCGGGCCCGGCGCGATCCTGCCCCGCCCGGTCCAGGACCCGCACCCGCCGCTCTTCATGGCCTGCTCCAGGCACGACACCCTCAGGCTCGCCGCCGAACTGGGCATCGGCGCCCTGGTGATGGGCTTCGCGGGCGCCGACGACGTACGCGCGATGCGCACGGTCTACGACGGGGCCGTCGCGGCCCGTGACGGCGGCCGGTTCGTCTCCACCGTGGTCAACGACCACTTCTCGGCCCTCTGCCCGACCATCGTCCTCGACGACGCCGAGCGGGCGCTGCGCCTGGGCACCCGGGGGCAGCGCTTCTTCGCCGAGTCCATCGCGCACTGGTACGGCGGCGGCCCCGCACCCACCGGGTACGCCGAGGACACCTCCGCCGAGGAACACGCGGGAGCCCTCGCCAGGGGCCGGGAGGAACTCGTCGCCCGCCTGCACGAGGCGAACGTGCCGGCCCGCCCCGTCGACACCGGCACCTACAACGCCGACCATGCCTACGGGAACGCCGGGACGGCCGTCGCCTACGTGGAGCGGCTGCGCGAGATCGGCGTCGACGAGGTCATGTGCCTGATCCAGATGGGCACCGTCCCGCAGGAGGCCTGCATGGAGACCATCCGCCAATGGGGCGAGAAGGTCATCCCGCACTTCCGCGCCCTGGAGGGCTGAGCCGTGATCACGCTGGACGGGAAGGTCGTCGTCATCACCGGCGCCGGACGCGGCCAGGGCGCCGCCGAGGCCCTGCTGTGCGCGGAGGGCGGTGCGCGGGTCGTCGTCACCGACGTGCGCGAGGAGGAGGGCCGGGAGGTGGCCGCCGGGCTCGGCGGGCAGGGGCTGTTCGTACGGCACGACGTGGCCGACGCCGCGTCCTGGGCCGGGGTGGTGCAGGCGGCCGTCGAGGCCTTCGGCACGGTCTCGGCACTGGTCAACAACGCGGCCCTGTGGCGCACCGCCCACGTGGAGCGGCAGACGGCCGAGGACTTCGAGGCGCTGCTGCGGGTCAACCTGCTGGGCCCGTTCCTCGGCATCCAGGCGGTGGCTCCGGTGCTGCGGGCCGCGGGCGGCGGCTCGATCGTCAACATCTCCTCCACCGCCGGACTGGTCGGGATACCGGGCCACGCCGCCTACGGCTCCACCAAGTTCGCGCTGCGCGGGCTGACCCGCTCGGCGGCCCTGGACCTGGCCCGGGACCGGATCCGGGTCAACTCCGTGCACCCCGGGGCGATCGACACCCCGATGGTCGCCGGGTCGGTCGAGGGCCGGGACTGGTCGCACGTCCCCCTGGGCCGGATGGGGCGGCCGGAGGAGGTCGGGGAACTCGTCCGCTTCCTCTGCTCGGACGCCTCCTCGTACCTGACGGGCGCCGAGTTCACCGTCGACGGCGGGATGACGGCCCGATGAGCGCCGGTGCGGGCGACCCGCTCTCCCCGGCGGCCCGGCAGCTGTGCGACGCGATGGCCGCCGGTTTCCCCGGCCCCGGCGACGCGGCGGCCCTGCGGGCGGCGGCCGTCCCCGGCCCCCGGGGCCCGCAGGTCGCCTCGGTGTACGACACCTCCGCCGCGGACGTCCCGGTCCGCGTGTACGATCCGGCGCCGGGCGCCGGCGGCCGGCCCCTCGTCGTCTTCCTCCACGGCGGTGGCTGGGTGATGTGCGGCCTCGACACCCATGACGCGCTGTGCCGGCGGCTGGCCGCGGCCTCGGGCGCGGTCGTCGTCTCGGCCGACTACCGGCTCGCCCCCGAACACCCCTGGCCGGCGGCGGCCGACGACGCGCTGACGGTACTGCTGTGGGCCCGCTCCGAAGCACCCGCGCTCGCCTGCGCCGCGGAACGGGTCGTGGTGGCGGGGGACTCCAGTGGCGGCAACCTGGCCGCCGTGACCGCACTGCGGGCGCCCGGACTGGTGGCGGGACAGCTGCTGTTCTACCCGCCGCTGGACGCGTCGGCGGCCACGGGGTCGGTCGCGGCGTACGGGACGGGGTACTTCCACACCGCCGCCCACATGGCCTGGTACTGGGACTGCTACGGCGGCGACCCGGTCCACCCGCACGTCTCGCCGCTGCGCGCACCCGACGCCGAACTGGCGGGCCTGCCCCGTACGTTGATCGTCCTCGCCGACTGCGACGTACTGCGGGACGAGGGCCTGGCGTACGCGCGCCGCCTCGGGGCGGCCGGCGTGGACTGCGCCGTCCAGCTCCATCCGGGGGTCTTCCACGGCTTCCTGGGCCTGCCGCTGCCGGCCGGGGCCAGCGCGCTGGCGGCCGCCGCGGGCTGGGTGGCGGCCACGTAGCGGGGCGCGGCGGCCGAGAGGAAGCCGAAAGGAATGGGGGGCGGGGCGGCCGGATTCGAACCGGCGTCCTCCTCCATGCTGTGTAGGCGCACTACCTCTGTGCTACGACCCCGCCCTTGACGGTGACTCTAGGGGGTGTGGCCCGTCCGGGCGATCGAATATCGCCGGACGGGCCCGGGGCCGCGAGGGCTCAGCGCTTGAACGTGAAGGCGAAGTCGCCCGAGCGCCGACCGGTCAGGCGGACCGCCGACACGAGGTTCCCGGCGGCGAGCAGCCCCTCGGCCCCGGCGCGCGACAGGCCGAACCCCTCGGCGACCAGGGACACCGGTCGCACGGGTATCGGGGCGGCGAAGCGGACCGCCACCTCGACCGCCTCGCCCTCCGGCGGCCGCGGACGGTCCGGCGCGCCGGTGTCGAGGCGCCAGGCACCCTCCCAGTCGAGGGCGACCCGGTTGCGGCGCCGTACGGCCGGGTCCTGGAGCAGTTCGGCTGCCAGGCCCGGATCGTTGCCGTGCAGCAGGTCCAGGAGCGCGGGCCGTACGGACCGCACGTTCACCCGCTCCAGGACCGTGAGCCGGGTGGTGTCCCCGCACCGGACGCACCGGGCGAGGAGCCAGGCGTCGAGGAGCTTGTGGTGCGCGTTGAGACGGAACTTCCCGTCCGCCCGGAAGCGCCCGGAGGCGCACCGGTGGCAACGGCGGAGGAGGGTCGGCAGGCAGGTGGGCAGGACCGCCCAGGTTTCGGACACAGAGGTACACCGGTTCCAGTGAGAAGACCGCAGCGAAAAGGAGCGCGGCGCACAGGTGCGACGCGCGACGGTTCAGCGCTCG
Organism: Streptomyces sp. NPDC058701; assembly: GCF_042715295.1. Classification (NCBI taxonomy): domain Bacteria; kingdom Bacillati; phylum Actinomycetota; class Actinomycetes; order Kitasatosporales; family Streptomycetaceae; genus Streptomyces; species Streptomyces sp. NPDC058701. The sequence continues at coordinate 204,512 of NZ_JBHXSY010000001.1, read as the reverse complement.
GGGGGTCTCACGTGGTGTACAACGGCACGTCCTTGACGGGGGCGACTGCGGGCGGAAGCACGGTAACGGCCTCCGGGAGTGGGGCTCCACCGGTTTTCGGGCCGGGGGTCGCCCCGCCGGGCCGGGCCCCGTACCGCGCGTGCATGATGTGTCCATGTCTGGCCTGCTGCTGCGCAACTGCCTGCTCCTGGCAGTCGAGTTCGGTGCCGTCCTGCTGCTGCGCGGGTCGGGGGGACCCTGGATCCCGGTGCTGCTCGCCGTGTTCGTCATCGGAGCGGCCGTACCGCACGGCACCAGTGCGGAGTTCGTCGCCCGCACCGCCGTCGCGCTCGTCGCGGTGGGGGTCGTGGTGGCCGGGGGAGCCGCCTGGGAGCGCCACGTCCTGCACGAGCGGGGCCGCGAGGAGCAGGCCGTCGTCACCTCCCGCACGACGGCCGAGGACGGCTCCGGATCCTCCCCGTCGGTGCGGCTGCGTACGGAGTCCGGCCGCGACCTGCCCGGCCCGCTGGCGAGCGACCTGCCGGTCGGCGCCCGGCTGACGGTGACCGCCGACCCCCACGGCCCCGCCTGGTCCCCCGGCGGGCGCCCGGCGCGGCCGCTCTGGCAGACGGTGGCCACGGCCGCCCTGCTCGTCCTCCAGACGGCCGCCCTGAGCCGGTACTCGGTGCGGAGGCCCCGGTACTGAAACCCGTTCGCCGGGCCGCGCGACACCCCCTAACCTCGGCGGATGTCCACCACCACCCTCTGGCGCCCGACGGGCCCCGTCGAGCTCGACCTGGTCCGCGCCGCCGACTGGAAGGCCTGGCCGCCGCGGCTCCCGGAGCAGCCGATCTTCTACCCCGTCCTCAACGAGGACTACGCGACCCGCATCGCCCGCGACTGGAACGTCACGCACGACGGCGCCGGCTTCGTGACCCGGTTCGAGGTCGACTCCGCGTTTCTGGCCCGCTACCCGGTCCGGCAGGCGGGTGGCGAGACGATCCTGGAGCTGTGGGTCCCCGCCGAGGACCTGCCCGAGTTCAACGCGCACATCGTCGGCCGCATCGAGGTCGTGCACGCCTTCCGCTGACCCGCCGCGCCGCTGAAGCCCGGCCCGCGGCACCCCCGCCTCACCGCCTCCGGCGCGCCGCGAGGACCTCCGCACGGCAGGCCGACGGCGTCCCCCACGCGTCCCGCAGCGGGCGGGCCTTGCGCAGCCACAGGGACAGGTCCAGCTCCTCCGTGTAACCCACCGCCCCGTGCAGTTGGAGCGCCGTCATCGCCGCCCGGTACGCCGACTCCCCGGCGGTCAGCTTCGCCGCCGCCACGTCGGCCGGGTCCAGCGACAGCGCCGCCGCCCACACCAGCGGCCGGGCGAACTCCAGCCCCAGCAGGGTGTCCGCCAGCCGGTGCTTGACCGCCTGGAAACCGCCGATCGGCACCCCGAACTGGGTGCGCTGCTTCGCGTACTCCACCGTCCGGTCCAGCAGCGCCCCGCCGACGCCCAGGCACTGGGCCGCCGTCAGCAGCCGTGCCCAGCACGCGGCCGTCCGCGCCGCCTCCAGCACCCGGGGCCCGGCGGCCAGGAGTTCGCCCCCGGTCGGCGGGACGGACAGCCGCCGGGCCGGGTCCGTCGAAGCCAGCAGCGGACCGCCGCCCGCGGCCAGCCGGAGCTCGCCCGCCCCCGACACCGTGAAGCAGTAGGCGGCCGCGTCCGCGTCCAGGGCGTACGGGCTCCCGCCCGGCAGCGTCAGCGTCGCCGCGGCCCCGCCCCCGGCGAGCACCGGAAGGAACCGTTCGGCCGGGGCCTGCTCGTCCAGCGCCGCCAGCAGGACGCAGGCGGCCGCCGTCTCCACCACGGGCCCCGGCACCCCCGCCCGGCCCAGCTCCACGAAGCCCAGCGCCAGCTCCGACGGGAGCGGCCCCAGACCCTCGTACGCCTCCGGCACGGCCAGCGCGAACAGGCCCGTGTCCGCGAGCCCGGACCAGAGCGCCCGTCCGGGCCCGTGCCGCCCGCCGGCCCAGTCCCGTACCGCGCCCGGCACGTCGACGGCGGCCAGCAGCGAGCGCAGCGTACGGGCGAAGTCCGCCTGCTCGTCGGTCGGCAGGAAGCGCATCAGCGGCGGCCCTTCGGGAGGCCGAGCAGCCGCTCGGCGATGATGTCGCGCTGGATCTCGTTGGTCCCCGCGTAGATCGGCCCGGCCAGCGAGAAGAGCCACGGTTCGGCCCACTCGCCCTCGGCCAGCTCCGCGTCCGGCCCCAGCAGGTCCAGCGCCGTCTCGTGCAGGGCGATGTCGTACTGCGACCAGAACACCTTGTTCAGGCTGGACTCGGCGCCGATCGTCCGGCCCGCCGCGAAGCGCGAGGCGTTCGCCCAGGTGAACAGCTCGTACGCGCGCGCCCCGACGACCGCGTCCGCCACCCGGTCCCGCAGCGCCGTGTCCCCCGGATCGCCGGCCGCCTCCCACAGGCCCACCAGACGGTCCGCGGCCGCCAGGAAGCGGCCCGGAGCGCGCAGGGTCAGGCCGCGTTCGTTGCCGGTGGTCGACATGGCGATCCGCCAGCCCTGCCCCGGCTCCCCGATCACGTCCCGGTCCGGCACGAACACCCCGTCGAGGAACAGCTCCGCGAAGGCGGGCTTGCCGTCCAGGCGCCCGATGGGCCGCACCGTCACCCCCGGCGCCCGCAGGTCGAACATCAGGTACGTCAGCCCCTGGTGCGGCTTCGGCGGGTCCGGCTCCGTACGGAAGATGCCGAACGCGCGGTCGGCGAAGGCGGCCCGCGAGGACCAGGTCTTCTGTCCGGACAGCAGCCAGCCGCCGTCCGTACGGACCGCCCGCGAGGTCAGCGACGCCAGGTCGGAGCCCGCCTCCGGCTCCGACCAGGCCTGCGCCCAGATCTCCGCGCCGCTCGCCATCGCGGGCAGCACCCGCGCCCGCTGCTCCGCGCTCGCGTGGTCGAAGAGGGTCGGGGCCAGCAGGTTGATGCCGTTCTGCGAGACCCGGCCGGGTGCGCCCGCCGCCCAGTACTCCTCCTCGAAGACCAGCCAGTGCACGAGGTCCGCGCCCCGGCCCCCGTACTCCTCGGGCCAGGACACCACCGACCAGCGGTCCGCGTGCAGCAGGGCCTCCCACGCGCGGTGGGCGGCGAAGCCCTCCGCCGTCTCCAGGGAGGGCAGGGGGACCTCCGGGACGTGGGCGGCGAGCCAGGCCCGGGCCTCCGCCCGGAAGGCCAGGGTCCGCGCCGTCTGGGTCAGGTCCATCAGAGGTCCGCCTCCATCCGCACATGCTTCCCTAACAAGTGTTTGGTAGGTTAACGTACGGCCATGAGCAGCGTCGAGCAGTTCGCACCGTGGTCCGGAACCCGGGAGGCACGTGCATGACCGCGCCCGACTACGTCCCCGGCCACGGCCTGCTGAGCGGCCGCACCGCCGTCATCACCGCCGCCGCCGGAGCCGGCATCGGCGGGGCCACCGCCCGCCGCTTCCTGGAGGAGGGCGCCCGCATCGTCATCGGCGACGCCCACGCACGCCGCCTGAAGGAGACCGAGACCGCGCTCGCCGCCGAGTTCGGCGCGGACCGCGTCACCTCCCTGCCCTGCGACGTCACCGACGAGGAGCAGGTGAGGTCCCTCTTCGCGCTCGCCGAGCAGACCCACGGCCGCCTCGACGCCGTCGTCAACAACGCCGGCCTCGGCGGCACGGCAGCCCTCGTCGACATGACCGACGAGCAGTGGTCCCGCGTCCTCGACGTCACCCTGAACGGGACCTTCCGCTGCACCCGCGCCGCGATGCGCTCGTTCCGGGCCTCCGGCCGGGGCGGCGTCGTCGTCAACAACGCCTCCGTCGTGGGCTGGCGCGCCCAGACCGGCCAGGCCCACTACGCCGCCGCCAAGGCCGGGGTGATGGCGCTGACCCGCTGCGCGGCCCTGGAGGCGGCCGAGTTCGGCGTACGCGTCAACGCCGTCGCCCCGAGCCTGGCCATGCATCCGCACCTGGTGAAGGTCACCAGCGGGGAACTGCTCGCCGAACTCACCGCCCGCGAGGCCTTCGGCCGCCACGCCGAGCCCTGGGAGGTCGCCAACGTCATCGTCTTCCTGGCCAGCGGCTACTCGTCGTACATGACGGGCGAGACCGTCTCGGTCAGCAGCCAGCGCGCGTAGGACCAGAATGGGCGCGTGCCAACGAACCAGCCGAAAGCCGCGAACCAGCCGACAGCCGAGAACGGGCCCACGGCCGGGAAGAAGCGGACCGCCGCGAAGAAGCCGCAGGTGACCGCCTCGCCCGAGCGCCGCCGCGAACTCCTCGCCGTCGCCGCCGAGGTCTTCGCCGCGCAGGGATACAACGCCACCACGGTCCGCAAGATCGCCGACGCCGCCGGGATGCTCGCCGGCAGCCTCTACTACCACTTCGATTCGAAGGAATCGATGCTCGACGAGATCCTCTCGGCCTTCCTGACCGAGCTGTGGGAGGGCTACGACACCGTCCTCGCCGCCGGACTCGGCCCCAGGGAGACCATCGAGGCCCTCGTCACCGAGTCCTTCCGGGAGATCGACCGGCACCGCGCCGCCGTCGCGATCTACCAGAAGGAATCCCGCACCCTCTCCGCACAGCCCCGCTTCCACTACCTCTCCGACTCGCAGCAGAAGTTCGAGAAGGCGTGGCTGGGGACGCTGGAGCGGGGGGTCGCGGCCAAGGTCTTCCGCGCCGACCTCGACATCCGCCTCACCTACCGCTTCGTGCGCGACACGGTGTGGGTGGCGGCGTCCTGGTACCGCCCGGGCGGCCTGCACCGTCCCGAGGAGATCGCCCGCCAGTACCTGTCGATGGTGCTGGACGGGATCGCCCTGCGCACGTAACCGACCCAGAGGAGTCCCGATGCCCGAGGCCTACATAGTCGACGCCGTACGCACCCCCGTGGGACGGCGCAAGGGCGGCCTGTCGGCGGTCCACCCGGCCGACCTGGGCGCGCACGTCCTGAAGGCACTGGTCGAGCGGTCGGGCGTCGACCCGTCGGCGGTGGAGGACGTCGTCTTCGGCTGCCTCGACACGGTCGGCCCGCAGGCCGGCGACATCGCCCGGACCGCCTGGCTGGCGGCGGGCCTCCCGGAGGAGGTGCCGGGGGTCACCGTCGACCGGCAGTGCGGCTCCTCGCAGCAGGCGGTGCACTTCGCGGCGCAGGGCGTGCTCTCCGGAACCCAGGACCTGGTGGTCGCGGGCGGCACCCAGAACATGTCGATGATCCCGATCGCCTTCGCCTCGCGGCAGGCGGCGGAGCCCCTCGGCCTCACCGAGGGGCCGTACGCCGGATCGGCGGGCTGGCGGGCGCGCTACGGCGACGCCCCCGTGAACCAGTTCCACGGCGCGCAGCTCATCGCCGAGAAGTGGGGGATCTCCCGCCGGGACATGGAGGAGTTCGCCCTCCGCTCGCACCGGCGGGCCCTGCGCGCGATCGACGAGGGCCGCTTCGACCGCGAGACGGTGGCGTACGGGGACGTGACGGCGGACGAGGGCCCCCGCCGGGACACGACGCTGGAGAAGATGGCGGGCCTGAAGCCGGTCGTCGAGGGCGGCACGATCACGGCCGCCGTCTCCTCCCAGGTCTCCGACGGCGCGGCGGCGATGCTGATCGCCTCCGAACGGGCGGTACGGGAGCACGGCCTGCGGCCCCGGGCCCGCATCCACCACCTCTCGGTGCGCGGCGAGGACCCCGTCCGGATGCTGTCGGCGCCGATCCCCGCCACCGCGTACGCGCTGAAGAAGACCGGCATGTCCCTGGCGGACATCGACCTGGTGGAGATCAACGAGGCCTTCGCCCCGGTGGTCCTCGCCTGGCTGAAGGAGACCGGGGCCGATCCGGAGCGGGTCAACGTCAACGGCGGCGCGATCGCCCTGGGCCATCCGCTCGGCGCGACCGGCGTGAAGCTGATGACCACGCTCCTGCACGAGCTGGAGCGGACGGGGGGCCGCTTCGGCCTCCAGACCATGTGCGAGGGCGGCGGCCAGGCCAACGTGACGATCATCGAACGGCTCTAGGCCCGAACGGCTCCAGGCCGGCCCCGGCGGGCGGGGCCGCCCGGCCCGCTCACCCTTCGCTCAACCGTCCGAACGAATTTTTTTCCGTCGGCCGCGGGACGTCCCCCGCGGCCGGGCCGGGCGGGTGACGGGAGGGGCCCGGACGCCCCGGAACCCTTGTCGGGCGGGGCCTGTGCGCTCCGCCCGCCTTCCCTGCCGCCGACAACCGCCGCCGGGGCTCCCCGAGGAGAAGGGCGCAGGTCACACCCTCGCGGGCGCACACCCCCGCGGACGTGTGCTAGCTTAGAGCTCGTTGCAGTTGTGGTACCCATGAACTTTATGTGCGCCTGACGGGATTGCTCCGACAGGCGCTTTTATTGTTTTGCCGGAATCTCCGGATGGGGCCCTTTGCCGCCTATTCAGGAGATTCAAAATGGCACTTGGCACCGTGAAGTGGTTCAACTCGGAAAAGGGCTTCGGCTTCATCGAGCAGGACGGTGGCGGCCCGGACGTCTTCGCCCACTACTCGAACATCGCCACCCAGGGCTTCCGTGAGCTCCAGGAGGGCCAGCGCGTGTCCTTCGACGTCACCCAGGGCCAGAAGGGCCCCCAGGCGGAGAACATCCTCCCCGCCAACTGACGTCATCAGCACGCCGGGGTCCGCACCGTGAAGGTGCGGACCCCGGCTTGTCTGCTGTTTCGACTGCTTGTTGCACCGCCGGTTTCAGGAGGGCGTTTTCCGCATGACCAGCTCCAGCTCCGCACGACCCAGCCGCCGCCCCACCCGGGGCCGAGGTGCGGCCCAGGGACGTCCGAAGGCTGGCGCGGGACGGCAGAAGTCCGCCCCCGTGGCCAGGCCCCAGGAATTCACCATGCCCGAACCGCTGACCCCGGCGCTCCCGCCGGTCGAGGCGTTCGAGGACATGGACATGCCCGAGGCGCTGCTGAAGACCCTCGCCGCCCAAGGCGTCACCTCGCCGTTCCCGATCCAGTCCGCCACGCTGCCGAACTCGCTCGTCGGCCGTGACCTGCTCGGCCGCGGCCGCACCGGTTCCGGCAAGACGCTGGCCTTCGGCCTGGCGCTGCTGGCCCGTATCGCGGGCCGCCGCGCGGAGCCCAAGGCTCCCCTCGCGCTGGTCCTCGTACCGACCCGCGAGCTCGCTCAGCAGGTGACCGACGCGCTGGCCCCGTACGCCACGGCCGTCAACCTGCGCATCGCCACCGTCGTCGGCGGAATGTCGATCAACCGGCAGTCGGGCGCCCTGCGCCGCGGCTCCGAGGTGCTGGTCGCCACCCCCGGCCGTCTGAAGGACCTCATCGAGCGCGGTGACGCCGACCTCTCGCAGGTCGAGATCACCGTCCTCGACGAGGCCGACCAGATGACCGACATGGGCTTCATGCCGCAGGTCACCGCCCTGCTGAAGCAGGTCCGGTCGGACGGCCAGCGGATGCTGTTCTCGGCGACGCTGGACAAGAACATCGACAAGCTCGTCAAGATGTTCCTCACCGACCCGGTCGGCCACTCCGTCGACCCGTCGGCCGGTGCGGTCACCACCATGGAGCACCACGTCCTGTACGTCATGGACGAGACCGACAAGAAGGCCGTGGCGACGCGCATAGCCGCTCGCGACGGCCGGGTGATCATGTTCGTGGACACCAAGCGCGGTGTCGACCGCATGGTCAAGAAGCTCCTGGCGGACGGCGTCCGCGCCTCCGGCCTGCACGGCGGGCGCTCGCAGCCGCAGCGCAACCGGACCCTGGACTGGTTCAAGACGGGCGAGGTCACCGCGCTGGTGGCCACCAACGTCGCGGCGCGCGGCATCCACATCGACGACCTCGACCTCGTCGTCAACGTCGACCCGCCGACCGACCACAAGGACTACCTGCACCGAGGTGGCCGTACCGCCCGTGCGGGCGAGTCCGGCAGCGTGGTCACCCTGGTGCTGCCCGACCAGAAGCGGGACATGACCCGTCTGATGTCGGACGCCGGGATCTCCCCGCGCACCGCCCAGATCAAGTCCTCCGACGAGGAGCTGGCCCGGCTGACCGGCGCCAAGGAGCCCTCGGGCATCCCGGTGGTGCTGGACGTGCCGCAGCCGACCCCGCCGCGGCAGCGTTCCGCGTCGAAGCCGGCCACGGGCAACGGCGCCGGCGGTGGCGGTCGCCGCCGCTCGGCCGGCCCGCGCACCGGTTCCGCCGCGGGTGCGGCTCCGGCCGCCGGCACGCGCGGACGCCGTACGGGCGGCGGCGCCGCCGGTCAGGGCGCCGGTTCCGCCGCGGGCCAGGCCCGGCGCGGCCAGGGCGGCCAGGGTGCGGCAGCCGCCGGCTCCGGCGAGCGCGGCCGGCGTACCGGGGGCGGCGCCTCCGGCGGTGCGGCGGCGGCTTCGGCCCGCAGCCGCGTCGGTGGCCCGGGCCAGGCACGGCGCCGGTCCGCCTGACGGCGGGGCACCTCGTACGAACACCGGGACGCCGGGCAGCGCACACGCGCCGCCCGGCGTTTCGCCGTACCCGGGCGGAACGGTCAGCGGACCATCCGGGACTGGAGCTTCGCCAGGGTCCGCAGGTCCAGGCCGAGGCCGTCCGTGAGATAGCCGTAGAAGCCGCCGTACTCGGCCTCCATCCGGGCCGTCGCCGCGTCCAGGTAGTCCTGGCGGACCTCCTGGAGCGGGATCAGCAGGTCCGGATTCTGCATCCGCCCGGACTGCTTGAGGCCCGCCCGCAGCTGGGCGTCGTACGCGGCGCGGTAGGTGTTCGACGCCAGGTAGTCGCGCTCGGCGGCGCTCTCGGGAACGGCGAGGGCGCGCAGCAGCACGTAACTCATCCAGCCGGTACGGTCCTTGCCCGAGGTGCAGTGGTACAGGACCGGGCCCTGCCGGCCGTCGGCGATCTCCCGTAGGGTCGCCGCGAACTGCGCCCGGCTCTCGGGGCTGGTGACGAAGGTGCGGTAGATGTCGCGCATGTAGGCCTCGGCGCGGCCGCTGCCGAGCATCTGCTCCTGGGTCACGGGATCGCCGCTGGTGATGGCGGCGACGAGGGTTCCGTACAGACCGAGGTCGCTGACCGGGCGCGGGGTCGCGGTGAGGCCGGCGGGCAGTCGGTCGGGGCCGTCGTACTGGATCTCCATGGGGATGCGGAAGTCCAGGACCCTGCCCAGGCCCAGCCCGGAGACGGCGGTGAGGTCGGCGGCGGTCAGCTTGCTCAGCGCGTCGGCGCGGTAGACCAGGCCCCGGCGGACCTGGCCGCCGGTGTAGGTGTGCTGGCCGCCGACGTCCCGGACGTTGACGGCGCCCTGCAGCGGGATGTGGCGGATCGTTTCTACGGACGGGTGGGACCCGTGGTGCCGGGCGCCGGCCCCGGCGTCCGGTCCCGCCGCCGCGTACGCGGAGGCGGGCAGGGTCCCGAAGGCGAGGGCGGAGACGAGCGCCGCGGTCGCCAGACGGATTCGGGCACGGCTCATCTGATGCGACTCCTGTAACGGAGAAGGGGTCACCCTGGTGGAGGCAGGGTGCCGTGCGGGTGCGGGTGCGGGTGCGGGTGCGGGTGTGGGGGGTGGGCGCCGTGCAGCCGTTCCAGCACGTCATACGCCTCGGCCATGACGCGGGAGACGAGCTCCGCGCAGGACGGGAGGTCGTCGATCACCCCCGCGACCTGGCCCGATGCCATGACTCCGAGGTCCGTACGGCCCTCGACCATGGACGCCTTGAGGAGCATGGGGGTGTTCGCGGCGAGCAGGACCTGGCTCCAGGACAGGTCCTTGCCGTGTTTCATGGCCAGGCCGTCCCGCACCATCTGCGACCAGGTGAGGCCGGAGACCTTCCGGAAGCCCGCCGCGTGGCGGACCGCCCGGGCCAGCGCCCGGGTACGGCCCGCCCGCTCCAGGGAGTCGACCAGCGCGGAGCGCAGCATGCGGTGCGGGAGGCCGTCGACGGCGGTGGTGACGGTGACGTCCTTGACCGTCGCTTTCAGGTACTGCGCCTTGACCGCGTCCGGGACGGTGGAGTCGGAGGTCAGCAGGAAGCGGGTGCCCATGGCGATGCCCGCGGCCCCGTACGCCAGTGCCGCGACCAGACCGCGGCCGTCGGCGAAGCCGCCCGCCGCGACGACCGGGACGTCCACGGCGTCCACGACCTGGGGCAGCAGGACGGTCGTGGCCACGTCGCCGGTGTGGCCGCCGCCCTCGCCACCCTGCACGATCACCGCGTCGGCGCCCCAGGCGGCGACCTTCTCGGCGTGCCGGCGGGCCCCGACGGAGGGGACGACGACCACGCCCGCGCCCTTGAGCAGCGCGATCAGCTCCGGGGAGGGGGCGAGTGCGAAGGACGCGACCCGGACCCCCTCGTCGATGATCAGCCGGGCCCGCTCGGCCGCGTCCCCGGCGTCCGCGCGCAGGTTGACACCGAAGGGGGTCCCCTCCGGGGTACGGGACCTGACCTCGCGGACCGCCGACCGGAGCTGGTCCAGGGACATCGTCGCGGAGGCCAGGATGCCGAGCGCGCCCGCGTTGGCCGCGCCCGCCACCAGGCGCGGCCCGGCCACCCAGCCCATGCCGGTCTGCACGATCGGGTACCGGACCCCGACCAGCTTCGTGAACGCCGTCTCCATCGGATCAGCCCCGTACTTCCCGGTCGCGCGAGCCCCGGGGGTCGATCACCTCGCGGATCAGCCGCAGCTCCCGCGCGGTCGGCTCCCGCGTGTACGGGACCTCGTCCGCGGCGGCCAGCTCGAAGCCGGTGGCCGCCCGGACCTGTTCCACGGTGACCCCGGGGTGCACCGACACCACGCGCATCGAGTGGCCGGGCCCGGAGAAGTCGAAGACGCCCAGGTCGCTGACGACCCGGGGGAGCCGGTGGTAGCGGGTGGCCGAGGGGCCCGCCGCCTCGGCGCGGTCGTAGCCCACCCCGCTGACCATGTCCACGCGCGCGACGAACACCCGGGGGGAGTGCTTCGGGACCCAGTAGCTCACCGGGTTGTTCAGGGTGTTGACGGGCGCCCCGCGCACGCCGAGGAGCTGGCGGGCCGGCTGCTCCCAGTCGCCGATGCAGGAGATGTTCTGGTTGCCGAAGCGGTCGATCTGGCTGGCGCCCATCATCACGTGCCGTTTGCCGCCGGTGACCATCGCCAGGTGGCGGCGGTACGGCAGCCACCCCTCGGCCGTGCCGTCCAGCCCGACGAGCATCGCCTCGCCGTCGGTCAGCAGCAGGTCGGGGGAGAACGTCCGCTTGGCCAGACGGGCGCCGAAGGAGGGGATCAGGCCCATGGGGCTGGCGAGGACCTCCCCGTCGCCGCGCCAGGCCTCGGCGCAGGCGATCACGCAGTACTCGGCACGGGTGGTCGTCGGGGCGCTCACTGCTGCTCCTCGTGCCAGGTCCGGACGGCGGACTGGTAGTCGTGCTCGCCCGCGCCGGAGAGGAAGCGCGCGGCGAACTCGGGCCAGGGGGTGGTCGCGTACAGCTTCTGGAAGGCCTCGTCGCGGCCGTAGTCGGGGGCACAGGAGGTGAAGTGCGCGCCGTTCGGGGTCTCGACGACCCCGGTGACGCAGTGGCGGCTGACGAGGAGGGACTGCGGGGGGCCGGCCTTGGAGAGCTCGGCGGTTTCGACGAGCTGCTCGCAGGAGACGTACGCGGCGTCGGCGGCCTCGCAGAAGAGGTCGTCGAAGTACGGGTCCGGGCCCAGGTACTGGCCGTTGCCGAGGCGGTCGGCGCGGTTGAGGTGGACCAAGGCGGCGTCCATGCGCAGGGCGGGGACGGCGACGAGCTCCTCGCCGTCGTCGTACGGGGAGGTCACGGTCCGCAGCTCCGGGTTGACCCGCATCACGTCGGAGCCGAGGCCGGCCCGGACGGGCAGGAACGGCAGCCGGTTCGCGGCGGCGTGCAGGCCCCACATGAACATGGCCTCGTCGAGCTCGGTGAGGGCGAAGGCGGCGCGCTCGCGGGCGGCCCGGAAGTGGGGCTCCAGCGGAATGGAGTCCAGGGTGGCGAAGGGGGCGACGAGCCGCCGGATCCGCCCCGCGGCGGCCAGCAGGCCGACGTCGGGGCCCCCGTACGCGATCACGGTGAGATCGGTGATCTCCGAGCGGAGCAGTGCCCGCACCAGCGCCATGGGCTTGCGCCGCGAGCCCCAGCCGCCGATGCCGAGGGTCATTCCGCTGCGCAGCTGCCGGACCACCTCGTCGGGGGTCATCGTCTTGTCGGTCACGGGGTCGTTTCCTTCCCGAAGGTGTCACGGACCCGGTCGGCCACTCCGCTGAGGTTGGCCTCGAAGGTGAAGCCCTGCTCGAAGCGGTAGCTGCGGCGTACGTCGACGGGGTCGATGCCGTTGATGGCGGCCTTGGCCAGGCGGATCAGGTAGCCGTCCTTGCGCGCGATCTCGGCGGCCAGTTCCAGGGCCGCGGCGCGCAGTTCCGCGGGCGGGACCACCTTCCAGACCGAGCCGTGGGCGTGCAGTTCGGCGGCGGTCGCGGTGCGCGAGGTGTAGTAGAGGGTGCGCATCAGGTGCTGCGGGACCAGGCGGGACAGGTGGGTCGCGGCGCCGAGCGCGCCCCGGTCCAGCTCGGGCAGTCCGAAGGTCGCGTCGTCGGAGGCGACGATCGCGTCGGCGTTGCCGACCAGCCCGATGCCGCCGCCCAGGCAGAACCCGTTCACGGCGGCGACCACCGGCACCTCGCACTCGTACACGGCGGCGAAGGCCTCGTCACAGCCCCGGTTCGCACCGATGAGGGAGGCGTGGCCGGGATCGCGCTGCATCTCCTTGATGTCGACGCCCGCGTTGAAACCGCGGCCCTCGGCGGCGAGCACCACACACCGGACCTCCGGGTCGCGGCCGGCCGCGCGCAGGGCGTCGGCGAGGTCGTACCAACCCCGTACGGGAAGGGCGTTGACGGGCGGGAAGTCGACGGTGACGCGTGCGACGCCCTTGTCCGGGATGGAAGTGGAGACACCCATGAACGGATCAGCTACCTTTCCACCAAACATTTGTTAGGTGAGGAAGGTAGCAGCCCATGGAGCTCGACGGGAGGGTCGTCGTCGTGACCGGGGGAACCCGCGGCGTCGGCGCCGGGATCGCCCGGTCGTTCCTCAAGGCCGGGGCGGACGTCGTCGTCTGCGCGCGGCGGCCGCCGGACGAACCGGTGGCGTCGGCCGGTCGCGAGGCCTCGTTCGCGGCGCTCGACCTGCGCGACCCCGCCGCCGTGCGGGACTTCTGCGCCGGGGTCGCGGAGCGGTACGGGCGGATCGACTGCCTGGTCAACAACGCGGGCGGGACCCCGTACCGGTTGCTGGGCGAGGCGGAGGCGCAGCGGCACGCACGGGTCGTCGAGCTGAACCTGGTGGCTCCGATGACGGCGTCCCTGGCCGCGTACCCGTGGCTGCGCGCGAGCCGGGGCTCGGTGGTGATGATCGGCAGCGTCAGCGGCGGCCGTCCGTCGCCGGGGACGGCGGCGTACGGGGCGGCGAAGGCGGGGCTGGAGAGCCTGGCCCGGTCGATGGCCGTGGAGTGGGCCCCCGAGGTACGGGTGAACTCGCTGGTCCTGGGCATGGTGCGGACCGAGCTGTCCCACCTGCACTACGGGGACGGCGCGGGGATCGCGGCGGTGGCGGCGACCGTGCCGCTGGGACGGCTGGCGGACCCCGCGGACGTGGGCGAGGCGGCCGTGTTCCTGGCCTCGCCGCGCGCCGGGTACGTCAGCGGGGCCAGCCTGCTGGTGCACGGGGGCGGGGAGCGGCCGGCGTTCCTGGACGCGGCGACGGTGAACAGGGAGGCGGCGGCGGCCGCGGTGGATGCGGCCGAGGACACGGCGGGCCGAGGCGCGGCGGGCACGGGCCCCGCGGGCACGGATGCGGCGACTGCGAACGAGGAGGACTGAGATGGGCATGGCCGAAGGCAGGGTCGTGATCGTGACGGGAGCGGGTCGGGGGCTGGGGCGGGCACACGCGCTGGCCTTCGCGGCGGAGGGCGCGAAGGTCGTCGTGAACGACCTCGGGGTGGGGCTCGACGGGCTCCCGGGCCCCGGGAGCCCGGCGGCCCGGGTGGTCGCGGAGATCGAGGCGCTGGGCGGGGAGGCGGTCGCGCACGGCGGGGACGTCGCGACGGGCGAAGGAGCCGCTTCGCTGGTCGACTGCGCGGTCGGCCGCTTCGGCCGGCTGGACACCCTGGTCAACAACGCCGGGTTCCTGCGCGACCGGATGCTCGTCAACCTGGACGAGGACGACTGGGACGCGGTGATGCGGGTCCACCTGAAGGGCCACTTCCTGCCGCTGCGCTCCGCGGCCGCCTGGTGGCGGGCGGAGGCGAAGGCGGGCCGCCGGGTGGCGGCCCGAGTCGTCAACACCTCCTCCGGAGCCGGACTGCTGGGCTCGGTGGGTCAGGGCAACTACAGCGCGGCCAAAGCGGGCATCCTGGGGCTGACCCTGGTCTCGGCCGCGGAGATGGCCCGGTACGGGGTCCAGGTCAACGCCATCGCCCCCGCGGCCCGCACCCGGATGACGGAGCAGACCTTCGCGGAGACCATGGCGGCCCCGGGGGAGGGCGGATTCGACGCGATGGCGCCGGAGAACGTGTCCCCGCTGGTGGTGTGGCTGGGCTCGGACGCCTCGGCGGGGGTGACGGGCCGGGTCTTCGAGGCGGAGGGCGGCCGCATCACGGTGATGGAGGGCTGGCGCCCCGGTCCCACATCCGACCGGGGCGCCCGCCGGACCCCGGCGGAGGCGGGGGAGACGGCGGCGAAGCTCCTGTCGGCCGCGGAACCGCCGCTGCCGGTGTACGGGTCCCGGTAGGCCGGTGCACGGCCGGCCGGCGGCGGCCCGGTTGCGGGGATCCGGTCATCCTGGGCCTCTCCGGGGGGTGTCGGTGCCCGACCGGGCGGGGCCGCCGGGCTGATGGGCGGGGTCGGGGAGGGGGTGGCGGAGTCATCGGTTCCGGCCAGGGGACCGGGACGGCGGGCGTTGGCCGTATCCGGGCCTTCCCCGCCCGGTCCCACCGTGATGGCATGTGCATGGCTCATTCATGGGCATGCCCCATCCCTGTGCGCGCCCCTTCGGAATGCGATTCCGCCGGGCTCCGGACGAATTGGAGAAACAATGACGTCGCTCCGCAGACCCCTCGTCGGCGCGGCGGTCACGGCCCTCCTGGCCGTCGCCGCACCCGCACACGCCGATACCGTCCCCACGCCGCCCGGGAGAATCACCGTCGACGTGGTCGGGGTCAACGGTTCGGGATGTCCGCAAGGGACCGCGGACGTCGCCGCGGCCTCCGACAACACCGCCTTCACCGTCACGTACAGCGACTACCTCGCCCAGACGGGCGCCGGATCCGGCGGCACCGAGTTCCGCAAGAACTGCCAGCTCGCCCTGCGCATCCACGTGCCCCAGGGATTCACGTACGCCATCGCCAGGGCCGACTACCGCGGCTTCGCGCACCTCCAGCGCGGCGCCTTCGGCCAGGAGCGCGCGAACTACTACTTCCAGGGCGCCGCCCAGTCGGCCCGCACGACCCACCAGTTCAACGGTCCGTACTCGGACAACTGGCAGGCGAGCGACCGGACCGAGTACGCGGACCTGGTCTGGGCACCCTGCGGCGAGGAGCGCAACCTCAACGTCAACACCGAACTGCGCGTCTACGCGGGCTCGTCGAACCCGCAGGCCCAGAGCTTCATGAGCATGGACTCGACCGACGGCAGCGTCAGCACGGTCTACCACTTCGAGTGGAAGCAGTGCACCGAGGTCTGACGGAGCGCGACAGGAATCCCGACTCACGGCCAGGAGTGACAACGATGTCTCATCCCCTGTCCCGCACTCTGCTCACCGGCGGCGCCATCGCCGCCCTGATCGCCGCGGCGGTGGCGACACCGGCCGGAGCGGCCGGCGCCGGCGGCGGTCCGATCACCGCGCCGCCCGACAAGATCGTGATCGAGCTCGCCACGGTGAACGGATCCGGCTGCCGGGAGGGCACCGCCGAGGTGGCCGTCGCGCCCGACAACACGGCCTTCACCGTCACCTACAGTGAGTACCTCGCACAGGTCGGGCCCGGTGCCCCGCCGACCGCCTTCCGCAAGAACTGCCAGCTCAATCTGCGCGTCCACGTCCCGTCGGGCTTCACCTACGCGATCGTCCAGGCGGATTACCGCGGATTCGCCTTTCTCCAACCCGGCGCGTGGGGACAGGAAAGGGCGAGTTACTACTTCCAGGGAATGCCCCAGACCTCCCAGCGGACGCACCAGTTCAACGGTCCGTTCAACGACAGCTGGCAGGCGACCGACCGGACGGAATTCGCCGACCTGGTCTGGGCGCCCTGCGGGGAGAAGCGCAACTTCAACATCAACACCGAGCTGCGCGTGAACGCGGGCACGTCCAACCCGCAGGCGGTGACGAGCTTCATGGCGATGGACTCCACCGACGCCAGCGTCAGCACCCTCTACCACCTCGCCTGGCAGGTGTGCCCCGGCCGGTAGGCGGGCGGACCGGGGGCGGGGCCGCTGCGTGCCCGCCCCCCGGTGCGCGCCCGGCTTCCGGCGGCCCGTGGCCGGGTGCGTCCCGGCCGGCCGCCGTCCTGTCCGTCCGGGCCATGAAAAAAGGCCGGGCCCGGCCCCCTGGCGAGGGGTCGGGTCCGGGTCCTTCACTCGTGCGATGGGGTATCAATACCCGCTCCACCCGCCCGCTGAACCGCGCCGGACCCACCATGTTGTCCGTCGTCCGCGCCGGGCTCCGGGGCGGGCTGTGGACCGGGTCCGGGGCCCGGGCGCGGACCGGGGTTCAGGAAAGCTTGCCGCCGTAGTCCGGGAGCTTGACGGTCCGTTCGGCGTGTCCGCCGACGAGGTCGCTCTGCTTGTTGCCGATGTTGGCGATGATCGTGTAGCCGCGGCTCTCGATCTCGGCGCGCTTGCCCGTCTTGTAGGCGCTGACCTCGTCGAACAGGTCGGGCAGGTCGCGGACGTAGAGCCCCGACACCGGGTAGCCGACGGCCTTGAGATTGTGCTCGGTGAGGGACTGGATGATCCCCGGGCGGGCGGTGACGAAGAAGACGGCGACGCCGCGCTCGCTCGCGTACCGGGTCAGCTCGCGGACCTTGGAGATCGCCGGGGTCGGGAAGGTCCAGAACCAGTGGAAGTCCGTCTCCAGCGAGGAATTGTCGATGTCGAGGACGATCGCGGGCCGCTCGCCGGCCGGCGACGCGGCGATGCGCTGCTCGATGGCGGGCCGTACCGCGTCGATGACGGCGGCGACGTCCCGCTGCCAGGTGCCGTAGTCGATGCCGAGGATCGCCGCGTTGCCGCCGGGGGCGGAGGCGGTGGCCGCGGTGAGCGCGGTGACGCTCGTGGAGGTCGCAGCAGGGCTCGCGGCCGGGGCCGCCGAGGCGGTCGTGGCCGGAAGCAGCGTCAGGGCGGCGGCCGCCGCGGCCAGAGCGGCGGCGGTACGGGGCGTACGGGACGTGCGGGTGCGGCGGGTGATGCGCATGGGGGAGCGCTCCCTGGGTCGCGGATTGACATGGACGCGACCAGGCTGAGCGATGCCCGTACCCCGTGTCTACTGGCCGGTAAGTAACTTTTCGCGGCCGGGCGGTGAACTCCCCGCTACGTGTCGCACTCCAGCACCGTGCGGCACAGTCCGCACCGCGCCCGCACCGGACCCCGCACCGGCAGGCGCAGCCGCTGATCGCAGACCGGGCAGGGGAAGCTCACCAGCGGCCCGGCGCCGTGCTCCTCGAAGCGGTACTCCGCCCCGCGCCCCGGGGCGCTCCCGGCCCGGCGGCCGCGGGTGTAGCGGAGCCGCTCGATCGGGCCCGCCGCGGCCAGCGGCGCCCGGCGGTGGTCCCGGTCGGCCCGTGCGCGGCCGCGCACGTACGCCTCGTACGCCCGGGGGCTGGTGAACCAGGCGGAGAGGTCCTCGCCGAGGAGCCGGCCCCGGCGGGCGAGGACGTAGCCGAACTCCTCCGGGGTGAGGTAGCCGAACTTCTGGTGGGTCAGGGCGTCCTCGCGGTAGGCGTCGAGCAGCAGCCAGCCCGCCCCGAGATAGGCGGCGGTGGTGTCGGTGAGGATCTCGTTGTCCGCGGTGGCCGGGAAGCGCAGGTCCAGGCGGTGCAGCAGGACGTGCGCGACCTCGTGGGAGAGGGCCGCCGCGAGGTCCCCGCGGCGGGTCCGGAAGCGGTCGCTGACCTCGATGAAGTACTCGGGTCCGGCGGCCAGTTCGACGGTGGCGGCCTGCTCCATCGGCCGGAAGGCGACCACCACGCGCGCGCCGGGCAGCCGCAGGGCGCGGACCATCGCCGACGCCACCCGCTGCGCACCCAGGTGCAGGTCCTCCTCGGGCCCGAAGGCCGCGTCGGCGGGGGCGAAGCTCGTGTCGTATACGCGGATCCCGTCGGCCGACAGTCGGCGGAAGAGCGCGGTGATGGAGGCGCGGACGACGTCCAGGTGTGGAAATCCGTGCTCGATCGGCCCCGGGGGCCCGCCGTTCCGCGTCATCGGGTGCTCCTCGCCGCAATCCCTTCCGCCGGAGCGGGCGGTTGGCCAAAAATGCGTTCTTGATGTCGGCCATGTGGGTGATGTGTCATGGACTCGTCATTCACCCGATGACACGCACAGCCCAACCCCCCACGAAAGGCAGTGTGTTGAGCGTGAGCACTCTTGTCAGCTTCATGAAGCGCACCCTCGCCGTCGGCGCCGTCGCCCTCGCCGCCGTCAGCCTCCAGCCCTCCAACGCCGGCGCCGCCCCGAGCCCCGTCGTCGGCGGAACCCGCGCCGCACAGGGCGAGTTCCCCTTCATGGTGCGCCTCTCCATGGGCTGCGGCGGCGCCCTCTACACCCAGCAGATAGTCCTCACCGCGGCCCACTGTGTGAACGGCTCCGGCAACAACACCTCCATCACCGCCACCGCCGGAGTCGTCGACCTCAACAGCGCCAGCGCGATCAAGGTGAAGTCCACCAAGGTCCTCCGGGCCCCCGGATACAACGGCACGGGCAAGGACTGGGCCCTCATCAAGCTCGCCCAGCCCATCAACCTGCCCACCCTCAAGATCGCCGAGACCAAGGCCTACGACAGCGGCACCTTCACCGTCGCCGGCTGGGGCGCCACCCGCGAGGGCGGCGGCCAGCAGCGGTACCTCATGAAGGCCACCGTCCCGTTCGTCTCCGACGCCAGCTGCAAGAACGCGTACGGCAGCAGCCTCGTCCCGTCCGAGGAGATCTGCGCCGGTTACAACCAGGGCGGCGTCGACACCTGCCAGGGCGACTCGGGCGGCCCGATGTTCCGCCGCGACAACGCGAACGCCTGGATCCAGGTCGGCATCGTCAGCTGGGGCGAGGGCTGCGCCCGCCCCGGCTACCCCGGCGTCTACACCGAGGTGTCCACCTTCGCCGCCGCGATCAAGAGCGCCGCGGCCGGCCTGTAGTACCGACTCGTCCTTCCGGCCGGGACGGATCCGGCCGGAAGGACGAGGAGCCGTCCCCCGGACGTACGCCACCTCGTCCGGAGCGCCGTACGGCCGGATCACCGCCCTCCCCGTCCCGCGGCGCCCCTCCCGCGACTCCCCCTGCGGTTGCGGGCCGCGGCGCGCAAATGTCCCATGGGTGGGGACCGGCAGTGGCGGCGGGTGACGGCGGGACGGGTGGCGCATGGCGATCAGGGTGGTCATCGCGGACGACCAGGAGATGGTCAGGACCGGCTTCCAGATGATCCTCGAAAGCCAGCCCGACATCGAGGTCGTCGCCGACGTGGTCGACGGCGAGGCCGCCCTCGCGGCCGTCGCCGAGCACCGGCCGGACGTCCTGCTCCTCGACATCCGGATGCCGAAGCTCGACGGGCTCGAAGTCACCCGGCGGCTCTCCGGCCGCGACGGCCCGCGCATCGTCATCGTCACCACCTTCGACCTCGACGAGTACGTCCACGCCGCGCTCCACGGCGGAGCGTCCGGCTTCCTCCTGAAGGACGCGAGCCCGGCCATGCTGGTTGAAGCCGTCCGGGCGGCGGCCGTCGGGGACTCCCTCGTCTCGCCGGCCATCACCGTGCGGCTGCTGCGCGAGATGGCCCCGCGCACCCCCGCCGCGGCGACCGCCCGCAGGCCCGCCGAGCCGCTGACCGAGCGGGAACGCGAGGTCGTGCGCTGTGTGGCGCGCGGTCTGACCAACGCGGAGATCGCGGGCGAGCTGTTCGTCTCCCTCTCCACCGTCAAGACCCACCTGGCGAACGTCCAGACCAAGCTCGACGCCCGCAACCGCGTCGAGATCGCCGCCTGGGCCTGGGAAAGCGGCCTGGCCGCCGGCGCGGCGTGACCCCACCCCCGCCGGCCCGGGTACGCCCGCCCGCCGGGGTACGCCCCGGCACCCGGGTGCGTCCCCGTGCCCGGGTGCGTTCCCCCGGCACCGGCACCGGACCCGCTCCCGCCGCGGTCGCCCGCCGGGCCCCGTACGGGCCCGGGTGCGCGGGTCCCCGTACGGCGGGTGCACCCGCAACCGGCCGGCGGTGCGGTCCCGGCGCCGGCGGGGGGCGGCGGTGAGCCCGGTCGCCAGCTGGGCCCGCCGGCACCCGCGCGCCGCCGCCGTGATCCGCCTCGCCCTCTCCCTCGTCCTGCTCGCCCTCGTCACCTTCGAGGGCGTGGTCCTGGCCCGCCAGCCCAGCCTCCCGCACGCCGCCGTGTGGGCGTCCGGCATCCTCGTCTGCCTGAGCGCCGCGCCCTGGCCCGCCGTCCCCCTCCTGGCCCGCGCCTGGTTCGCGGCGGCCGTCACCTGGACCGTCACCCTCCTGCTGATCTTCGGCAACCACCCCCTCGTCGTCTGGGGCGGCGGCGAGGCCATCGCCCTCCTCGTCCTGCTCTCCCAGGTCCTGCTCCGGGCCCCCGCCCGCACCGCCGCCGTCCTCGGCCCGCTCCTGGGCCTCGGCTGCATGGCCGTACCGGTGCGGGACACCGACCCCGGACGGTTCACGCTGCTCTTCTCCGTGCTGGCCGTGGTCGTCGCCGCGTACTCCCTCCTGCTGCGCCTCCAGTCCGGCCAGCGGGTGCGCGAGCTGAGCGCCGTACGGACCGCGGAGCGCCTGGAGCTCGCCCGCGAGCTGCACGACCTCGTCGCCCACCACGTCACCGGGATCGTGGTCGAGGCACGGGCGGCCCGCTTCACCGGGGTCTCCGCCGATCGCGCCGCCGAGATCTTCGGCCGGATCGAGACCGCGGGCGACGAGGCCCTCGGCTCGATGCGCCGCCTCGTCAAGATCCTCCGGGAGAACGACGCGGCGGCCGGGCCCCGGCCCGGAACCGCCCCGGTCGCGGGCCTCGCCGACCTGCGCGGGCTCACCGAACGGTTCTCCGTCACCGGGCCGCCCGTCGCCCTCTTCGTCGAGGAGGGCCTGGCGGACCGGCTCCCCGGCGACGTCGCCGCCACCGCCCACCGCATCGTCCTCGAAGCCCTCACCAACATCGGCAAGCACGCCGCCACCGCCACCGCCGTCCGGGTCGGCCTGCGGACCGTACCGGCCGGGCTGGAGATCCGCATCGCCGACGACGGCGGCCGCCCCGCCAAGCTCTCCGACAACGCCCGGGGCGGCGGCTACGGCCTCGTCGGCATGGCCGAACGCGCCGAGGCCCTCGGCGGCCACCTCACCGCGGGCCCCGCCCCCGAGGGCGGCTGGCTCGTCACCGCCACCCTGCCCCTGTGAGGCCGGCCGCCGCGCGAAAGGACCGGCAGGCGCCGGACCGACCCGGGGGCCGTCTCATCCACCGACCGGCACGGCGGACCAGCCGCCGGCGCCACGTATTCTCGGGAACCATGAACAACAGCGCCACCGACCACGGCACGCCCCCGGCCACCGGCGGGACCGACGAGAACGTCGCCGCCGAGCTGGCCCGACTGCGGGACAGCATCGACAACATCGACGCGGCCGTCGTCCACATGCTCGCCGAACGCTTCAAGTGCACCCAGCAGGTCGGCCACCTCAAGGCCCGCCACCAGCTGCCCCCGGCCGACCCGGGCCGCGAGGCCAGCCAGATCGCCCGGCTGCGCCAACTCGCCGAGAACGCCAAGCTCGACCCGGCCTTCGCGGAGAAGCTCCTCACCTTCATCATCGCCGAGGTCATCCGCCACCACGAGACGATCGCCGCGGGCGAAGAGTAGAAGACTGGGGTCCGGCCGCCCGCTGCGGCAGCATGGGCCCATGTCCGCACTGACCCGCACCGAAGCGCAGCACCGAGCCCGGCTCCTCGACGTCCGGCACTACGCCGTCACCCTCGACCTCACCGGCGGCGACGACACCTTCGATTCCAGCACCGTCATCCGGTTCACGGCCCTAGCCCCCGGCGACACCTTCCTGGAACTGAAACCGGACGAGCTGCGCTCCGCCACCCTCGACGGAGACCCCCTCGACCCGGCGGCCCTCACCGACAACCGCCTCCCGCTCACCGGCCTCACCGAAGGCCCCCACGAGCTGCGCATCGACACCCGCATGCGCTACTCCCGCACCGGGGAAGGCCTGCACCGCTTCACCGATCCCGCGGACGGCGAGACGTACGTCTACAGCCAGATGTTCATGGACGACGTCCAGCGCGTCTTCCCCGCCTTCGACCAGCCCGACCTCAAAGCCGTCTTCGAGTTCACCGTCACCGCCCCCGCACACTGGACCGTCCTCGCCAACGGCATCACCACGCGCACCGGGGACCGCGAAACGGACGGAGCCGGCGTCTGGCGCTCCGCCCCGACCCCCCTCATCTCCACCTACCTCGCCGCCGTCGCCGCCGGCCCCTGGCACAGCGTGCGCGTCGAACACGCCGGACTGCCCTTCGGCATCCACTGCCGGCAGTCCCTCGCACCCCACATGGACGAGGACGCCGAGGAGATCCTCTCCGTCACCCGGGACTGCTTCGACCGCTACCAGGAGAAGTTCAGCGAGCCCTACCCCTTCGACTCGTACGACCAGGCCTTCGTCCCGGAGTTCAACGCGGGCGCCATGGAGAACCCCGGACTGGTCACCTTCCGCGACGAGTTCATCTACCGCTCCGCCGTCACCGAGACCGAGCGCCAGACCCGCGCCATGGTCATCGCCCACGAGATGGCCCACATGTGGTTCGGCGACCTCGTCACCCTCGCCTGGTTCGACGACATCTGGCTGAACGAGTCCTTCGCCGAGTACATGGGCTACCAGACCCTCACCGAAGCCACCCGCTTCACCGACACCTGGGTCGACTTCGGCGTCACCCGCAAGTCCTGGGGCTACGACGCCGACCAGCGCCCCTCCACCCACCCCGTCGCCCCCGCCCCCGAGGACGTCCCCGACACCGCGTCGGCGCTCCTCAACTTCGACGGGATCTCCTACGCCAAGGGTGCCTCCGCCCTGCGCCAGCTCGTCGCCTGGCTCGGCGAGAAGGACTTCCTGGCCGGCATCAACACCCACTTCGCCCGCCACAAGTTCGCCAACGCCTCCCTCGCCGACTTCGTCGACTCCCTCGCCGCCCACACCGACCGCGACGTCCACGCCTGGGCCGAGGTCTGGCTGCGCACCACCGGCATCGACACCCTCCGCCCGCAGATCGAGGACAGCCCCGGCGGCCCCGGCGGCTGGACCCTCACCGTCGACCGCGACGGCAGCCGCCCGCACCACATCGGGGTCGGCGTCTACCACCGCGACCCCGGCGACGGGCGGACCCTGGAGCGCACCGCGCTCCTCCACCTCGACGTCCCCTCCGACGAGGTCGTCTCCGCCGACGGCCCCCGCCCCGCACTGCTGCTCCTCAACGACGGCGACCTCGGCTACGCCAAGGTCCGCCTCGACGAGACCTCCGTCGAGACCGTCCTGGGCAGCCTCTCCGGCATCCCCGACGCGCTCACCCGCGCCGTCGTCTGGAACGCCCTGCGCGACATGGTCCGCGACGGCGAACTCGCCCCGGCCGTCTACCTGGCGACCGCCGCGGCGCACCTGCCGGAGGAGGCCGACCTGGCCGTCGTCCAAGGCGTCCTCGCCTTCGCCCGCACCCAGATCGCCGACCGCTACCTGGCCCCCGCGCAGCGGACCGAGGCGCTCGGCACCCTCACCGATCTGGCCCGCGACCTGCTGCGGCGGACCGAGGACGGCTCGGCGCCCGGCCTGCGGCTGGCCGCCGTACGCGTCCTCATCGACAGCGCCACCCGTCCCGACACCCTCGCCGCCTGGCTCGACGACGACATCGTCCCCGGCGGCCCCGCACTCGACCCCGAACTGCGCTGGCGCATCCTGGCCCGGCTGTCCGTCCTCGGCGCGGTGGGGGAGGAGCGGATCGCCGCAGCCTTCGCCGCCGACCCCAGCGCCACCGGCGAGGAAGGCGCGGCCCGCTGCCGCGCCGCCCTCCCCACCCCGGAGGCCAAGGCCGCCGCCTGGGACCGCCTCTTCCACGACGACAGCCTGTCCAACTACCTGTTCAGCGCCACGGCCCAGGGCTTCTGGCAGCCCGAACAGGCCGATCTCGTACGGGAGTACGTGCCGCGGTTCTACCCCGAGGCCGTCGCCCTCGGAGCCCGCCGCGGCCCGGCCATCGCCGAGGCCGCCGGCCGCTGGGCGTTCCCCGTCCACGCCGCCGACGAGGCCAGCCTCCGGGCGGGCCGCGCCTGCCTGGAGAACCCCGGGATCCTCCCGCTGCTGCGCCGCAAGCTCGTGGACCAGCTCGACGACCTGTCCCGCGCCCTCCGCATCCGCACCCCCTGACCCGCCCGGCCCCCCGGGCCGCACCCCCCGTGGGGGCCCGGCCCGGTGGTCCGCACCCCCCGTGGGGGCCGGGCCCGGCGGTCCGCACCCCCCACGGGGGCCCGGCCCGGCGGTCCGCACCCCCCGTGGGGCCCGGCCCGGCGGTCCGCACCCCCCGTGGGGCCCAGCCCGGTGGCCCGCACCCCCCGTGGGGCCTGGCCCGGCGGTCCGGCATGTCCACCCCGGCCGCCCGTCCGGGCGAGCCTCCGGTCCGGGTCTCCCGTCGGGCCTTTTCAGCCCGTCCGGCGTGTGAGGACCGGGTCCGGGCGGAGCCCGGGGAACGGAGGAAGGGCGGGCAGGGGAGCAGCGCGCGCAGCGCCCCGCCCGGCCCCCGGCACCCGCCCGCGACCCCCGCACCCGCCCGCGACCCCCGCACCCGCCCGCGGCGGCCCGGCGGCCGCCCGCCCCGGGCCCGGCACCCGCCCCCGGCCCCGCACCCGCCCGCCCGGCCCCCGGCACCCGTCCCCGGCCCGGCACACCCGCCCGCCCCGCGCCCGGCACCCGCACCCGCCCGCGGCGGCCCGGCACCCCGCACGGCACCAGGCCGGCGCCCCCGCCACCCGGCCCCGGCCCCCACCCCCGGCGCACCCGTACCCCCCCCCGGGAAGCCACGGCTGAAAATCGTCCCCGGACAAACCCCGGCGGTTACCCCGTTCGGGTCTGGTCGTTGTACGGGCCGGGTGTGCCCCGCCCCGCCTCGGCGGGCGCGGACGCGGCCCACCCGCCCAGCCACCGGAGGGACCCCGCATGACGGCGCTGCCCGGCACCCGCACCCCGCCGCCGCCCCCGCCGCCGCTCGCCGGCGGCCACCACGGCCCCGACGCCCTGCGGCCCCTGCTCGACACCGTCCTCGACGCCCTGCGCACCGGCACCGCGGAACGCGGCGGCCCCCTCCCGGCCGGCGGGCCCGACACCGTCACCGCCCGGGTCCGGGCGGCGGTGGGCGAGGTGCTCCCCGCGTACGGCACCGGCGACCACGAAGCGCTCCGGACCCTCGTGCACGCCCTCGCCGCCGGCGCCGCCGACCCCGCCGACCCGCTCTGCGCGGCCCACCTGCACTGCCCGCCGCTCGCCGTCGCGGCCGCCGCCGACCTCGCCGCCGGCGCCCTCAACCCCTCCCTCGACTCCTGGGACCAGGCCCCCGCCGCCTCCGCCCTCGAAGCCCTCCTCACCCGCGCCCTCGCCGCCGAGTTCCACCCGGACGCCCCCCACCCCGACGCCCTCGTCACCACCGGCGGCACCGAGTCCAACCAGCTCGCCGTGCTCCTCGCCCGCGAACGCCACGGCCCGGCCCTGACCGTCCTGCACGGCGCCAACGCCCACCACTCCGTGCCCCGCGCCGCCTGGCTCCTCGGCCTCCCGCCCGCCGTGTCCGTACCGGCCCCCACCGGCACCCTCCACCCCGCCGACCTCGCCGAGGCCCTCGCCGCCACCACCGGACCCGTCCTCGTCACCGCCACCGCCGGAACCACCGACGCCGGCCTCATCGACCCCCTCCCCGAGATCGCCGACCTCTGCGACCGGCACGGCAGCGCCGAACTCCACATCGACGCCGCCTACGGCGGACTCCTCGCCCTGAGCCCCCGCCACCGCCCCAAGCTCGCCGGCCTCCACCGCGCCCGGTCCCTCACCGTCGACCTCCACAAGCTCGGCTGGCAGCCCGTCGCCGCCGGACTCCTCACCGTCCCCGACGCCGCGCTCCTCGCCCCCCTCGCCCACCAGGCCGACTACCTCAACGCCACCGACGACACCGAAGCCGGCCTGCCCGACCTCCTCGGCCGCTCCCTGCGCACCACCCGCCGCCCCGACGCCCTGAAGATCGCGACGACCCTCCGATCCCTCGGCCGCGACGGCCTCGTCCGCCTCATCGACCGCACCTGCGCCCTGGCCGAGGACCTCGCACGGCGCCTCGACGCCCACCCCGGCTTCGAACTCCACGCCCCGCCCACCATCAGCACCGTCCTCTTCCGGCCCGCCCACGCCGACGACGAGCAGCTCGCCGCCCTGCGCCGCACCCTCCTCCACGAAGGCCGCGCCGTCCTCGGCCGCGCCCGCGCCGACGGCCGCCTCTGGCTCAAGGCGACCCTGCTCAACCCCCACACCACGCCCGGGGACCTGGACACCCTCGTCGCCCTTCTGGAAGGCAGCACCCACCGATGACCGCCCACCTCGATGCGCCCCACGACCTCGTCGGAATCGGCATCGGCCCGTTCAACCTGTCCCTCGCGGCCCTCGCCCACGGCCTGCCGCAGCAGGGGGCGGGCGAACTCGCCACCGCCTTCTACGACCAGCGCCGCGACTTCCGCTGGCACCCCGGCCTCCTCATCGACGGCGCCACCCTCCAGGTCCCCTTCCTCGCCGACCTGGTCACCCTCGCCGACCCGGCCAGCCCGTGGAGCTTCCTGAACTACCTGAAGCAGAAGGAACGACTCTTCCCCTTCTACTTCGCCGAGCGGTTCCACATCCAGCGCGCCGAGTACGACGCCTACTGCCGCTGGGTCGCCGGCCGCATCCCCGGACTCCACTTCGGCCATCAGGTCGACGCCGTCCGCTGGAACCCCGAACGCGACGTCTTCGAGGTCGACTTCACCCAGGTCGACGCCGACGGCGAAGCCGAAGCCCTCGGCCGCACCCACACCCGCAACCTCGCCCTCGGCATCGGCACCGCCCCGTTCGTCCCCGAACCGCTGCGTCCCCTCGCGGAAGCGCCCACTGTCCCGGTCATCCACTCCGCCGACTACCTCGACCACCGCGAACGCATCCTCGGCGCCGCCCACGTCACCGTCATCGGATCCGGCCAGTCCGGCGCCGAGGTCTTCCTCGACCTGCTCCGCGCCCGCCCCGCCGGCCGCGAAGGCCTCACCTGGCTCGCCCGCACCGCCTCCTTCGCGCCCATGGAGTACTCCAAGCTCGGCCTGGAGCACTTCACCCCCGACTACACTCGGTACTTCCACGCCCTGCCCGAACCGGTCCGCGACCGCCTCGTCCCCTCCCAGTGGCAGCTCCACAAGGGCATCGACTCCGAGACCATCGCCGCCATCCACGAGGAGCTCTACCGCCGCTCCCTGCACGGCGGCTGGCCCGACGCCGTCCTCACCCCCGGCGTCAGCGTCCGCACCGCCGGCCGCGTCGCCACCACGAAGGTGGAACTCCACCTCGAACACCTCGAACAGGGCACCCGCTCCCGCCTCACCACCGACGCCGTCGTCCTCGCCACCGGATACCGCGAACGGCCCCTCGGCAGCCTCCTCGCCGGCCTCGACCCGTACCTGCGCAAGGACTCCTCCGGCCGCCCCCGCATCGACGACCGCCACCGCATGGTCCTCGACCCCAGCGTCACCGGCAGCGTCTTCGTCCAGAACGGCGAACGCCACACCCACGGCGTCGGAGCCCCCGACCTCGGCCTCGCCGCATGGCGCAGCGCCGCCATCCTCAACACCCTCACCGGCAAGGAGCCCTACCCCCAGCCGGCGCGCACCGCGTTCACCACCTTCGGCCTCGACCAGCGCGAACACACCCGGCCCCAGCCCGCCGGCGAACTCCTCCCGCTCGTCGAACACCCGTAGGCGCCACACGCCGGAGGGCCGGGACGCCGCCGAAGCGGGCCCCGGCCCTCCGGAACGGACGATCAGGCCCCGAAGACCGGCACGCCCGCCCGCGTCAGCCGCCAGTCCACCGAGGCGAACCCCGACGGATCCACCGTCCCCCGCGCCTTCACCCACTGGATGATCGTGTTGCGGATCTCGTCCGAGTCCGCCCACACCTGCCGGGCCTGCGGCACGTGCGGGAAGTTCCCGCCCCCCGACGCCCGGTAGTTGTTCACCGCGAGCACGAACCGGGCCGCCGGATCCACCGGCGCACCGCCGAACGACAACCCCGTGATCCGCGAACCGGCCGGCTGCGCGATGTCGATGTCGTACGTGAACCCGTACACCGCGTCGTAGTTGTAGTCCGGAATCCCGTCGGCGTTCGTCAGCTTCGCCGGGTCCACCACGTCACCGGGCGCGGTCCGCACGAAGTACCGCGCCGAGTACTCCAGATAGTCCTTCAGCTGCGCGCCGGTCAGCAGCCGCGCCTCCAGGGTGTTCTCGAACGGGTACAGGCCCGCCGCGTCCCTGAGCGTCACCTGCCCGGCCGGGATGGCCGCCGTCCGGGAGAAGCACGAGGCCTGCGACAGCACCGGCAGCGCCGCCCACTCCGTACCCGCCAGCGCGGCCCTGACCGTCTCCGCCTGCACGTGGTTGATCAGGTCGATGATCGCCACGTCCTTGACCGGCCCGTCCGCCGAGGACATCGCCCGCGTGGACGTGCCGATCACCTGGTTCACGTACGCGACGACCTTGCGGTGCTCGTCCGACAGCAGCCCGGTGATCTTCGGGTCCTCGGCGACCTCGTTGGAGTTCAGCACCTTCGCCGCGACCTTCGCCACCGACCAGCGGCCCTTCGCCCACGTCAGCTCGAAGTCGAACAGGGTCAGCCGCTGACCCCACTTGAGCGGCTCCGACAGCACCACGTCCTTGCCGGTCGCCCGGTTCTTCACCCGGTACTCCGGGATCTCCGTGTGCGCGTGCCCCACCAGGATCGCGTCGATCCCCGGGACCTGCTCCGCCACCAGCCCCGCGGCGTTCTCGACGTACGGCAGCTGGTCCCCGTACGAGGACGTCCCGCTCGACCCGGAGTGCGCCGAGACGATCACCACGTCGGCGCCCATCGAGCGCAGCTTCGGCACGTACTTCGCCGCCTGCTCCTCCAGCCCCGGGAAGGTCATCCTGCCCTGCACGTTGGCCTTGTCCCATATCGCGATCCCCGGGTTCGTCAGCCCCAGCACCGCCACCTTCACGTCCGGACCGTGCGGCGTCCGCAGCCGGTGCATGCTGTACGGCGGGAACGCCGGCCGCAGCGTCTTCGCGTCCAGCGCGTTCGCCCCGAGCAGCGGGAAGTCGCACTGCTCCTCGAACGCGCGCAGCACCGGGATGCCGTAGTTGAACTCGTGGTTGCCCAGCGCCGCCGCGTCGTAGCCGATCGCGTTCATCGCCTGGGCCATCGGGTGCACCGGGCCCCGCCGCGCCGTGATCGGGTCGACCTTCGCGTAGTAGTACGACAGCTGGGTGCCCTGGATCGTGTCACCCGCGTCGATCAGCAGCGTGTTGCACCGGCCCTTCTCCTCCCGGACCTGGTTCACCAGGGTGGAGATCTTCGCCAGGCCGACGTCGTTGTGCGCCTTGTCGTCGAACTCCCTGTCCGTGAAGTAGTCCCAGTTGAAGACGTTCCCGTGCAGATCGGTCGTGCCCATCACGGTGAACGAGTAGGTCCGCGGCCCGGAACGGGCGGCGGCCGGGGTGCTCGTGGCCCCCGTCAACGCCACGGCCGCACCGGTCGCGGCCGTGGTGCCCAGAAAAGTCCTGCGGTCGAACGGCATGCCATCTCCCCTTTTGAGGCGTGAACAACGCGCGTAGATTCTGACCCAGCGGTAACAAGCCGCAACACCCCCAGCAGGTTTCGATCCGATGACCCCACTCGTACGGACGACAGTGCGACAGTGGAAGGCATGACTCAGGACGCAGCGCACCAGCCCTACGGAACCCCGGAAGTCCCCCGTGTCGCCGTCTGCGGCGAGGCCCGCATCGAGGTCGACCCCGAGATCGCCCGCATCGGCATCACCGTGAGCGCCCGCGGCACCGACCGCCGCACCGCGCTCGACGACCTGACCCGGCGCAACAACGCCGTCCTCGACCTCGTCAAGAGCTACGGCGACCCCGTGGAGAAGCTGGAGACCGGCGCCTTCTCCATCAGCCCCGAACTGACCCGCCACGGCCGCGGCGACCGGATCCGCGCCTACCACGGCCGCGTGCACATCACCGCGGAGCTCAACGACTTCACCACCTTGGGTGAACTCACCACCCGCCTCGCCGACCTCGACCTCACCCAGGTCGACGGCCCCTGGTGGGCCCTGCGCCCCACCTCGCCCGCCCACGGCGAGGCCCGCCGGCAGGCCGTGCTCGAAGCCGTCCAGCGCGCCCGCGAGTACGCCGACGCCCTCGGCGCCCGCCTCTCCGCCCTCGTCGAACTCGCCGACCTGGGCGCGGAGAACGCCGTCCCCTTCCAGGCGTCGGCCCCCGGCGCGGGCATGCGCACCATGGCCTTCAGCGCCACGGAGGACGCGGGCGCACCGCCGATCGACCTCGAACCCCAGCGACAGACCGTCTACGCCCAGGTGAACGCCCGCTTCACGATGACCCCGCCGCAGCTCTGAGGAACCGTTGACAGCACGCCCATGGGGGTGCTCATCAGAGCACCCCCATGCACATTCAACAGTTGTCAACAACGTTTTTCCCAAAGGTTGTTGAGTGGACACCTGGAAGCGATTACCTACCCGTTGGTAGGGGAATACGCTCGCCTCATGCGCCGAGCGAAAATCGTATGTACCCTGGGCCCCGCCACCGACTCATACGACCAGATCAAAGCCCTGGTCGAAGCCGGGATGGACATCGCCCGCTTCAACCTCAGCCACGGCACCTACGCCGAACACGAGGAGCGCTACCAGCGCGTACGCAAGGCCTCCGACGAGACCGGCCGCAGCGTCGGCATCCTCGCCGACCTTCAAGGCCCGAAGATCCGCCTCGGTCGCTTCCGCGAAGGCCCCGTACTCCTTGAACGCGGCGACGAGTTCACCATCACCGTCGAAGACCACGAAGGCGACCGCCACACCTGCGGCACCACCTACAAGGGCCTCGCCGCCGACGTCACCACCGGGGAGCGCATCCTCGTCGACGACGGCCGCGTCACCCTCGAAGTCACCGCCGTCGACGGCCCCCGCGTCCGCACCACCGTCATCGAAGGCGGCATGGTCTCCGACCACAAGGGACTCAACCTCCCCGGCGTCGCCGTATCCGTCCCCGCCCTCTCCGAAAAGGACATCGACGACCTCCGCTGGGCCCTGCGCATCGGCGCCGACGTCATCGCCCTCTCCTTCGTCCGCAGCGGCCGCGACATCGAGGACGTCCACCGCATCATGGACGAGGAAGGCCACCGCCTCCCCGTCATCGCCAAGGTCGAGAAGCCCCAGGCCGTCGAGAACATCGACGACATCGTCGCCGCCTTCGACGGCATCATGGTCGCCCGCGGCGACCTCGGCGTCGAAATGCCCCTGGAACAGGTCCCGATCGTCCAGAAGCGCGCCGTCAAACTCGCCAAGCGCAACGCCAAACCCGTCATCGTCGCGACCCAGATGCTCGACTCGATGATCGAGAACTCCCGGCCCACCCGCGCCGAAGCCTCCGACGTCGCCAACGCCGTCATCGACGGCACCGACGCCGTGATGCTCTCCGGCGAGACCAGCGTCGGCAAGTACCCCGTCGAAACGGTCCGCACGATGTCCCGCATCGTCGAAGCCGCCGAAGAGGACATCCTCGCCAAGGGCCTCCCGCCCCTCACCGACCGCAACAAACCCCGCACCCAGGGCGGAGCCGTCGCCCGCGCCGCCGCCGAGATGGGCGACTTCCTCGACGCGAAGTTCCTCGTCGCCTTCACCCAGAGCGGCGACACCGTCCGGCGCCTCTCCCGCTACCGCTCGCCGATCCCGCTCCTCGCCTTCACCCCGGACCCCGCCACCCGCTCCCAGCTCAACCTCACCTGGGGCGTCGAAACCTTCCTCGGCCCCCACGTCGACTCCACCGACGCGATGGTCGCCCAGGTCGAGGAAGAACTCCTGCGCATCGGCCGCTGCGTCCCCGGCGACGTCGTCGTGATCACCGCCGGCTCGCCCCCCGGCGTCACCGGATCGACCAACCTGGTCCGCATCCACCACATCGGCGACGCCGTCCGCTGACCGCCGCCC
Source organism: Streptomyces sp. NPDC058701 (assembly GCF_042715295.1). Classification (NCBI taxonomy): domain Bacteria; kingdom Bacillati; phylum Actinomycetota; class Actinomycetes; order Kitasatosporales; family Streptomycetaceae; genus Streptomyces; species Streptomyces sp. NPDC058701. The sequence continues at coordinate 171,994 of NZ_JBHXSY010000001.1, read as the reverse complement.
CCACCGCGTCGGGAACCCGCCCGACGCGGTATCCGGCCGCGCACCGGCCTACCAGCCGAACCGCCGGTCGACCACGGCCGCGAACTCCTCGAACGACAACACCGCGTCCCCGTTCTGATCCGCCGCGTCGAACAACGCCGACGACGCGTCCGCGTCCCCCACCCCCCAGAACGGCAGATCCCCCCGCGCCGCCAGCGTCGGCCCCTTCGACCGCAGCGCCGAGATCACCTCGACACGGGTCAGCTCCCCGTTCGCGTCCAGATCCAGCGCCTCGAACAGCTTCCGGGCCTTCTCACTCATCACGCGGTCCCCTTCGTCTCCGTCACCAAAGCCTTGACCTCAACCTACGTCGAGGTCGTACGTTCACGGCATGACGATCAACGAGTACACCCAGCAGCAACTCGCCGCCCAGCCCCTCGGCCACTGGACCCGCACCGCCGCCCACCTGGTCATCGGCGCCATCCGCGGCGCCCTCGCCGAGGAGAACCTCACCCAGCCCCACTGGTGGATCCTCAACCACATCGCCGGAGCCCCCGGAACCTGGCAGCGCGCCGCCCTCACCGACAAGCTCGCCCCGTACGACGACCAGGACACCGACTTCGAAGCCGTCCACGCCGACCTCGCCGCCCGCGGCTGGACCACCGAAGCCGCCGACGGCACCCTGACCCTCACCGAAGCCGGAGAAGCGGGACGCGGCCGCGCCAAGGACCACGCCGCCCTGGTCCACGCCCGCATGCGCGAAGGCATCGACGACGCCGCCTACGCCCACACCATCGACGTCCTGCGCCGCACCGTCGCCAACCTGGGCGGCGACGGCAACCTCCCGTAACCGCTCAGCCGGCCGCGACCTTGGCCGCGAACGCGTCCAGGTTGCCCGCCATCCGCGCGATCCGCTCGTCCACCGTCAGCGACTCCTCGTACCGCGTCGTACGCAGCTTCGGCTGCCGCTTCCCGCGCACGTACAGGGAGCAGGCGAGGTCCGCGCAGAAGTACGTGCCCACCGTGTTCCCCTCACGGCCCCGGGCACCCGCCAGCGGGGCGGCGAGCAGGGTGACCCCGGACGAGGCGTGCCCCGTCAGGCAGATCTGGCACAGGCTGGACTTCATCGCGCTCGTCCGCCCCACGGAGGGAACCCGCAGGGAGATCCCCAGCGGGCCCTCCTCCCGGGGCAGCACCAGGTGCGCCCGCAGGGGCGCCCCCGGATCCACCCACCCGAGGAAGTCCAGGTCCTGCCAGGGCAGTTCGGCGAAGTCGAGCGGCAGTCTCAGCCGCGACGCCTCGCCCTTGGTGCAGTTCACGAAGGACGAGCGGATCTGTTTCTCGGAGAGCGGTTCCACGGGCGTCGACTCTACGGTGAGCATGGATGGCCCGCACATCAATATCCCCGGGTCAGTGCTTCGGCCCGATGTGCAGGTCCATGAGGGCGACGGATTCCTTCCGCGCGATCGACACGTTGAACGGGTCGCTGCCCCGCGCCAACACCGTCCACCGCACGCCGACGCGGGTGAGGGTGTCGGTGCAGAGCTTGCGGATGTCGTCGGACTTGTTGGTGAACAGGTAGCGGGGGTACTCGTACCGTTTCCGCTCGCCGGCCACCACGCGGGTGGTCCAGTTGGTGACCCGGCATCCGTCCGAGTGGATGAGTCCGCGGAGAAACTCCCAGGGGTGCGCGTCGACGATCTTCTGCTGCCACGCTTCCAGCACGATGGCCCGCTCGTGCTTCCGTCCTGGTCCGTGCTGCGGGAACAGGCACTCAAGGTGCTTCGAGTACACCTTCACGTTGTGGCACCCGGTCTTGCGGACCCGGCAGACCCGGTTGGAGGGGAATACGCGCTCCATTGCCTGCTGGGCATCGCTCATCAGGCCGGGCCAGTTGTCATCACACGTGATCATGAGGTTGGGCACACGGTGCGCGGAGTAGTGGCTTATGTGGCCGTCACCCAGGTACAGGCCGAGCAGATAAGCGTAGGCCGATGTGTCGAGGGGGCTGTCATCGCAGCGCGGACAGGCCGTGCGGTGGCGGCCGGGGCTCTCGCCGCGCGCTGCACGGTCCAAGTGCTTCCAGTAGCCGACCGTGCCCGGTGGGACGCCGAGGCGGCGGGCGACCTCGGCGTTCCCCGCGCCGGTGTGCAGCAGGGAAAGTGCGGCATGGCGGACTTCCGCAGTGTGGAGTTCCATGTCGCTACCCTGCGTCACGGCCTGTGTCCCTGGGTAGCGAAAGGCGGACGTTCACGCGAAGGTGGACGTCCGCTTGTGTCAGCTGTGCCGGGTGCGGGACTCGAACCCGCAAGCCCTCACGGGCAGATGTGTTTGAGACATCCGTGTATGCCATTCCACCAACCCGGCCGGGTTGCACGTCGGAGTGTACCGGGTGACCATGCGTCTGCGCTGCTAGGTAGGCTCATACAAGCAGCAGAGCCCCGCATAGAGGAGCCCCCGTGACCGCCGAGCACGAGTCGACGCCCACGCCCGACGCCGACCAGTCGCACGTTCCGCCGCTGACGACCCGCGTCGTCATCGCCGAGGACGAGGCGCTCATCCGTCTCGACCTCAAGGAGATGCTCGAGGAGGAGGGGTACTCCGTCGTAGGCGAGGCCGGTGACGGGCAAACGGCCGTGGAGCTCGCCCGCGAGCACCGCCCCGACCTGGTCATCCTCGACGTGAAGATGCCCGTCCTGGACGGGATCTCCGCCGCTGAGAAGATCGGCGCGGAGTCCATCGCCCCCGTGCTCATGCTCACCGCGTTCTCGCAGCGCGACCTCGTCGAGCGCGCCCGCGACGCCGGGGCCATGGCGTACCTCGTGAAGCCGTTCAGCAAGAGCGACGTCGTGCCGGCCATCGAGATGGCCGTGTCCCGCTTCGCCGAGCTGAAGGCGCTGGAGAAGGAGGTCGCCGACCTCTCCCTGCGCCTGGAGACCCGCAAGCTCGTCGACCGGGCCAAGAGCATCCTGCAGACCCAGTACGGCCTCACCGAGCCGAATGCCTTCCGCTGGATCCAGAAGACCTCCATGGACCGCCGCATGTCCATGCAGCAGGTCGCCGAGGCGGTCATCGAGGACGCCGAGGAGAAGAAGAACGCCGCCAAGGGCTGAGCCCGCGCCGCGCACGCACACCGTGCGCCCGCCGTGCCCGGGCATGCGTGAGGCCCGCCTCCCCCCGGGGGGAGGCGGGCCTCACACGTTTCTCAGTCCTCGCCGAGGTACGCCTTGCGGACGTCCTCGTTGACCAGGAGCTCGCGGCCCGGGCCCGACAGGACCACGTTGCCGATCTCCATCACGTGGCCCTGGTCGGCCAGCGAGAGCGCCGCCTGGGCGTTCTGCTCGACCAGCAGGATGGTGGTGCCCTGTGCCTTGAGCTCGGCGATAGTCGCCATGATCTTCTGCATCATGATCGGCGAGAGGCCCATCGAGGGCTCGTCCAGCATCAGCAGCTTCGGCCGGGACATGAGCGCACGGCCCATGGCCAGCATCTGCTGCTCGCCGCCGGACAGCGTGCCGGCCGCCTGCTTGCGACGCTCTCCCAGGATGGGGAAGAGGTCGTAGGCGCGCTGGACGTCCTGCTGGATGCCTTCCTTGTCCTTGCGGAGGAAGGCGCCCAGGAGGAGGTTGTCCTCGATCGTCATGCGCGGGAAGATGTGCCGCCCCTCGGGGGAGTGGGCGAGTCCGAGCGCGACGATGTCGTGCGCGGGCACCTTCTTCAGCGACTTCCCGTTGAACTTGATCTGGCCGCCGCGCGGCTTGATCAGGCCCGACAGGGTGCGCAGCGTGGTCGTCTTGCCCGCGCCGTTGGTGCCGATGAGGGTGACGATCTGGCCGGCGTCGACGCTGAACGAGATGCCCTTGACGGCTTCGATCTTGCCGTAGGCGACGCGGAGGTCCTCGACCTCGAGGAGTGCGGTCACTTGGCTTCTCCGTCCGTGCGGGTGGTGCTGTGCGCCTCGGCCTCGGCCTCCGCGGCTTCGGCCTCGGAGGCCTCGGCCTCGGCGGCTTCGGCGTCCGCGGCGACGGCCTCGGCGACGTCGATTTCCGCGGCCTCGACCTCGGCGACCTCTTCGGCGCCGGGGGCGCCCTCGAAGGGCTCCCCGAGGTAGGCGGCGACGACGCGCTCGTCGCCCTGGACCTCGCTGGCGGTGCCCTCGATGAGCTTCTCGCCCTGGACGAGGCAGGCCACCCGGTCGCAGAGGTTGAAGATGAAGCGCATGTCGTGCTCGATGACGAGGACGGCGATGCCCTTGTCCCGGATGGCGAAGATGAGCTCTTCGGTGGTCCGGGTCTCCTGCGGGTTCATGCCGGCGGTGGGCTCGTCCAGGAGGATGAGGCCGGGGTCGCTGGCGAGCGCGCGGGCGATCTCCAGCTTGCGCTGGTCGCCGTACGGGAGGTTGCGGGCGAGGTGTTCGGCCTTGCTGTCGAGGCCGATGAACTCCAGGAGTTCCATGGCCTTCTCGCGGCTGGCCTTCTCCTCCCGGTGGAAGCCGGGGAGGCGCAGCAGGGCGGACCAGAGGCCTTCCTTGGTGCGGGTGTGGCGGCCGACGAGCACGTTTTCCAGGACCGTCATGTTGTTGAAGAGACGGATGTTCTGGAAGGTGCGGGCGACGCCTGCGGCGGTGACCTTGTAGGACTTGGGCGGCAGGACCGTGCCCTTGTACCGGACTTCGCCCTCGGTGGGGATGTAGAGGCCGGTGAGGCAGTTGAAGAAGGTGGTCTTGCCGGCGCCGTTGGGGCCGATGAGTCCGACGATTTCGCCGCTGCGGACGGTCAGGTCGACGTTGCGGACGGCGGTGAGGCCGCCGAAGCGCATCGTGACGCCGCGTGCGTCGAGGACGGTCTCCGCCGTGCTGGGGGCGGTGGTGGTGGTCGTCATGGGTCAGACCCCTGCCTTGCCGAGGACCGTCGGAGCCGCAGCCTCGGGGTGGAGTTCGAGCTGGTTGCGGCGGTTGGGGATGAGGCCTTCGGGGCGCAGTCGCATGAGGATGATGAGTGCGAACCCGAAGACGAGGAGCTGGTACTCGCCGAGGAACTGGAGCTTGTTGGGGATCAGGAAGAGGAGTGATCCGCCGACGAGCGGTCCGGCGATGGTGCCCATGCCGCCGAGGACGACCGCGGCGAGGAGGAAGGCGGAGTTCGGCGGTACGGCGTTGGCGAACTGGTACTGGTCGGGGGTGACCGTGTACTGGACGTGTGCCTGGACGACGCCGGCGAGGCCGGCGAGGGTGGCGCCGAGGGCGAAGGCGATGAGCTTGACGCGGAAGCCGTTGATGCCCATGGCTTCGGCGGCGGTCTCGTCTTCGCGGATGGCGACCCAGGCCCGGCCGATGCGGGATTCCGCGCTGCGGCGGAACACGAGGACCACGATGAGGGTGATCAGCAGCATCAGCAGGAAGTAGTTCGCGAACCGGCCGATGGTGAAGCCGGCGATCGTGTGTGCTGCCCCGAAGTCGAACCCGAAGAGGTTGATGTTGGGGATGTTGGCGATGCCGTTGGGCCCGTTGGTGACGTCGGGGCCGGAGACGCCGTCGAGGTTGTTCATGGAGATGCGGAAGATCTCTCCGAAGCCGAGCGTCACGATGGCGAGGTAGTCGCCGCGCAGGCGCAGGGTCGGGGCGCCGATGAGGACACCGAAGATCATCGAGGCGGCGGCGCCGGCGAGGAGTGCGGCCCAGAAGGGGAGCTGCACGCCGAACGGGGAGTTCGGGGAGCCGGAGACCAGGGCCGCGGTGTAGGCGCCGACTCCGAGGAAGGCGACGTAGCCGAGGTCGAGGAGGCCGGTGAGGCCGACGACGATGTTCAGGCCGAGGGCGACGGTGGCGAAGATCAGGATGTTGACCCCGAGGTTCGCGTACTGGTCGTCGGTCTGGGTGAGGGGGAAGGCGGCCGCGGCCGCGAAGGCGCCGACGAGGGCGACGTTGCGGTGGCGGGCGGTGAGGGTGGTGACGCGGCTCATGAGGCCGGCCTTGTTGAGCGCGGCGGCACCGAAGCCGGTGGTGATCAGGAAGCCGATGAAGAGTTCCTGGTACGGGGTGGTGATGCCGTAGGTGAAGACGGTGAGGCCGAGTCCGAGGACGGCGGCGATCAGCAGGATCTCGGCCCAGGAGGGCAGGGCGCGGGCGGGGGTGGCGGGGCCGGAGGCGAAGGAGGCCTTGACGGTCGTCCACTTGTTGCCGGCTTCGTGCTTGAGCTTGTCCCAGCCGGTGTCGTCGGGGTCCGGTCCTTCGAGCGAGGGGCGCTCGAAGGGCAGGGCGAAGGCTCCGACGACGGCGAGGAGGCTGACGAGGGCGGCGACGCCGGCACCGGGTTCGAGGTCGACGATCGCGCCGAGCTTCACCACGATGGCGATGACGGTGTACCAGACGACGGCGAACGCGGCGAGGGCGGAGAGCTTGATCGCTGCGTCGGCTCCGGAGGGTGCGAGCCAGCGGAAGCCCTTGACGCCGTAGGAGGCGAGGCCGAAGGCGGTGGTGAGGGCGCCGCCGATGAGGGCGAGCCACTGGAGTCCGCCGGGGTAGCCGTAGACGGTGAGGTCGCCGGGGAAGGCGGAGGTCCAGGTCCAGGCGAGGAAGGCGGAGAGGACGGTGAGTGCGCCGCCGACGGTGGCCAGGGCGCGGGCGGTCTTCTCGGGGAGGGCGATGAAGCCCTTGTCCGGTGCGGGGGCGGTCTTCGCGGTGTCCGCGGTGATGGTCGTCGTCATGGATCTCACACCCTGTCCGCCACGCGCTGGCCCAGCAGGCCCTGCGGCCGGAAGAGGAGCACGAGGATGAGAAGTACGAACGCCCAGGTGTTGCCCCAGGACTGTCCACCGAGCTGTTCGAGGCCGGGGATTTCGGCGACGTAGACGGTGGTCAGGGTCTCGGCGAGGCCGAGGACGAGGCCGCCGACCATGGCGCCGTAGATGTTGCCGATTCCTCCGAGGACGGCGGCGGTGAACGCCTTGAGGCCGAGGAGGAAGCCCATCTTGAAGTTGACCTCGCCGTACTTGAGGCCGTAGGCGACGGCTCCGACGGCGGCGAAGACGGCGCCGAGGGCGAACGCGGTGGTGATGATGCGGTCGGTGTTGACGCCCATCAGCTTCGCGGTGTCGGGGTCCTGCGCGGTGGCCTGCATGCCGCGGCCGGTGCGGGTCTTCTTGACGAAGAACCCGAGGAAGGCCATGGAGATGGGGGCCGCGATCAGGAGGAAGATGTCACCGGTCTGGATGGTGATGCTTCCGAGGTGGAAGGGTCCGCCGGGGATCTCGGGGAAGACGAGCGAGCTCGTCGCGCCCGGGTACCAGGCCCATACCGCCTGCTGGAGGGCGATGGACAGCCCGATGGCGGTGATGAGCGGTGCGAGGCGCGGAGCGTTGCGCAGTGGGCGGTAGGCGAAGCGTTCCGCGGCGACTGCGATGGTGGTGGCCACGAAGACCGCGCCTATGAGCATCAGGGGCAGCGCGACCCACATGGTCGAGCCCGTGGGGAGCATCATCCAGACCGTGAGGGCTCCGAAGCCGCCGGTCATGAAGATCTCGCCGTGGGCGAAGTTGATGAGCTGGACAATGCCATAGACCATCGTGTAGCCGATGGCGACGAGCCCGTACATGGATCCCAGTAGCAGGCCGTTGACCAGCTGTTGCGGCAGTTCGTGCACCGCAGGTCCTCCGAGTCTTTCGACGGATGTGACACCGCGCGGGGCGCTGTGGTGTGCGCGCCCCGCGCGGCAGGTGTGGTGGGCGCCAGGGGACGTGGTCCGCTAGCTGGTGGAGGTCAGCCGCCGAAGGTGCCGGACTCGACGGACTTCCAGTCGCCGCCCTCGACCTTGTAGACGGTGAGCTGCTTGTTGGTGGCGTCACCGAACTCGTCGAAGGAGACCTTGCCGGTCACGCCCTCGAAGGAGACCTTCTGGACGGCGTCGAGGACCTTGGCGCGGGCGTCGGTGGGGAGCTTGCCGCCGTTGCCGTCGACGACGGCCTTGATGCCCTCGATGATGGCCCAGGCGGAGTCGTACGAGTAGCCGCCGTAGGCAGCGAACGGCTCCTTGAAGCCGGCCTTCTCGTAGTTGGCGACGAACTCCTTGGCGGAGGGCAGGCTCTCGACCGGTGCGCCGACGGAGGTGGAGAGGTCGCCGGTGGCGCCCTCACCCGCGAGCTCGACGAACTTCTTGTCGTAGATGCCGTCGCCGCCGACGAGCGGGATGGTGGTGCCGGAGGCCTTGATCTGCTTGCTGAGCGGGCCGGCCGCCGGGTACTCGCCGCCGTAGTAGACGACGTCGGCGCCCGAGCTCTTGACCTGGGTCACGATCGCGGAGAAGTCCTTGCTCTCCGGGTCGATGTGGCCCTCGCCCGCGACGGCGCCGCCGAGCTTGGTGAACTCGCCCTTGAAGGTTCCGGCGAGGCCGGCGCCGTAGGTCTTCTTGTCATCGATGATGAAGACCTTCTTCTTGCCCGCCTTGTTGAAGAGGTACTGCGCCGCGAACGGGCCCTGGATGGCGTCCGTGGTGGCGGTGCGGAAGTAGCTCTTGTAGGTGCGGACCTTCTCGCCGGTCGCCCACTTCGGCCCCTGGGACAGGGACGGGCTGGTGTTGGCCGGGGAGATCTGGACGAGCTTGGCGTCGTCGAAGACCTTCTGCATCGACTCGGAGACCGAGGAGTTCAGCGGGCCGACGACACCGAGGACGTCCTTGTTGGCCGTCAGCTTCGTGGCGTTCTGCTGGCCGGACGAGGCCTGGGCCTGGTCGTCGAGGGCCTCGATCTTGAAGGTGACGCCCTTGACGTACTTCTTCTCGTTGGCCTGGCGGACGGCCAGGTCGACGGAGTTGCGGATGCCGAGGCCGAGGGCCGACAGGTCGCCGGTGAGCGGGGCGTCGACGCCGATGACGACCGTGGTGTCGCCGCCGCCGGCGTCGTTACCGCCCTTGTCGTCGCGCGAACCACAGGCGGTGAGAGTGAGGGCACCCGCGGCAAGCGCGGCCGTCACGGCAATGAGCGAACGATGACGCACGATCAGTCCTTTCCAGGCACAGCGTCCCCCGTGGGACGCTCCGAGTCGTAACGCGGGAAACCGAACTGAAGGAAATCCGGCGGTCGCGGTGACTGGCCGTGACTCTAAGCGGCTGATAGGCCGATATGGAGGGCTCAGGCCAATGATGTAACTCTCTTGTTATGCCACGGCGTAATACATAGCGGATCTCTGGGGGTGGAACGGGGGAATTCCGGTCGGTTCGTCTTGTCCGCATGCTGAGATGGGGCAGGACTGTCAGGTGGTTTGAGTCCTGACAGTGCAGGAGTGTTGGGGGTTTCGCTCATGACGCGCCGGAGGCCACCGCATCTCGATCTTCGGGACAAGCCCTGGTCAGAGCGTCGGAGAGATCGCGCGCATAACGGTCACCCAGGATGTAACCGTGCTCTTCCTTCTGGCGCCGATTGCTCAGAGTTACCTCAAGAAATGGAAGCCCTGAATTCCGTGCTACATGCACGCAGTCGACGGCCCGAATCTCGACCACCAGGTCACGGGCCCCGCCCGCGGCGACGACGAGCGGCGGCCGTGGCCGGGAAGCGACGGCGAGCGCCCGCGAGGGCTGGGTGATCCGCTCGATGGTCACCGGCGGCCCCGACGAGGCGGCGACACGGACGGTGAAGGCGAAGGCGCTGCCCGGCTCGGCGGGCTCCACGGGGTGCCCGTACGCGAACGAGACCACCTGGGACGGCGCGGCAGGCTCCGCCGCCGCCACCGGCGTGGGCGGCCGCGGACGGGCGGCGTAGAGATGCCCGCCCCCGCCGGCCAGCGCGGTCAGCACGGCCGCACAGACCAGCGCGCGGCGGTGCCGCGCCGCCCGCGCGGCCCAGGCCGGGAGCGGCCGGGGCCGGTCCGGCGGGCGTTCGAGGCCCCTGGTGCCCTCACCGGGCTCCACCGGGCCGACGCCGCTCACCGCGGGCCGCCCGCGGCGGCCGGGCGGCTCACCGCCACGGGCCGTCGGTCGGGGCGCCGGAGCGGTGGCGCTCGGTGCAGCGGGCCCGTGCCTCCCGGGCGGCGAGGGCGCGTCCGGCGGCCGGGCCCGCGGCCGTCTGCTCGGCGCGGGCGGCGGCGGTGACCGCGCGCAGGATCTCGTACTGGGCGCCGGACAGGCCCATGGCCTGGTAGTCGAGCCCGACGGCGTCCCGGCCCTCGGCGGCGTCGAGCAGGACGCCGCTCCAGTGGGTGACCAGGGCGGTGCACAGCTCGGCGGGCGAGGTGGTGCGCGGGGCGGGCGTCCCGGGTGCGGGGGCGGGCGCGCCGGACGGGCCGCCGGCCCCGGAGCAGCCCAGGGCGAGCGCGGCGATCAGTGTCGCCGCGCCCGTCGCCCGGGCGCTGCCCGGCATCGGTCCCGTACCCATGCGAGGCACGCTAGACCGGTGGGCCGGGGGTGACAACGGTCAGGCGTTGCCGGGGTGTTGCGGGTTCGCGTCGCGCAGCAGACAGGTCAGCCGGGCGGTGCAGACGCGGCGGTCCTGGTCGTCGCTGATGACGATCTCGTAGGTGGTGGTGGAGCGGCCCCGGTGGACCGGGGTCGCGACGCCGGTGACCAGGCCGGACCGGGCGCCGCGGTGGTGGGTGCAGTTCAGGTCCACGCCCACGGCGATCTTGTTGATGCCGCCGTGCATCATCGCGCCGACGGAGCCGAGGGTCTCGGCCAGCACGGCCGAGGCCCCGCCGTGCAGCAGTCCGTACGGCTGGGTGTTGCCCTCGACCGGCATCGTGGCCACGACGCGCTCCGCCGAGGCCTCCAGGATGCGGATGTCCATCCGCTCGCCGAGGTGGCCCGCCGAGAACAGCGTGGGCAGGTCGATGCCCAGGGCCGCGTACTCGTCGAGCACCTCCTGCGGGAACTTCACGGTGTGCTGCTCGCCCATGGGCCGGCTCCGCCTCTCAACGTCGTTGACCTGCTTGTCCTGAGGTCGTTCTATCAGGCCGGTTCGAAGCGCACGACGACGGACTTGCTGGCGGGGGTGTTGCTGGTGTCCGCGGTGGAGTCCAGGGGGACCAGCACGTTGGTCTCGGGGTAGTACGCGGCCGCGCAGCCCCGGGCGGTCGGGTAGTGCACGACGCGGAAGCCGGGCGCGCGCCGCTCCACCCCGTCCTTCCACTCGCCGACCAGGTCGGTGTACGCGCCGTCGGCGAGCCCGAGCTCGGCCGCGTCCTCGGGGTTGACCATGACGACGCGGCGGCCGCCGGTGATCCCGCGGTAGCGGTCGTCGAGGCCGTAGATGGTGGTGTTGTACTGGTCGTGGCTGCGCAGGGTCTGCAGGAGCAGCCGCCCGGCCGGCACCCGCGGGTACTCGACGGGGGCGGCGGTGAAGTTCGCCTTCCCCGTCGCGGTCGGGAAGCGGCGCTCGTCGCGCGGGGCGTGCGGCAACCGGAAGCCGCCGGGCCGGGCGACGCGGGCGTTGAAGTCCTCGAAGCCGGGGACCACGCGGGAGATCCGGTCGCGGATGGCGGAGTAGTCCCGCTCGAACTCCTCCCACGGGGTCTTCGACGCCTCGCCGAGGACCGCGCGGGCCATGCGGGCCACGATGGCGGGCTCGGACAGCAGGTGCGGTCCGGCGGGGGCGAGGTTGCCGCGCGAGGAGTGGACCATGCCCATGGAGTCCTCGACGGTCACGAACTGCTTGCCCGAGGCCTGGGTGTCCTTGTCGGTGCGGCCCAGGGTGGGCAGGATCAGGGCGCGGCGGCCCGTCACCGCGTGGGAGCGGTTGAGCTTGGTGGAGACGTGCACGGTGAGCGAGGCGCGGCGGACCGCGGCCTCGGTGACCTCGGTGTCGGGGGTCGCGCCGACGAAGTTGCCGCCCATGGCGAAGAAGACCTTGGCCTCGCCGTCCCGCAGGGCCTGGATGGAGCGGACCACGTCGAAGCCGTGCGTGCGGGGGGAGGTGATCGCGAACTCGCGGTCGAGAGCGTCGAGGAAGGCGGGCGCGGGGCGCTCGAAGATGCCCATGGTGCGGTCGCCCTGGACGTTGGAGTGGCCGCGGACCGGACAGACCCCGGCTCCGGGCCGGCCGATGTTCCCGCGCAGCAGCAGGAAGTTGACGACCTCGCGGATGGTGGCGACGGAGTGCTTGTGCTGGGTCAGGCCCATGGCCCAGCAGACGACGGTCCGCTCGGAGGCCAGGACCATGGCGAGGGCGCGCTCGATCTCCGGCCGGGTCAGGCCGGTCGCGGCGAGGGTCTCGTCCCAGTCGCTCTGCCCGGCGGCTGCCGCGAACTCCTCGTAGCCGTGGGTGTGTTCGCGGATGAAGGCCTCGTCGGTGGCCCCGCCCGCCTCGATGACCAGCTTGTTGAGGAGCCGGAAGAGGGCCTGGTCGCCGCCGATGCGGATCTGCAGGAACAGGTCGTTCAGCGCGGTGCCCTTGAGTATGCCGAGCGGGGTCTGCGGGTTCTTGAACCGCTCCATCCCGGCCTCCGGCAGCGGATTCACCGAGATGATCTTCGCGCCGGACGACTTGGCCCGCTCCAGGGCGGACAGCATGCGGGGGTGGTTGGTGCCCGGGTTCTGTCCGGCCACGATGATCAGGTCGGCCTGGTGCAGGTCCTCCAGGGAGACGCTGCCCTTGCCGATGCCGATCGTCTCGTTCAGCGCGGAGCCCGAGGACTCGTGGCACATGTTGGAGCAGTCGGGCAGGTTGTTCGTGCCGTACTCGCGGACGAAGAGCTGGAAGAGGAACGCGGCCTCGTTGCTGGTGCGGCCCGAGGTGTAGAAGACGGCCTCGTCGGGGGAGGCCAGCCCGCGCAGCTCCTCGGCGATGATCGCGAAGGCGCGCTCCCAGGACACCGCCTCGTACCGGTCGCCGCCCGGCGGCAGGTACACCGGCTCGGTGATCCGGCCCTGCTGCCCCAGCCAGTACCCCGAGCGCTCGGCCAGCTCGGCGACGGGGTGCGCGGCGAAGAACTCCGGGGTGACCCGGCGCAGCGTGGCCTCCTCCGCGACGGCCTTGGCGCCGTTCTCGCAGAACTCGGCGGTGTGCCGCTCGTCGCCCTCGGGCCAGGCGCAGCCCGGGCAGTCGAAGCCGTTCTTCTGGTTGACCTTGAGGAGGGTGCGGGCGGTACGGGCGAGGCCCATCTGCTGCTGCGCGATCCTCAGGGTGTGCCCGATCGCCGGCAGCCCCGCCGCGGCGTGCTGGGGGGGCGCGACCTGCGGCGCGTCCTGTACCGGATCACCTGCGGGCGGCTTGGCGGCCATGTCGCTCCCCTTCGAGCAGTCGTGCGCGTATACATCCGATCCTGTCACGGACCTCCGACATCGCCGACGCCGGAATTGTCAGCGGGGGCGCCTAGGATCGGGGGCGTGGCAGAGACAGCAGCGCAGAAGACGGACCAGACGACCGCGGCGGACCGCCCCCGCCTGATGCTCATGGACGGGCACTCCCTGGCGTACCGGGCGTTCTTCGCGCTGCCCGCGGAGAACTTCACGACCGCGACCGGACAGCCGACCAACGCGATCTACGGCTTCGCGTCGATGCTGGCGAACACGCTGCGCGACGAGGCGCCCACGCACTTCGCCGTCGCGTTCGACGTGTCCCGCAAGACGTGGCGCTCGACGGAGTTCCCCGAGTACAAGGCGAACCGTTCCAAGACCCCCGACGAGTTCAAGGGCCAGGTCGAGCTGATCGGCGAGCTCCTCGACACGATGAACGTGCCGCGGTTCGCCGTCGACGGCTTCGAGGCCGACGACGTGATCGCGACGCTGGCCACGCAGGCGGAGGCCCTCGGCTTCGACGTGCTGATCGTCACCGGCGACCGGGACTCCTTCCAGCTGGTGTCCGAGCACACCACCGTGCTGTACCCGACCAAGGGCGTCTCCGAGCTCACCCGGTTCACCCCGGAGAAGGTCGAGGAGAAGTACGGGCTCACCCCCCAGCAGTACCCGGACTTCGCGGCGCTGCGCGGCGACCCGTCCGACAACCTGCCCGGCATCCCCGGCGTCGGCGAGAAGACCGCCGCCAAGTGGATCACCCAGTTCGGGTCGTTCAAGGAACTCGTCGAGCGCGCCGAGGAGGTCAAGGGCAAGGCCGGACAGAACTTCCGGGACCACCTGGAGGCCGTCAAGCTCAACCGCGTCCTGACCGAGATGGTCAAGGACGTGGAGCTGCCCAAGTCCCCTGCCGACCTGACCCGCCTCCCGTACGACCGCGCCGGGATGCTCGGCGTACTGGACGTGCTGGAGATCCGCAACGCCTCGCTGCGCGAGCGGCTGCTCGCCGTGGACCCGGGCACCGCCGAGGAGGAGGCCCCGGCCCCGGCGCCCGCCGTGGAGCTGGACGGCTCCGTCCTGGGCGCGGGCGAACTCGCCCCCTGGCTGGAGGCCCACGCGGGCGGACCGCTGGGCGTGGCCACCGTCGACAGCTGGAACCTCGGCGCGGGCAAGGTCACCGAGATCGCCCTCGCCGCGGCGGACGGCGCGGCCGCCTGGTTCGAGCCGCACGCGGTGGACGAGGCCGACGAGCGGGCCTTCGCGGCCTGGGCCGCGGACCCTGCGAAGCCCAAGGTCGTGCACAACGCCAAGGCCCTCATGCGGGTCTTCCCCGAGCACGGCTGGACCCTCGCCGGGGTCACCATGGACACGGCCCTCGCCGCCTACCTGGTCAAGCCCGGCCGCCGCTCCTTCGCCCTGGACGCCCTGTCCAACGAGTACCTGCACCGCGAGCTGGCCCCCGCCGCCGCCGACGGCCAGCTCGCCTTCGGCGCCGACGACACCGCCGAGGCGGACGCGCTCATGGCGCAGGCCCGCGCGGTGCTGGACCTGGGCGACGCCTTCGCCGGCAAGCTCGACGAGGTGGGCGCGACCGAACTGCTCCACGACATGGAACTCCCGACGTCCGAACTGCTCGCCCGGATGGAGCGGGCCGGCATCGCCGCCGACCGCGACCACCTGGACGCCATGGAGCAGCAGTTCGCCGGCGCCGTCCAGCAGGCGGTGAAGGAGGCGCACGGCGCGGTCGGCCACGAGTTCAACCTCGGCTCGCCCAAGCAGCTCCAGGAGGTCTTCTTCGGCGAGCTGGACCTGCCGAAGACGAAGAAGACCAAGACCGGCTACACCACGGACGCCGACGCGCTCGCCTGGCTGGCCACCCAGACCGACCACGAACTGCCGGTCATCATGCTGCGCCACCGCGAGCAGGCCAAGCTGCGCGTCACCGTCGAGGGCCTGGTCAAGTCCGTCGCCGCCGACGGCCGCGTGCACACCAGCTTCAGCCAGACCGTCGCCGCGACCGGACGGCTGTCCTCCACGGACCCGAACCTGCAGAACGTGCCGGTGCGCACCGACGAGGGGCGCGCCATCCGGCGCGGGTTCGTCGTCGGCGAGGGCTTCGAATCCCTCATGACCGCGGACTACAGCCAGATCGAGCTGCGCGTCATGGCCCACCTCTCCGAGGACGCGGGCCTCATCGAGGCCTTCGCCACCGGCGAGGACCTGCACACCACCGTCGCCTCCCAGGTCTTCGGAGTGGAGCGGTCCCAGGTCGACGCCGAGATGCGCCGCAAGATCAAGGCGATGTCGTACGGGCTGGCGTACGGGCTGTCCGCCTTCGGCCTGGCCCAGCAGCTGAACATCGAGCCCGCCGAGGCACGGGGCCTGATGGACACCTTCTTCGAAAGATTCGGCGGGGTCCGCGAGTACCTCCAGCGCGTCGTCGACGAGGCCCGCGCCACCGGGTACACGGCGACCGTCTTCGGCCGCCGCCGGTACCTGCCCGACCTCAACAGCGACAACCGCCAGCGCCGCGAGGCCGCCGAGCGGATGGCGCTCAACGCCCCGATCCAGGGCACCGCGGCCGACATCGTCAAGGTCGCCATGCTGCGCGTCGACAAGGCGATCACCGAGGCCGGGCTGTCGTCGCGGATGCTCCTCCAGGTCCACGACGAAATCGTGCTGGAGATCGCCCCGGGCGAGCGGGAGCGGGTCGAGGAGCTGGTGCGGCGCGAGATGGGCGCCGCCGCCGATCTGCGGGCCGAGCTGGACGTGTCGGTGGGTGTCGGACCCGACTGGGAGTCCGCCGCGCACTGACGTCCGCCGTACGTGGAACGCCCGTCCCCGCTAGGCGCTGGGGACGGGCGTTCGCGCGTCCGCGTCGGTGCCGGTGCCGGTGCCGGTGCCGGAGTCCGTGGCCGCGGCCCGCGCCGTACGGTCGTGGCGGTGGCGCAGCCGGACGAGGACCCCGTACAGCAGCAGGGCCACCGCGAGCCCGCCGCCCGCGCCGAAACAGACGGTCGGGACGAGGTCGAGCGGGTGGCTCACCCGGTCGAAGAACGTGAAGAACCGGATCACGCGCACCGTGACCCCCACCGCCACGCACACCACGACCAGCACGAGCGCGCCCACGGTCTCCGCACGGGTCAGCACCGGTACGGACGCCGGGGCCGGAGCGGCCGGGATCCGGCGCAGCGCGGTCACCGTGAACCAGAGCAGGACGCAGGCGGCGACCGCCGAAGTGCCGTACTGCAGGTACGAGTAGAGGGGCAGGCCGTAGGCGACCGGCTCGCCGAGCGCGGGCAGCGCGTCGGTGCCCCACCGGTCCAGGTGGGTGAAGCTGTCCCACACGACGTGCGTGAGCGAGCCGATGACCGCCGAGACGTAGAACCACCCCGCGAGCAGCGGGAGTCGGCGGCCGCGCCACCGCTCACCCCGCAGGAGGGCGTACGCCCTGCCCCGCTGTCCGCGGGGGAGAAGCGCGACCAGCGGCTCGCGCATCAGCAGCCAGCACGCCGCGAGGACCGCGGTGAGGACGGCGTCCGCGGTGAGGACGCCCGTCAGCGTGTGCGTGAAGGAGCCGTACGACATGACGCCACCGACCACCGCGTCCGCGAAGTAGAAGGTGTCCGGGGCGAACGACCCCAGGACCAGCGCCGAGGCCACGAGCGGGCCGCGCGCCCGGCCGGTCCGGCGGACGGCCGGCAGGACGGCGGCCGCGTGGCTGAGGGTGAACGGCATGGCGCCTCTTCTCGGTGTGCGGTGTGCGGTGCGGGCTGTGGAGGGGCTTCGGGGCCGGGGACCCGCCCTCTACTTCGGTTAGTTCAGGCCAATGCGGCCCGAAGGGTCCGGACAGTATGCGTGACCTGCGCAGGGACGTGGGGATGTGGTGAAGTTCCACACCGCGGTCCGTGCCCTGTGCAGCGAACTGACATAGGGTCACGCGGACGTCGAGGGGGAGGGGTCCGGCTCATGTCGGCTCGCATATTCGGACGCAGGGTGCGCAGGGGCGGCGCCGCCGCTCTGGTCTCCGCTCTGGTGGTCGCCGCGGTGACGGCCTCCCAGGGGCCCGGCGCGGGCGGCACGGACCGCATCGCCACGGCCGGCGAGGACAGCGCGCGGTCCGCCCCGGAGAAGGGATCCGGCGGCGACTCCTCCTACTTCACCGAACTGCCCCCGCTGATCGGCCCCGAGCCGCTGCCCGCCGTACCGCCCGCGGACGCCGCGGCACCGGCCGGGCAGGCCGCGGCGGCGACCGGGGGCGCGGAGCCCGTGGTCACCGGCGCGGGCGAGGGCGCGCAGGGGATACCGGCGAGCGTCCTCGCCGCGTACCGGAACGCGGAGCGCACGGTGGGGAAGAGCGACCCCGGGTGCGGGCTGCGCTGGCAGCTCCTCGCGGCGATCGGCAAGGTGGAGTCGGGGCAGGCGCGCGGCGGTCGGGTCGACGCGGCCGGAACCACACTGCGGCCGATCCTGGGGCCGGTGCTCGACGGGAACGGCTTCGCGAACATCTCGGACACGGACGGCGGGGCGTACGACGGCGACGCCCGCTACGACCGGGCGGTCGGACCGATGCAGTTCATCCCCTCCACCTGGGCGGCCTGGGGCCAGGACGCGGACGGCGACGGCCGGCGCAACCCGAACAACGTGCACGACGCGGCCCTCGCGGCCGGCCGCTACCTGTGCGCCGGCACGCGGGACCTGCGGGTGGCGGCGGACCTCGACCGGGCGGTGCTCTCGTACAACCAGTCCACGGAGTACCTGCGGACGGTGCGGTCCTGGTTCGCGTACTACCTGAAGGGGACGCACGAGGTCCCGGACGGCACGGGTACCGGCCCCGGTACGGGTGCCGCCCCGGCCGCCCCGGCCGCCCGGCCGAAGCCTGGCCCGCACCCCGGCCCGGCCCCGGCGCCGGCCCCCCGGCCCACGCCGAGCCCGACGCCGCCTCCCAGGCCGACGCCGACGCCGGCTCCGACGCCCACCCCGGTCCCGACGCCGCCTCCCACCCCGACCCCCACCCCGCCCCCCACCCCGACCCCCACGCCGACCCCCACGCCGGTCCCGACGCCCACCCCCACCCCGGCTCCGACGCCCACTCCTACGGCCACCCCGTCCCCCAAGCCGACGCCGACGCCCACCAAGCCCGCCGCGTCCCCGAAGCCCGGAGCGACGGCGACAGCGACGGCGACAGTGTCCGCGTCTCCGTCCCCCTCCCCGTCCCCGTCCGGTTCCCCCTCCGCCGCGCGCCCGGCCGCCCCGAGCCCGACCCCGTAGCCCCGGCGGCGCCCGTCCCGCACCGCCCGGCGCCGCGACACCGCCCGGCCCCGCGACACCGCCCGGCGTCCCGGTGGCCGGCGTCCGCCGGAGGCGACGGGGGGTCTGCCGGCGCACCACCCCGCAAGCGCGCTCCGGCACGGCCGCTCCTGGTCGGGGGCTCCACCCTGCGGCCGTACACCGTGCCGCCGGTGTCCCGGGGCTGCCCGCCGGTCCGGCGGTCCCGGCCCGGGCCCGCCCGAAGGCCGGCGCCGACGAGGTGACGAGGGCGGGGTCCGGGCTGTGCCGAGCCACCGCCTCGGGGTTCGGCCCCGCAGGTCAAGGGTTTCCGCCGGATCCGGGGTCCAGACGGTTCTCATCTCGGCCGCACATTGCTACGGTGCCTCCGCCCTGACGCCCCATCAGATTCCGGAGGCCCGGCATGCGTCCGTTCGTCGCCGCCGCCAGCGGGCTCGTCCTCGCGGTGCTCCTCGTCCTCGCCATCACGGCGCTCGGGGCGCCCGAGGGCCAGACCTCCCCCAAGCCCCTGCTCACCACCGCGCCCCCCGCGCCCGGAAAGTAGAGGAGGGCCCGGCGATGCGACGCAGAGCGAGCCTCGTCCTGCTGGCCCTGGCCGTCTTCTGCGCGGCCCTCGCGCCGCTCCTGCGCTGGTACGCGTACCCGCGGCTCGCGAAGATCCCGCCGAACCAGTACCAGGAGATGGTCCTGGAGGCGAAGGACGCGACCCTCATCGACTACCTCGACGGCATGAAGCCCAAGAAGGTCGACAAGGTCACCATCGTCCAGACCCTCAAGGGCAACGTGGAGGCCTCGAAGGAGATCGAGGCGAGCGCGGGCCGCGACGTCGTCGTGTGGGACACCCTGTCCCACATCATGGGCCCGGACGGCAAGACGGTCTCCCAGATCCCCGAGCGCTACATCTTCGACGCCCACACCCAGGACCCGGTGCACGCCACGGGCGAGATGGTCGACGGGGACCCCGTCAGGCGCGAGGGCATCGAGTTCAAATGGCCCTTCTTCACCGAGCCGCGCGACTACCTGTACTTCGACGCGCAGACCCGCACCTCGTCGCCCGTCCACTACGTCGGCCCGCGCACCTTCAAGGGCATGGACGTCTACTACTTCGAGCAGACCGTCCCCTGGACCAAGGTCCCCATGCCCAAGAAGATGCCCATCGAGGGCATCGACCCGACGACGCTCGAACAGACCACCGGCACCAGCCTCTGGTACACCACCAAGGCGATGTTCTGGGTCGACCCGGTGACCGGCGCGCCCGTCAACGCCGAGCAGCAGATCCAGCAGGAGATGCGCGGCGGGTTCGCGGCAGCGGCCCCCGACGGCAGGATCACCGCCTTCGCCGGTCACGTGAAGATGCGCGAGGACTACAGCGACCACACCGTCGACCTCGTCCGGGCGAACCGTACGAAGGTCCTCGCGCTCCACACGTACGCCCCCACCGGCCTGGCCGCCGGCGGGCTGGTGCTCCTGGGGGTGGCGCTGTGGCTGGAGGCCCGGGGGCGGCGGCGCCGACCGGACGGCGGGGACGGCGCGCTCAGCGCTTGAGCCGGGCGCTGGTGTACCGGGTGGCCTCCGCAGTGGCCGGGTCCTCCGGCCACGGGTGCTTCGGGTACCGGCCGCGCAGCTCGGCACGGACGGCGCGGTAACCGCCCCGCCAGAACGACGCGAGGTCGGCGGTGACGGCCGCCGGCCGCCCGGCGGGGGACAGCAGGTGGACGAGTACGGGCACCCCCGCCACCCGCGGCGTCTCGGCCATCCCGAACAGCTCCTGGAGCTTCACGGCGAGCACCGGCTGCTCCCCGGAGTAGTCCACCCTGACCCGGGAGCCGCTGGGCACCCCGATCCGCTCCGGGGCCAGCTCGTCCAGCCGGGACGCCTCCCCGGTCGCCCACGGCAGCAGCCGGTTCAGCGCCTGCGCGGCGCCGATCCGGCCGAGGTCCGAGCGGCGCCGGGCCCGGGACAGCTCGGGCTCCAGCCAGTCGTCGGCCCGGTCCAGCAGGGCGGCGTCGTCCGCCACGTCCGGCCAGCCCCCGCCGAGGGTGCGGTGCAGGAAGGCCAGCCGGGCCCGGAGCGCCCGCGCGTCGGGCGACCAGTGCAGCAGGCCGAGCCCCTCCGTGCGGAGCCCGTCGAGCAGGGCCGCGCGCACCAGCGCCGGATCCGGGGCGCGCAGGGGCCGGACGGTGAGCTCGATCGCCCCGAGCCGTTCGGCCCGGCGGGCGGTCAGGTCGCCGTCTTCCCAGCACACCTCCTCCGCGTCAGAGTGGAGGTGCCCGGCGGCCAGCCGGGCCGTGTCCCCGTCGATGACGGCGGCCAGCCGGACCCGGGCCGACGCCGCGTGCGGGGCGCGGTCCGCCACCGCCACCGCCAGCCAGGGCGCGCTGCGCAGCCGCGACCCGTCGCCGAGCTCGGCTCCGGTCCCGGACGCCATCAGGAACGCCCCGTCGCCCCGCGCCCGCGCCACCCGCTCCGGGAACGCGAGCGCGGCCACGAGCCCGGCGGCCGCGTCGTCGGGGAGCACCGCACCGGGGGAGCGGCCCGAAGCGCCACGGGAGCCCCGCCCCGCGCCGTCCCCGGGCGCGGCCCCTGCGGCAGCGCCGCCCGAGGCCGCCCCCGCGCCGTCGCCGCCCGCGCCGACGTCGGCTCCCGGGGATCCCGCCGCGCGCTCCAACCGGCCGGCCTCCGCCCGCCAGCGGCCCGCGTAGGCGTCGCCGCCCCGCCGGGCCGCCCGCCACGCGCCCGCCAGGTCGTCCCCGTACTCCCGCGGCGGCTCCTCGCTCAGCAGCGCCACCACCTCGGCCGCCCGCCGGGCCCCGAGGGCCGGGGCGCCGTCGAGCAGGGCCCGGGCGAGCCGCGGGTGGAGCCCCAGCCGGGCCATGCGCACGCCGCGCGGCGTCGGCCGCCCGGCGGGATCCACCGCGCCCACCGCGCGCAGCACCTCCCGCGCCGCGGCCATCGCCCCGGCCGGCGGCGGATCCAGCAGCGCCAGCCCGGCCGCGTCCGGGTCGCCCCAGCACGCGGCCTGGAGGGCGAACTGGGCCAGGTCGGCGATGCGGATCTCGGGCGCCGGGTACGAGGGGAGGCGGCCGTCCTCCGCTTCGGTCCAGCACCGGTACACCGCGCCCGGCGCCTCGCGCCCGGCCCGCCCCGCCCGCTGGCGCCCGGCCGCCCGGGACGCCCGTACGGTCGCCAGCGCGCCCAGCCCCCGCGCGTGGTCCACCCGGGGCTCGCGCGCCAGCCCGGAGTCCACCACCACCCGCACCCCCGGCACGGTCAGGCTCGACTCCGCGACCGCCGTCGCGAGGATCACCCGGCGGTGCTCCGAAGCCGTCAGCGCCGCGTCCTGCACGGCCGCCGGGGCCCGGCCGTGGACCTGCAGCACCTCCGCGTCCACCCCGCCCAGCTGCCCGGCGACCCGGGCGATCTCCCCGACGCCGGGCAGGAAGCACAGCACGTCACCGGAACGTTCCGCCAGCGCCCGCCGCACCACCGACGCCACGTGCGCCAGCTGCGCCGGGTCCACCCGCATCCCGTGCGGCGGCCGCACCGGGCGGGCGGGCGGCGCCCAGACCGTCTCCACCGGGTACGCGGTCCCCGCGGCCTCCACCACCGGCGCGCCGCCCAGCACCCGGGACCAGCCCTCCGCGTCGGTCGTCGCCGAGGCCGCCACGAGGCGCAGCTCAGGCCGCAGGGTCTCCCGTACGTCCAGCAGGAAGGCGGCGACGGTGTCGGCGTCCAGGTGCCGCTCGTGGCACTCGTCCAGGACCACCACGTCCACGCCCCCCAGCTCCTGGTCCCGCTGGAGCCGCTGGAGCAGGACGCCCGTGGTGACCACCTCGACGGCGGTCGACGGGCCCACGACCCGTTCCCCGCGCACGGTGAAGCCCACCGAGGCCCCCACCCGCTCGCCCAGCAGCCAGGCCATCCGACGGGCCGCCGCCCGGGCGGCGATCCGCCGGGGCTCGGCGACCACCACGCGGCGGCGGGGCCCGCCGCCCGCCAGGCCGGCCAGGACCAGGGGGACCAGGGTCGTCTTGCCCGTGCCGGGCGGCGCGCACAGCACGGCGGCGCCGTGGCCGTCGAGCGCGGCCGTGAGCGCCGGCAGGGCCTCCCGTACGGGAA
This sequence comes from Streptomyces sp. NPDC058701, assembly GCF_042715295.1. Lineage (NCBI taxonomy): Bacteria > Bacillati > Actinomycetota > Actinomycetes > Kitasatosporales > Streptomycetaceae > Streptomyces > Streptomyces sp. NPDC058701. Next base: position 149,393 of record NZ_JBHXSY010000001.1, on the reverse strand, counting down.
GGGCGTCGAGGTCGGAGGTGCGCGGGGTCGGGGACACGGTCAGTCGCGCTCGCAGACGAAGATCGCGGTGCCGGGGATCAGATTGCCGCGCAGCGGGGACCACCCGCCCCACTCCTGGCTGTTCCAGGCGGGCCACTGCGGCTCGACCAGATCGACCAGGCGGAAGCCGCCGGCGACGACGTCGCGCACGCGGTCGCCGACCGTGCGGTGGTGCTCCACGTAGACGGCGCGGCCCTCCTCGTCCTGTTCCACGTACGGGGTCCGGTCGAAGTAGGACGCGGAGACGGACAGTCCCTCCGGACCCGGTTCGTCGGGGAAGGCCCACCTCAGGGGGTGGGTGACGGAGAAGACCCAGCGGCCGCCGGGCCGCAGGACGCGGTGGACCTCGCGCATCACGTTCACCGGGTCGGCGACGAAGGGGACGGCGCCGTACGCGGAACAGGCCAGGTCGAAGGAGGCGTCCCGGAAGGGCAGCCGGCCGGCGTCGGCCTCGACGAGCCGGACCGCCGGCGCGTCGGAGCCGCCGATGCGCAGGGCGTGCTGGAGCTGGCGGTGGGAGAGGTCGAGGGCGACCGGACGGGCACCCCGCGCGGCCAGCCAGCGCGAGCACTGCGCGGCGCCGGCGCCGATCTCCAGGACGTCCTTGTCCTTCAGGGAGGCGGCGGGACCGAGCAGAGCGGCCTCGGCCTCGTCGAGCCCCTCGGGACCCCAGACGAAGCGGTCGTCGCCGAGGAACGCGCCGTGCTCGTTCTGGTAGTCGTCGGCGTTGCGGTCCCACCAGCCGCGGGCCGCTCGGCTGCTCTCCGCTTCCCCGGCGTCACGCCGCGTGGCCTCGGCGTCGTCCTCGGGGACCGGATCGGCTCCGCGGGCGTCTTCGTGGGCGTAGTCCTCTTGGTTCATGGGGCCCGTCGTCGTAGTCTGCGAATGTCTGCTGGAATCCGGCAGGGAAGTCCCATCGGGGCGACCCCGCCCACGAATTGTGCCGGTGATGCGGCGATCTGCCCGTGGTGTGCGCCTTCGCGCATTGACCCTGTCCGGCTGCCCCCGTATGCTACAAGTTGCGCTGCGAGCCTGTGCTCCTCAGACCTAGCAGGCTGCGCTTGTATTTGTTGAGGTCCCCTCGGTTTTCGAGGCCCCTCCGCATCTGCGGAACGGGGGTCTCCTTGGCTGTCCGGCTTCGGCAGATGCCGATAAGGGCTCCCGGCGTAGCAGTACCTACGACTTTCTGTCCGTAACCGGAGCCCTTTCCCACATGACGAGCAGCACCGAGACCACCGCCACCACTCCGCAGGTTGCGGTCAACGACATCGGCGACGCGGACGCGTTCCTCGCGGCGATCGACGAGACGATCAAGTACTTCAACGATGGCGACATCGTCGATGGCGTCATCGTCAAGGTTGACCGGGACGAGGTTCTCCTCGACATCGGTTACAAGACCGAAGGTGTCATCCCGAGCCGCGAGCTGTCGATCAAGCACGACGTCGACCCGAACGACGTCGTCAAGGTCGGCGACGAGATCGAGGCCCTGGTTCTCCAGAAGGAGGACAAGGAAGGCCGCCTGATCCTCTCGAAGAAGCGCGCTCAGTACGAGCGTGCCTGGGGCACCATCGAGAAGATCAAGGAAGAAGACGGCATCGTCACCGGTACCGTCATCGAGGTCGTCAAGGGTGGTCTCATCCTCGACATCGGCCTCCGCGGCTTCCTGCCGGCCTCTCTCGTCGAGATGCGTCGCGTCCGCGACCTCCAGCCCTACGTGGGCAAGGAGCTCGAGGCGAAGATCATCGAGCTGGACAAGAACCGCAACAACGTGGTCCTGTCCCGCCGCGCCTGGCTCGAGCAGACCCAGTCCGAGGTGCGTCAGACGTTCCTCACCACCCTGCAGAAGGGTCAGGTCCGCTCCGGCGTCGTTTCCTCGATCGTCAACTTCGGTGCCTTCGTGGACCTGGGCGGCGTCGACGGTCTCGTGCACGTCTCCGAGCTGTCCTGGAAGCACATCGACCACCCGTCCGAGGTTGTCGAGGTCGGCCAGGAGGTCACCGTCGAGGTCCTCGACGTGGACATGGACCGCGAGCGCGTCTCCCTGTCGCTGAAGGCGACGCAGGAGGACCCGTGGCAGCAGTTCGCCCGGACCCACCAGATCGGTCAGGTCGTCCCGGGTAAGGTCACCAAGCTGGTTCCGTTCGGTGCGTTCGTCCGCGTGGACGAGGGCATCGAGGGTCTGGTCCACATCTCCGAGCTGGCCGAGCGCCACGTGGAGATCCCGGAGCAGGTCGTCCAGGTCAACGACGAGATCTTCGTCAAGGTCATCGACATCGACCTTGAGCGTCGCCGGATCTCGCTGTCGCTGAAGCAGGCCAACGAGTCCTTCGGTACCGACCCGGCGTCGGTCGAGTTCGACCCGACCCTGTATGGCATGGCCGCGTCGTACGACGACCAGGGCAACTACATCTACCCCGAGGGCTTCGACCCCGAGACCAACGACTGGCTCGAGGGCTTCGACAAGCAGCGCGAAGCCTGGGAGGGCCAGTACGCCGAGGCGCAGCAGCGCTTCGAGCAGCACCAGGCCCAGGTCATCAAGAGCCGCGAGGCCGACGAGGCCGCCGCTGCCGAGGGCGCTGCCGCTCCGGCCGCGAGTGGCGGCAACGTCAGCGCGGGCATCTCGGGTGGTTCGTACTCCTCGGAGTCGGACGAGACCTCCGGCGCCCTGGCGTCGGACGAGGCCCTCGCCGCGCTCCGCGAGAAGCTGGCCGGCGGCCAGAGCTGATCGCAGCACGCTTCGCACTCCGGTGTGAGCATGCCGAGCAGAGCTGAACAGAGCTGAAAGGTAAGGCCCGTCCCCTCAGGGGGGCGGGCCTTACTGCTGTGCCCGCGCGGTGCCCGGCCGACGTGCCCGGCCGATGTGCCCGCCGCCGGTGCCGGCGGCCGGACATGATCCGTCGCGTTCTCGTGAAGGGCGTCAACTGGGGAATGACGGCGGTCGTTTGGACGTTCTTCCACAGAACGAGGCGAGGAGGAGTGGTGACGGTGCTTGATCCACAGGGTCTGTACGAATGGGACGCCCAGGGCCTGGCGGTGGCCGACCTGGCTCTCACCCAGGACTCGGCCGGGCTGGTCATGCTGTACCACTTCGAGGGGTACATCGACGCGGGTGAGGCCGGGGAGCAGATCGTCGAACGGCTCCTGGACACCCTGCCCCACCAGGTCGTGGCCCGCTTCGACGCGGACCGGCTGGTGGACTACCGGGCCCGGCGCCCGCTGCTGACGTTCCAGCGCGACCACTGGGCCGAGTTCGAGGAGCCCCGGCTGGAGGTCCGGCTCGTCCAGGACGCCACGGGCGCGCCCTTCCTGCTGTTCTCCGGCCCCGAGCCGGACGTGGAGTGGGAGCGCTTCGCGCTCGCCGTCCGCCAGATCGTCGAGCGCCTCGGCGTCCGCCTCTCCGTCAACTTCCACGGGATCCCCATGGGCGTCCCGCACACGCGCCCCGTGGGCATCACCCCGCACGGGAACCGGACCGACCTCATGCCGGGGCACCGCAGCCCCTTCGACGAGGCCCAGGTGCCCGGGAGCGCGGAGTCCCTGGTGGAGTTCCGGCTGGGGCAGGCCGGGCACGACGTGCTGGGCGTCGCCGCACACGTGCCGCACTACGTGGCGCGTTCCGCGTACCCGGACGCCGCACTGACGGTGCTGGAGGCGATCACCGCGGCCACGGGGCTGGTGCTGCCGGCCGTGGCGCACGCGCTGCGGACCGAGGCGCACCGTACGCAGACGGAGATCGACCGGCAGATCCGGGAGGGCGACGAGGAGCTGGTCGCCCTCGTGCAGGGGCTGGAGCACCAGTTCGACGCGGCCGCCGGGGCCGAGACCCGGGGCAACATGATCGCCGAGCCGGCCGAAATCCCGTCGGCGGACGAGATCGGGCGGGAGTTCGAGAAGTTCCTCGCGGAACGCGAGGGCGAGAACTGACACCGGAACCGTCACGGGGAACGACACCCCTTAGGCTGCGGGGCATGCTGAAAGTAGGACTGACGGGCGGAATCGGCGCCGGCAAGAGCGAGGTCTCGCGGCTGCTCGCGGGGTACGGGGCGGTCGTCGTCGACGCCGACCGGATCGCGCGGGAGGTCGTGGAACCCGGAACGCCAGGGCTCGCGGCCGTCGTGGCGGCGTTCGGGGAGGCGGTACTGACCCCCGAGGGGACGCTGGACCGGCCCCGGCTCGGATCGATCGTCTTCGCCGACCCGGAGAAGCTCCGGACCCTGAACGGGATCGTGCACCCGCTGGTCGGGGCACGGTCCGCCGAGCTCGAAGCCGCGGCGGGACCCGACGCGATCGTGGTGCACGACGTACCGCTGCTCGCGGAGAACGGGCTGGCCCCGCTGTACGACCTGGTGGTCGTGGTGGACGCCGCCCCGCAGACGCAGCTGACGCGGCTCGTCGACCTGCGCGGCATGGCCGAGGAGGAGGCACGGGCCCGGATGGCCGCGCAGGCCACGCGCGAGCGGCGACTGGCGGTGGCGACGCTCGTCATCGACAACGACGGGCCCCTGGAGGCTCTCGAACCGCAGGTCCGCACGGTCTGGGAGGAGCTCGTGGCGGCGCGGGCGGCGGCGCGGCCGGACGCCGGAGCCTGACGCGCGCGGCCGCCGGGGCCGCGGTCGCCCGCGGCAGGGGCAATGGGCCGGGGCCGGGTGGACCGGGTCGAGGTGAGATCGGGCCGAGGTGAGATCGGGCCGAGGTGCGATCGGGCCGAGTGGGACCGGGCCGAGACGGGATCGGGTCGGGTGAGATCGGGTCGAGGTGAGACCGGGCCGGGACGAGATCCGGCCGGGTGGGACCGGGTCCAGGCGAGATCGGGAAGAGGCCGCCTGGGACGGATGCGTCGAACGCGCCCGCAGGGGGAAGGAACAGTTCGTGTCCGACACCACGCCGCCGTCGTCGCCGTCCTCGTCTTCGTCCTCGTCGTCCGGTGCGGCGAGCCCGGAGACGCACGTCATCGACTACCGGGCCGCCGAGCAACTGCTCGCCGCGCGTGATCCGCGCGGCGCCGTCAAGCTGCTCGACTCCGTCATAGCCGCCCACCCCGAGAACACCGCGGCCCGGCTGCTGCGCGCCCGGGCCTTCTTCGCGTCCGCCCAACTGCGCCCGGCGGAGCTGGAGTTCGAGCTGGTCCTGGAACGGGAGCCGGACAACGCCTTCGCCCACTTCGCACTGGCCCGTACCCACGAGCGCTCCGGCCGCCCCCAGCAGGCCCGCAAGCACTTCCGGCTCGCCGCCGCCCTCGACCCCCGGCCCGAGTACCTGGCGGCGGCCCGCTTCGAGGACTGAGCCACGGCTCCAAGGCCGCTCCAGGGCCGGACGGACCGGGCCCGTGGGCGGGTCCGCTGACGGGCCTCAGGAGCCGGGCGGCGGCTCGTACGGCGGGACGTCCCGGCCGGGCTGGTAGTGCGGCCCCTGGCGGATGCGGCGGACCACCACGGCCAGGTCCACGGCCGCCAGCAGCGCGAGCGCCCCGCAGGCCGCCGCCCACCCGGGGCGGCCGGCCAGCGAGAACACGGCCGCCCCGCCGACGGCCCACAGCAGCCCCCACAGGCTCAGCCACAACCGCAGCCGCAGCGGGCTGCGGGCGGTCACCGGCTCGTTTCCCGTACGCATGCTCATCGCCTCGGTTCCCATGGTCCCACCGCGGCCGCGGCGGCGGGGGGCCGGGAGGCCGCGGGAGCGGGGCGATCGCCTCCCGGATCAGGGATTGAGCTTGTTCACGGCCTTCGTGGTGGTCTTCTTGAAGGCCGGGACCGGGGCGTCGGTCAGGTGTCCCATCTGGCCCCACTTGACGACCGTCACCGTGGAGCCGTCCCGTCCGATGCCGAAGAGGGCCACCCCCGGCTCGGAATCGGGGATCGAGGTGTGCACGCCGTAGACGTGGGCGCCCTCCTCGACGGGCAGCTTCCCGTAGTCCTGCCAGGAGGCGGTGCCGCCCGGTGTGGTGCGCAGCCAGTCGGAGGCGCAGGCCGCGACCTTGCGCTCCAGGGCGCGGGCGAGCTTGACGGCCGCGGCGTCGGAGGCGGCCCGTACGGAGACCTGGACGGCGCCGGCGTCGACGTCGGTGCCGAACGAACGGTGCCAGCTGCCGGCCGCGGGGAGCGCGCCCTCCAGGCAGAACGGTGCGGTCTCGGGCAGCCCCTTGGTGACCTTGCCGGAGTACCAAGGCGAGCTGGCGTGCGGCGGCAGGTCGGTACCGGTGAGGAACCCGGGGGCGGCGACGGCCGCCGTCGCCGTGGACGAGGCCGTGAGGACGAGCGCGGAGGCCGCCGCGAAGAGCGCGGTGGCAAAGGTGGTGGAGACGAGGGTGGCGGAGGCGCCAGGGCGTCGGAACATCGGTGGATCTCCCCGTGGGTGTCGGTGCGTTGCGGTACGGGGACAACCCTGCCCGGGCGCGGGGTGTCGGGCGACGGATCGCGGGGGATTCGGGACACTGGAACGGCCGTACGTGCTGTCACCTGGGGGAACACCCCCTGCATGGAACGGCGTCGTGGGACGGGGAACGCCGTGGGCGTGGGCGGGGGAACGGACATGGGGACCGGAACGGATGCGGGGACGGGCATGGGAACGGGTGCGGGGGCCCGCGCGGGGACGGGGACGGGCGAGTCGGAGCGGTTCGCGCGGCTGATGCGGGAGCTGAAGGAGCGGGCGGGGCTGAGTTACGGAGTCCTGGCGCGCAAGCTCCACACGAGCACCTCGACCCTGCACCGCTACTGCAACGGCGAGGCGGTGCCGACGGAGTTCGCGGCCGTGGACCGCTTCGCGCGGGCCTGCGGGGCTTCGCAGGGGGAGGCCGTGGAACTGCACCGGGCGTGGCTGCTGGCGGACGCGCGGCGACGGGCCGGTGCGGGGGGTGTGGGGGTGCCGCGGGCCGTGCCGGCTGGGGCGGGGGCGTCGCGAGGGGCTGCGGAGACGGCACCGGAGCCCGCGTCCGCGCCGGAGGCCGGGGCGGGGGCGGGGGCGGGGGCCGGGGCGGCGCGCGCGGTCGAGGCCGCGGGAGCCGTGGTGCCACCGCCCGCGGGTGGCGCCGACGGCGGAGCCGCCCGGGGCGAGGGCGAGGGCGTAGGCGAGGGCCGGGATCGGGACGAGAACCAGGGCGAGGGCACGGGTACCGGCACGGACGTGGACGGGGGCCGGGGCGGGGGCCAGAGCCGGGGCCGGGCGGAGGGCACCGGCACCGGCACCGGCACGAATGTGGACGTGGACGGGGGCCGGGGCCGGGGCAACGGCGGGGGCACGGACACGGACGTGGACGAGGGCCGTGGCCGGGGTGAGAGCGGGGGCCGGGGCCCGAGGGAGGGCACCGGCACCGGCACGAATGTGGACGTGGACGGGGGCCGGGGCCGGGGCAACG
>NZ_JBHXSY010000001.1:109843-141904 GCF_042715295.1 Streptomyces sp. NPDC058701 | reverse complement strand
GGCGGGGGCACGGACACGGACGTGGACGAGGGCCGCGGCCGGGGTGTGAGCGGGGGCCGGGGCCCGAGCGAGGGCACGGGCACCGGCACGGACACGGACACGGACGTGGACGAGGGCCGCGGCCGGGGTGAGGGCAGGGGCCGGGGCCCGAGCGAGGGCACCGGCACGGGTCAGGGCCGGGGGCGGGGCGAGGGGCCCGGCTCGGGCGAGGGCGGCGGTGGGGTCGCGGCGGGCGCGGAGGTGGGGCTGGCCGACGTGGTGGACCTGGATCCGCCGGAGCCGGGGGCCCGGCTGCCCTGGTACCGGCGCCGGGCGGCCGCGGTCGCCGCCGCCGGGGTGGCGGCGGGCGTGGTCGCCGTGGCGGCGCTGGCCGCGGCCGGCCCGGAGCGGCCCGGCACGCCGACCGGGACGGTCGCGGGCCCGTCGGCCGCCGCGCGACCGGGACACACGCCGCCGCCCGGGGGGACGCCCTCCGCCCCCGGCTCCGGGGAGCCTTCGGCGGCGCCCTCGGACCCGGCACACGGACCGGCGCCGGCTCCGGGATCCGCGTCGGCGGCCGCCTCCGCAGGGGGTCAGCAGCCCGGGGCGTCGGCTCCGCCGGCCTCGGGGCCGGTCCAGGCCCCGGCGGTGCCGGTCAGGGCAGCGGTCCGGTCGCACGTCTGGGCCGCGGGGTGCGACCACGCCTACCTGACCGAGCGCGGTCCCGGCACGGTGCCCCCGCCGCCCGTGGAGGCGGACGCGCCGGCCTGGGCCTCCGCGCAGCGGGCCGTACACGCCGGGCAGCAGATCATCGAGGTCACGGTGCACGGCGCGGGGACGGGCACGGTGGTCCTGGAGGGCCTGGACGTACGCGTGGCGGCGCGCCGTACCCCGCCGGCCTGGAACGTCTACCAGATGTCGCCGGGCTGCGGCGGGGCGCTCACCCCCGCCGTCTACGCCGTCAACCTGGATGCCCCGCGCCCCGTGGCCCGGCCCGTCGACGGCGGTGACTCCGAGGGCCGCATCCGGGCGCCCGCCTTCCCGATGCGCGTCTCGGCGGCCGACCCGGTGGTGCTGCGGGTGGAGGCCGCCACCACGGGATGCGACTGCGACTGGTACCTCGACCTGCGTTACACCGGACCCACCGGTTCCGGGCGCCTGCGCATCGACGACAACGGCCGCCCGCTGCGTACGAGCGCCGCGACGGGACGGCCGGTGTACGGGTACGCGTCGGACCAGGGCCGCTGGGCACGCTGAACCGGGCCCCTGCCTCCCAGGCTCTGCTATCAGTGCAGGTCAGCGGCGTTGTCAGTGGGCGCGCCTAGACTCGGCGGCACAGGAGACCCGCGCCGGACCGGGCCGGGACCTGGACCGGACATGGACCGGACCCGGACCGGGATGCGTAGCGACGAGGGGAGGGAGGGACGGGGTGAGGACGACATCGGAGCCGTCAGGAGCCTGGCCGCGGCCCTCGCAGCCGTCGCGGCCGTCGCAGCCGCGCGGACGGCATCCGCAGCCGCACGGGCAGCCGACGCAGCCGCAGCCGTCGGGACAGCGCCAGCCGCAGCCGTCGGACGCCGCGCGTGCGCTGCTGCGCCATGCCGCCGTCTTCCTGCCCGCCGCCGTCCCCCGTGAGGGCCGCGTGGCCTTCTGGGCGCCCGACGGGGACGATCTGCCCGAGGCGGGCCGCCCGGCTCCGCTCACCGTCGTGCGCCCGTCCGGCTCGGGGGTGCGCAGCCGGACCGTGCCCTCCGTGAGCCTGTCCGTGACCGCCGCCCTGCCGCTGCTCGCAGGGGCGCCCCGCAGCCCCGCCGCGCACCCCGCGACCCGTGCCTGGGGCACCGCCGCCGTCCAGGCGCTCACCCTGGCCGCCCGGGGCCGGCTGCTCCCCGGTCTGACCCCCGAGGGGATCGACGCGTGGCGTGCCGGTCCGCTCGAAGCCGCCGATGTCGACCACCTCCGGGCGGTGGCCGCCGCCCTGCCGCACGAGGGGTACGCCACCCCGCTGACCGGCCGCCGTCCGCTCCAGCTGCCCGAGCCGGAGGCGCTGGTGCGCGCGTTCCTCGACGCCGTGGCCGACAGCCTGCCCCGGACGCCCGCCGCGGGCGTGGCCGCCGGGCGGCCGTTCGCCGCCCGGGAGCCGCAGCGGGTGCCCGGGATACAGGACTGGGCCGCCCAGGTGGCGGCCGGGTCCGACACGGGCGTGGGGGTCTCGCTCCGGCTCGACCTGTCCTCGTTCCGTCTCTTCGACGAGGCCGAGGCGCAGGACGTCCGGCGGGCGGGCGCCGCCGTGGTCCAGGTGCACAGCCTCGCCGACCCCACCCTGGTCGCCGACGCCGCGACGCTGTGGGCGGGCACGGCGGCCGCCGGGTTCGGGCCCCGGGCCCGGATCGACGCCGTGCTCGCGCTGCGCCGGGCCGCGCGGGTGTGGCCGCCGCTGCTGCGGCTGTTGGACCAGCCCGTCCCCGACGCGCTCGCCCTCTCGGACCCGGAGCTGGAGGACCTGCTGGGCGCCGCCGCGACCCGGCTGGCGGCCGCCGGCGTCCTGGTCCACTGGCCGCGCGAGCTGGCCCGTACGCTGTCGGCGACCGCCGTCGTACGGTCCACGGCGCCCGGCTCCGCCACCGACGGCACCGCCTTCTTCGACGCCGAGCACCTCTTCGCCTTCTCCTGGGAGCTGGCCCTGGGCGGCGACCGGCTGACCCCGGGGGAGATGGACGCCCTGTCCCGGGCCCACCGGCCCGTGGTGCGCCTTCGGGACCAGTGGGTTCGGGTCGACCCGGAACTCGTGCGCAAGGCCCGCAAACGGGAACTGGGCCTGCTGGACCCGGTGGACGCGCTGGCGGCCGCCCTCTCGGGGACGGCCGAGATCGCCGGAGAACCGGTCGAGGTGGTCCCGGTGGGGGCGCTGGCCGCCCTGCGCGAGCGGCTGACGGCCGAGCTGGCACCGCTCCCGCAGCCCGCCGCGCTCAAGGCCACCCTGCGCGACTACCAGGCGCGCGGCCTGGCCTGGCTGGACCTGATGACCTCGCTCGGCCTCGGCGGCTGCCTCGCCGACGACATGGGCCTCGGCAAGACCGTCACGCTGATCGCCCTGCACCTGCACCGGGACCGCCCCGAGCCGACGCTCGTGGTCTGTCCCGCGTCCCTGCTGGGCAACTGGCAGCGGGAGATCGAGCGGTTCGCCCCCGGTACGCCCGTGCGCCGGTTCCACGGCGGCAGCCGCAGCCTCGACGGCGCGGCGTCCGGCGACGGCGGGTTCGTCCTCACCACGTACGGGACGATGCGGGCCAGCGCTCCGCTCCTCGCCGAGCAGCGCTGGGGCATGGTCGTCGCCGACGAGGCCCAGCACGTCAAGAACCCCCACTCGGCGACCGCCAAGGCCCTGCGGACGATCCCGGCGCCCGCCCGGGTGGCGCTCACCGGCACCCCGGTGGAGAACAACCTCTCCGAGCTGTGGGCGCTGCTCGACTGGACCACCCCCGGGCTCCTGGGCCCCCTCACCACCTTCCGGGCCCGCCACGCGCGGCCCGTCGAGCACCAGCAGGAGGAGGACGGCGGGAACGAAGCGGCGGTCGCCCGGCTCGCCGCGCTCGTCCGGCCGTTCCTGCTGCGCCGCAAGAAGTCCGATCCCGGGATCGCGCCCGAGCTGCCGCCGAAGACGGAGACGGACCACCCGGTCTCCCTCACCCGTGAGCAGGCCTCGCTCTACCAGGCGGCGGTGGACGAGGCGATGGCCGTCATCGGGTCCAGCGAGGGCATCGAGCGGCGCGGCATGATCATGAAGCTGCTGGCCTCCCTCAAGCAGATCTGCAACCACCCCGCGCAGTACCTGAAGGAGGACCGCCCCCGGATCCCGCACCGCTCGGGCAAGCTCGCCCTGCTCGACGAGCTGCTGGACACGATCCTCGCCGAGGGCGGCTCGGTCCTGGTCTTCACCCAGTACGTGACCATGGCCCGGCTCATCGAGCGGCACCTGACGGACCGCGGCATCTCCCACCAGCTGCTGCACGGGGGGACGCCGGTGCCGCGCCGTGAGGAGCTGGTCGACCGCTTCCAGGACGGGCAGGTGCCCGTGTTCCTGCTGTCCCTCAAGGCGGCCGGCACCGGACTGAACCTGACCCGGGCCGGACACGTCGTCCACTACGACCGCTGGTGGAACCCGGCCGTCGAGGAACAGGCCACCGACCGCGCCTACCGCATCGGCCAGACCCAGCCCGTACAGGTCCACCGGATCATCGCCGAAGGCACCGTCGAGGACCGCATCGCCGAGATGCTGGAGGCGAAGCGGGCCCTGGCCGACGCGGTCCTCGGCTCCGGCGAGGCGGCGCTGACCGAGCTGACCGACCGCGAGCTGGCCGACCTCGTCTCCCTGCGCAGGCCCGAGTGATCACCGCGCGGGACGACCGCCGCCGCACCTTCGAGACCCTCCCCGCGGGGACGGAGGCGGCCAGCTGGTGGGGCCGGGCCTGGGTGACCGCGCTGGAGGAGGCCTCCCGCGACGCGGCCCGCCTGGCCCGGGGCCGTACGTACGCCGCCGAGGGCCACGTCGACGCGGTCACGGTCACCCCCGGCAGGATCGTGGCGTACGTGCGGGGCAGCCGGGCCCGTCCGTACCGCACCGAACTGGCCCTGCCCGCCTTCGCGGACGCGGAGTGGAGCGAGCTCCTGGAGGCGGTCGCGGCCGACCCCGCCGCGCTCGCCGCCCTCCTGGAACGGGAGGTCCCGCAGACCCTCGCCGGGACGATCCTGCCCGGCGCGGGCGAACTCTCCCCGCGCTGCTCCTGCCCGGACGTCGCGCGCCCGCCCTGCAAGCACGCGGCCGCCCTCTGCTACCGCGCGGCCCGCCTCTTCGACGAGGACCCGTTCGTCCTGCTGCTCCTGCGCGGCCGCGGCGAACGGGAGCTGCTGGACGAGCTCACCCGCCGCAACGCCGCCCACGCGGCCCGCGAACAGCCCGACACCGCCCCGCACTTCCCCGGGGTACCGGCCCGCGCGGCGCTGGCCCGCACCGGACTGCCGCCGCTCCCGGCGCCCTCGGCCGTGCCCGCCGCGGCCGGACTGCCGCCGGCCTACCCCGCCGACCCGGCGGCCCCCGACCCGCTGGCCCTGGACCAGCTCGCCTCCGACGCGGCCGCCCGCGCCCTGGCCCTCCTGACCACCGGCGAGGATCCCATCGAGGGCCTCGGGCTCTGGCAGGACGCCGTCCGGCTGGCCTCCGCGCACCCCACCGCCGGCCTCACCGGCGCGGCCCGCACCCTGTACCGGGACCTCGCCCGCGCCACCGGCCGTACCACCACCGACCTCGCCCGGGCGGCGGCGGCCTGGCGCCAGGGCGGTCGCTCCGCACTCGCCGCCCTCGAAGAGCCGTGGGACCCGCCGGCCGGCCCCTTCGACCGGGCCCGCCCGGCGCTCCTCGCCGCGGCCAGGGGCTCCTTCCGCCCCGACCGCAACCGCCTCACGTCCGGTACGCGCCAGCTCCGTCTCGGCCGCGACGGCGTCTGGTACGCCTACGAGTCCCGCCCGGACACGGAGGACTGGTGGCCCACGGGCCGCCCCTCCGCAGACCCGGTCACCGCCCTGCTGGGCTGAGGTCCGCCGCCCAGCGGGTCAGCGCGGTGAAGTCCCGGTCGCGCAGGCCGTACCGGGGGTGGACGCGCAGGAGCAGGGCCGGGGCCGGGTGGTGGGCGGCGACCCAGGCGCGGTCGAGGGGGCTGATCATGTCGTCGACCCAGGCGAAGGGCCGCCCGGCCGCCCAGTCGACGAGGGCGCGGGTCTTCCACGAGAGGCCCTCGGGGTCCGGAGCGAACAATTCCGGCCACTCGACGACGGGCAGGTCGCCGGGAAGCCCGATGTGCGGCGCGATCATCGTGTTGGCCTGGTGCATCCACGTGGTGGCCCAGGCGAGCTCGTACGGCAGGGCTGTCAACCGCGCCCCGTGGGCGGGGTGGAGGCGGACCTTCAGGCCCCGGCGGGCGCTGCGGGAGCCGGGTGCCCTGCGGGACATCCAGATCTCCGGGCGCATCCGGTGGCCCGCGTAACCGCGCAGGCCGGCGAGGCGCGACCGGAACGGGTTGAGGGGGCCGTCGACGTCGAGGAGGAGCAGCGGGCGCTCAGTCATGACGTAGGCAGTACCCCGTACACGATGGGGTGAAATGCCCATGGCCGCTATAACCCGAATGGGTTCAGGGGCGTTGTTCCGGTACGGGTGCAACACCCGTGGACTCCTCCGGAAGGCAGGGAAACTGATGCGTCACAGTCGACGGAACGGCTTGATCGCGGCGGTGGTTGCGGGAGGTGGGCTGGCGGTCGCGGGTGTGGGTGGCCTGGCCCACGCCGACGCGGACGCGGCCGGGAAGACCGAGCGATCCCCGGGGCTGCTCTCCGGGAACCTGGTGCAGCTGCCCGTGAACACACCGGTGAACCTGTGCGGCAATACCGTCAACGTGGTCGGCGTGCTCAACCCGGCCGCCGGGAACCGATGTGCCAACGAGGCGCCAGGAAGCGGACGGGACCATCCGGGGCCGAGGTCCGGACACGCCTCGAACTCGGGGTCGAACACGGCGGGTCACGGCGGCGGGGCGGTCGCCGACGGGCGCGCAAAGGATTCGCCCGGGGTGCTGTCCGGCAACGGCCTCCAGCTGCCGATCGACCTGCCGCTCAACGTGAGCGGCAACTCCGTCAACGTCGTCGGCATCGGAAACCCCTCGACCGGCAACACCTCCGTCAACGGCGAGACGCCCAGCGGACCCAAGCCCGTCCAGCCGCCCGTCGTGAAGCCGCCCGTGACGCCGCCGGCGCCGCAGACCCGGACCGTGCCGCCCCGGCCCGCCGCGCCCCGGCCCGCCGAGTCGCGGCTCGGCGAGGCGCTCGCGCACACCGGGGCCGACGGCGTCGGCTACCTGCTGCCCGGCGGGGGAGCGCTGATGCTGGGCGGGGTGCTGCTCTACCGCCGGTTCCGCCTCAACTGACCCCCGCCGTACGCCAGCCGTCGAGGACCGCGTCGATCTGCGCGGCCAGCCGGGCGCGGGCCGCGAACCGGGGGACCCCCGCCATCAGCAGGGCGTCGTACTCGGTGTCGACGTGCCGCACCGCCGCGCGGACCGCGACCGAGACGGCCGGTTCGTCGAGCGCCCGGCCGGCCGCGCTGCGCCCCACCCGGCCGCTGCCCCGCACCGAGGCGTGGGTGGCGATCGCCTGCGCCCGGTCGGCGGGACAGCCCGGGAACAACCGCCGTATCTCCGCCGCGAACGCGGCGGTGAACCGGACGTCCTCGGCCGCGCGGCGCAGCCGGTCGCGCTCCCGGCGACGGGCCCGGGCCTCGGCGTCGGCGAGGCAGGCGAGTTCCGCGCGGGCCAGGGCCGCGTCCTCGACGAGGAGGCCCCGGCGCTCGTAGCGCCGCCGGCGCCTGTCGAAGCGGACGACGACGGCGGAGAGCGAACTGGCTTCGCGGGAACGGCGGGTGAGCGCCGCGTCCCCGCGGGGCAGGAAGACCAGGTGCCCCAGGTCGGCGCAGTCCAGACAGCGCGGCACGCCGCACTCGCGCACGAGGTGCCGGAGCGGGCCCTGCCGGCACTCGGCGCAGTTGATCCGCTTCGTGGACTCGAACACCACCAGGCTCATACCGCTGTGATACCGCCGTGCGGGCCCTCTATCACCTGATGGAGCGGGGAGGTTGGTGTTTCATCGATTCCTTGGGGATGGGATGAGGTCCTCCTACGGTGGGGGCGAGCGGACCGGGACCGGTCCGGCCGGGGAGGGCGCATGGGCGGGCGGCAGGCGACGGTACGGCCCGCGGGGGCGCGCATGGCTCCGGCGACGGCGGGCCGGGAGGTGGTCATCGCGCCCGGGGGCTGCACCGGCTGGCACTACCACCGCGTCCCGTTGAACGCCGTCGTCCGTGCCGGGACGCTGACCCGGGTCCTGCACGACCGCACGGTCGTGGTGCACCGGGCCGGATCCGCCTTCGTCGAACCGGCCGGCATCGACCACGTCCACCTCGGCCACAATCTGGGCAGCGAGCCGGTCGTGCTCCACGTGACCCCCGGGATCCGCGCGCGGGCCGGGACCCCCTTCGCCATAGCCACGCCCGCCCCGCACGGGGTCACGCGCGCGGTGTGCCGCGAACACGCACCCTGAGCCGTGAACTCGCGCTCTGAACACGCACCCTGAACACGCGCTCTGGACACGCGCCCTGAGCAGGCCTCTCGGCCCTCCGCCCCGCGCCCCCGGGCTCACACCAGGCGGCGTATCTCCCCGCGCACCCGGTAGAAGCCCCCCGAGGACGGGTGCAGCCCGTCCACCACGTACCGGGCGCCCGCCTCCCGTATCCCGCGCGGGAACTGGACGTTCCACGAGGGCTCGAAGCCGCCCGACACCACCTGCACCCGCATCCTGCCGCCCTGCTGGACGCACTCCACCACCACGCCGCCCGCCGGGGCCGCGGCCACCGAGACCGTCGCCACCGCCGAGGCCGACGCGGCCGGGGTGTACACGGGCAGCGCCGCCGCCGACTTCACGTCCATCGCCGCCGGAACGGATCCCTGCTGGGCGGCCTCGATCGCCTGCTCGCTCGCGTCCACGCAGACCAGCGAACCGTCCGTGGTGACCAGGTACAGCCGGCCGTCCAGGTACTGCATGGACAGGGCGGACCCGCACCCGGTGCCCAGCTTCCACAGCCGCCGCCCGTCCGCGTCGAAGCAGTACACCGACGAGGAGTAGTCGCCGGCGAAGACGTGCCTGCCGTCCGGGGAGGTCGCGCACGAGTACACGGCCGCGTCGCACAGGTACGAGGCCTCCACCGCGCCGGTGGCCTTCGACAGCCGCTTCACCGCGTGCCGCGCGGTACCCGCGTACACCGCGTGCTCCTCCTGCCAGCCGAACAGCACGGAGCCACCGGTGTCGGTGTGCCACAACTCCCGCCCGCCGTCGGCGGCGTAGGCCGTGACGCCGTTGCCGTGCCCGTGGTAGACCCCCCGCTCGTCGGCCCTGACCATCCAGGCGTTGGAGCCGCCCGACCGCCGCGACCACTGGAACTCGTCCTCGTGGTCGATGACCGTCAGTCCGCCGCTGCGGTCGGACACGTTCAGCACGCCCTCGCGGATGTCGAGCCAGAAGATGTCCACGTCCGCGGCGATGTCGTAGGCCCCGAACGGTACCTTCGAGGACAGGTCGTACACCGTGCCGTCGTCACAGCCCGCGTAGATCCAGAACTCGTCCGCCACCAGGCACTTCACGCCGTCCGGCAGGGAGTACCGGGCCAGCACCTCGCCGCCGTGGCTCAGCGTGTAGACGTCCCCGGCCTGGTTGCCCACCCAGCAGCGGTCCTCGTCCACGTGGATGCCGAACGCCGAGGATCCGGTGCGGAAGCGCCACAGGACCGGGGCCACCGAACGCGCCGTGGACGGAGCCGAGGTGACCTGGCGGCGGGTCACCGACCGGGCGCTGCGCTGACCCCGCACGGCCGTCGCGTACCCCTTGCGGACCTTCTCCCCGACCTTCTTCGCCGCGGCCGCCCGGGCCTTCTCGGCCGTGGGGAACGAGGAGCTCTGCACCTGGCCGTCCGCACCGATGCGCCCGTACCGCACGGTGACGTCCGTGCCGTCGACCGTCACCTCGTAGAACTTGTGCGCGGCGCCGTCCTCCTGCGACAGCTCCAGGTACGTCGTCTCCCGAGCCATGACAGACCCCTCCCCAAGGTCGGGCCGCCGGCTCCTGTCCGCCGGTGATCCCTCGTGAAAAAGCTAAGGGCCGCCACTGACAATGGACGGGTGCAGCTGGAAGCGATCACATGGCAGCGGATGGCCGAGCGGCTCGCCGGTCACCTCGACGAGGCCGCGGCCGCCCCCGGGGAAGGCGCCTGGCAGCGCGTCGGCATCGACGGCGCGCCCGCCGCCGGGACGGGCGTGCTCGCACAGGCGCTCGCCGACGCCCTGCGCCCGCGCGGCCGTTCGGTGCTGGTGGTCCCGGTCGCGGGATTCCTGCGGCCGGCCTCCCTGCGGTACGAGTTCGGCCGCGAGGACGTGGACTCCTACCTCGGCGGCTGGTACGACACGGCCGCGCTCTGGCGGGAGGTGTTCGGGCCGACGGACCCCGGCGGCACCGGCCGGGTGCTTCCCGACCTCTGGGACCCGGTCACCGACCGGGCCACCCGCAGCCCGTACGCGCACCTCCCGCCCGGCGCGGTGGTGATCGTGCACGGACCGCTGCTGCTCGGCCACTGGTTCCCCTTCGACCTGAGCGTCCACGTCCGCCTCTCCCCGGGCGCGCTGGCCCGCCGTACGGGGGAGTCGGAGCGCTGGACCCTGCCCGCCTTCGCCCGCTACGAGGCCGACACCGACCCGGCGTCGGCGGCCGACGCCGTGGTCCGCGCCGACGACCCCCGTCACCCCGCCTGGACCGGCATCCGCGGCACGGGGGCCGGCGCCGGGGACGGCGGCGGCTGACACGGTCGGCCCGCCCGGACGTACGCGTCTGCCTGCCGTCCTGGCAGGGGCCGGGCCACCCGCCCCCGCCCGGGTCCGCGGCGGCCGCGGCGCCCGCCCCCGCCCGGGTCCGGGCCCGCGTCCGAGCCGCGCCGCCCGCCCGCGCGCCCGTCCCGCGTCGGCCTATCCCGGCCGGCCCCCCAGCCGGGTGACCGCCGACGCCGCCGCCCGGCAGCCCGCGCGGGCGGCCTCCGCCGGGTCGGCGCCCCCCAGCCGGGCCGCGAGGAAGCCGCCCGTGAACGCGTCGCCCGCGCCCGTGGAGTCCACCGCCTCGGCCGGCGCCGCCTCGACCTCGGCGGTGATCCGCCCCCGCTCGGCCACCAGGGCCCCGGCCGCGCCCCGGGTCACCACCACCAGCGGCACCCGCAGGCTCAGCTCCGCCGCCGCCCGGCCCACCCCGGCCGGCTCCGGCAGCCCGGCCAGCAGCCGCGCCTCGTCCTCGTTCGGCAGCAGCACGGCCGCCCCCGCCACGGCGTCCAGGAACCGGTCCGGCCCCAGCGCCGCCAGGAACCCCG
Organism: Streptomyces sp. NPDC058701; assembly: GCF_042715295.1. Lineage (NCBI taxonomy): Bacteria > Bacillati > Actinomycetota > Actinomycetes > Kitasatosporales > Streptomycetaceae > Streptomyces > Streptomyces sp. NPDC058701. Next base: position 130,926 of record NZ_JBHXSY010000001.1, on the reverse strand, counting down.
CCGAGGCCGGGTCCACGCTCACCGGAACCCCCCGCGCCGCGGCGGCCCGCAGCGCGACCAGGGCCAGGTCCCGGCTGCTCCCGGCGAAGAACAGGTACCCGGACAGGTGCAGGTGGGCCACCCCGTCCAGCAGGTCCGGCGCCCAGTCGGCGGGGGAGAGCCGCAGCGAGGCGCCGCTGTCGGTCAGGAACGTCCGCTCCGCGTCCTTGCCGACCAGCGCGACCACCGTCCCGGTCGGCTCGGCCGGATCGACCACCAGCCGGGGCCGCACCCCCGCCTCCCGCAGCGCCCGTTCGTGCCACGGCGCCGACTCGGCGCCGACCCGCGCCAGCAGGCGCACCTCCGCGGCCCCCGTACGGGCCGCCCAGCAGGCCGCGTTGGCCCCGGCGCCGCCCGGGAGGGTGCGGATGCGGGCGGCCGTGTCCGTGCCCGGCGCCAGCGGCTCCGGATGGACCGCCACCACGTCGGTCACCACGTCCCCGACGACCAGCAGCGCCCCGCGCCCCGGCCCCGTCCTGCCTGCGCCGTTCCGTGCCGGCCGTCCCGTCATGCCCGCGCCGCCCAGGCCCCCGCGATGGCGGCCCCGAGCCGCACGTTGCCCCGTACCGCGGCCAGGTTCGCCTCCAGGGAGGCCCCGCCCGTCGCCTTCACCAGGAACCCCAGGAGGAACGGCGTCACCGCCTGCCCCGTGATCCCGCGCCCGCGGCACGCGGCCAGCGCCTCCGCCAGCACCCGGCGGTGCAGCTCCGGATCGAGCTGGTCCGCCTCCGCCACCGGATTGGCCACCAGCAGCGCCGACTCCGGTCCGCCGAGCGCGTCCTGCGCGGCCATCACCGCCGCGACCTCCTCCGGCCGGTGCACGGTCCAGTCCACCGGCTCGCCGGAGTCGGCCAGGTAGAACCCCGGGAACCGGTCCGTCCGGTAGCCGAGCACCCCCACCCCCAGGGTTTCCAGCCGCTGGAGCGTCCCCGGTACGTCCAGGATCGACTTCACCCCCGCGCACACCACCGTGATCCGCGTCCGGGCCAGCAGCGCGAGGTCCGCCGACTCGTCCTGGGTCTGCGCCCACTCCCGGTGTACGCCGCCCAGCCCGCCGGTGGCGAAGACCCGCAGCCCCGCCCGCGCGGCCAGGAACGCCGTCGCGGACACCGTCGTCGCGCCGGTCGCCCCCGTCGCGAGCGCGGGCGCCAGGTCCCGGTGGCCGAGCTTGCGCACGCCCTCGCCCCCGGCGATCCGCTCCAGCTGCGCCTTGTCCAGGCCCGCGTACGCCACCCCGTCCACCACCGCGACCGTCGCCGGAACGGCGCCCTCGGCCCGGACCAGGGCCTCCAGTTCGGCGCCCACGGCCAGGTTGCGGGGGCGGGGCAGGCCGTGCGCGATGATCGTCGACTCCAGCGCCACGACGGGCCGCCCCCGGTCGAGCGCCTCGCGCACCTCTGCCGACAGGACCGGGACCTCGGATGCTGTGTGCTGTGACATGTCCCCATCCATGGCACGGGATCCGGGCCCCCAAACGCCCTTCCGCCCCTCCCGTCCCAAGCTGTCCGAGTAGCGCCCCCGCCGCGGCCGGGCTGGACAGGGTGACGCGTGGGCCGGGCCGTTCCTGGACGCTGTGGCCACCGCGCGGCGCGGGCGGCCGGGATTAGGCTGGCGCGCCATGAGCACCAGTGACCACCACGCCGCCGCGCCCGCCGCCGGCCCCGCTTCCGCCGGGCCCGCCGCGCCCACCGGGCCCGCGTCCTTCGCCGTCAGCCTGCCGGACGTCCCCGACGCCGAGCTGGAGGCCGAGGAGCTCGACCCCGGTCAGATCCTCGCGGGCGAGCCGGTCGTGACGGGCAAGGTGCTGTGGGAGTCACCGGACGGCAAGCAGATCCGCGGGATCTGGCAGATCACCCCGGGGGTGGTCACCGACACCGAGGCCGACGAACTGTTCGTGGTGGTCAGCGGCCGCGCCACGATCGAGGTCGAGGGCGGCGGAACCCTGGAGGTGGGGCCGGGCTCGGCGTGCGTGCTGCGGGAGGGCGACCGGACCACCTGGACCGTGCACGAGACGCTCCGCAAGGCCTACCACATCAGCTACTGAGGCCCCCGGGGTCTTCTCGGTCCTCGGCGCCCACGGGCCTTTTGGCGTCCAGGTCCGCGGGCCCCGGTACGGGGTGGCGGCGCGCGGTGAACAGTGCGAGCGCCGCCATCGGCAGCAGCAGCCCGGCGCCGATGGCGTTCAGCCAGCCGTAGCTCGCCTGCGCCATGACGAGCCCGGCGGCCGCGCCGCCCAGGCCGGCCGCGGCGTTCATGGTCAGGTCGCTCAGGCCCTGCGCGGCGGCCCGCGCGGGCTGCGGCACCGAATCCGTCAGCAGTGCGGATCCGGACACCATCCCCGCTGACCAGCCGAGGCCGAGCAGGAACAGGCCGAGGGCGCTCTGGCCGTGGTCCGGCCCGGCCGTCCCGGCGAGCAGCGCGGCGACCGACAGCAGCCCGGCCGCCAGCCCGATCACCGCCAGCCGCCCGAGGCGGTCGGCGAGCCACCCCATCACGGGGGAGAAGGCGAACATCCCCGCGATGTGACCGCTGATCACCAGCCCGACGAGTTCCAGCCCGGCGCCGTGGTGGCCCAGGTCCATCGGGGTCATGATCATGATCGAGACCATGGTGGTGTGGGAGACCGTGACGGTGAGGAGGGCGAGCCGCGCCCGCGGCGAGGCCTTCACGGCGGCGATCCCGGCGCGCAGCGAGCGGCCCTCCCGGGTCTGCTCCCCGGGCGCGGCCAGGGCCCGGGCCGTCAGCAGCGGGTCCGGCCGCAGGAGTACGGCGATCAGCGTGCCGGTCAGCAGGAAGACGGCGGCGGCCCACACGAACGGCCCCGCCGTCTCGGGTATGGAGGTACCGGCGAAGCTGCGGCTGGCCGGGGCGGACAGGTTCGGCCCGAGCACCGCGCCGACGGTGGACGCCCAGACGACGACCGAGATCGCCCGGGCCCGGTGGTCCGGGGCCGCGAGGTCGGCGGCGGCGAACCGGGCCTGGAGGTTGGCCGAGGAGGCGGCGCCGAAGGCGGCCATGCCGAGCAGCAGCAGCGGGAAGTTCCGGACGGTGGCGGCGAGGACGACGAGGGCCGCGCCCGCCGCGCCGATCGCGTACGCGAGGACCAGGCCGGGCCGGCGGCCGCGCGCGGTCATCAGCGCGGCGAGGGGGAGCGAGAGGAGGGCGGTGCCCACCACCGAGGCGGTGGAGGCGAGCCCGGACAGCGCCTCGGTACCGCTGACCTCGGTGGCCAGCACGGGCGCCAGGGCGATGCTGATCGGTACGCCGAGCCCGCCGAGCGCCTGGCTGGCGATCAGCACCCCGGAGGTGCGGCGCCGCAGCCGGACGAGGTCCGCCGGGGCGACGGGCGGAGCCGTCCGGTCGGTACGGGGCGAGGAGGTCACGCCGCGCACCCCGGACAGGAACGCGGGACGGGGGCGGTGGCGGGGACGGCGGCAGGGGTCACCGCGGCAGTCTCGCACCCCGCTCCACGCCGCGGAACAGGAAGGCCGACGTCCCCCGCCCCGACCCGGGGGACCGACCCGACCCGGGGGACCGACCCGGGGCGCGGCCCCGGCCCCGGCCCGGCCCCGGCCCGGGCACTGGACCGGCCCGGGCACTGGACCAACCCGGGCAGTGGACCGGCCCGGGCAGTGGACCGATCCGGGCTCTGGACCAACCCGTGCACTGGACCGATCTGGGCACCGGACCGATCCGGGCACTGACCTGGGCATCGCGCCGGGCGCCGACCCGGCCGCGGCCCCGGGCCGTCAGAACAGGGGCTGCGGCAGGACGCCCTCCAGGGCGAGCAGCAGGCGCTTGGTCTCCACCCCGCCGCCGAAGCCCCCGATGCCCCCGTCGTTCTCCACGACCCGGTGGCACGCCACCACCAGCGGGAGCGGGTTCGACCCCATGGCGTTGCCCACGGCCTGGGCGGCTCCGGGCTGGCCGACCCGGGCGGCCAGCTCCCCGTAACCGACGACGGCCCCGTACGGCACGGAACGGTCCAGCTCCCGGAGGACCTGTCGGTTGAAGCCGGAGCTGAGCCGCCAGTCCAGCGGCAGCTCGAAGCGCCGCAGGGTGCCGGCGAAGTAGGCCCGGAGCTGCCGCAGCGGTTCGGCCAGCAGCACTTCCGCGCCCGGCGCGGGCCGCCGGGCGTCGGCACCGAGCCGGGAGACGAGCGGACCGATCATCGCGTCGATCCGGTCCGGCCCGGCGTGGAACTCGACCCGGACCAGCCCCTCCGGGGTCGCGGCCAGGAGCAGGGGACCGATGTCGCTGGGGACGACGGTCCATTCGAGGCGCGGCCCGCGGGGCCGCTCGGTGCTGTCCACGGTGCTGTCCACGCGTTCACCGTACGTCGCGCCTCCGACAGACCGGCCCGGGGCCCGGGGCCCGGGCCCCGCCCGGCGGCGTCAGAAGACGTCGACCGCGTCCCGGACCACGTCCGGCGCGTTGGTGATGATCCCGTCCACCCCCATGTCCCGCACCTTCCGGGCCGTCGCCGCGTCGTCCACGATCCAGGTGTCCACCTCCATCGACCGGCCGTGGGCGCCCAGCAGGCCGTGCACCGCCGTGACCCAGTCCTCTGAGATCGTGGTGTGCCACGGGTTGATCCGGTCGGTGAACTTCGCGTACAGCGGCAGGTCCGCCACCGAGGGCGTCCCCAGGAACGCCGTGACGAGGTCCGGCCGCAGCTCGTGCACCGTGCGGACGCTGTCGGTGCTGAAGCTCTGCACCACCAGGCGCTGCGACACGTGGCGCTCGTCGAGCCAGCCGGCCGCGCCCAGCACCTTCAGCGTCTCCGCCTCGATCCCCGGGTAGAGCTCCGGCTTCTTGATCTCCAGCAGCAGCCGCTGCCCGTTGCGCCGCACCCGGTCGAGGTACTGCCGCAGGGTCGGCACCCGGGCGCCCGCGAACTCGTCGCCGAACCAGCTGCCCGCGTCCAGCCGGGAGATCTCCGCCGCGGTGAAGTCCCTCACCCGCCACGGCTTGCGGTCGGGGAACACCTCCTCGACGTCGGTGGTGCGGGCCAGGGTGTCGTCGTGGATCACCACCAGCTCGCCGTCACCGGTGCGCTGCACGTCGTTCTCGACCCAGTCGAAGCCCAGGTGCCGGGCCAGGTCGACGGCGCCGAGGGTGTTCTCCGGCGCGTACGCCGAAGCCCCCCGGTGGGCGTACACCACGGGGGTCGCGAAGACGTCGGCGGCGGTTCCGGGAGCCGACGGGCGGGGCGGGAGGGAGGGAGGGGCTGCGGAGGAGGGTGTCCCGCCGAGCACGGTGAGGGCGAGGCCCAGGAAGGCGGCGGCTGCCGCGGCGGCGGGTCGGACGACGTACATGTGCGTTCTCCTCGGGTCGTGAACCCTGCTCCTGGCTCAAACGGGCGCGGAGCGCAAGACGTTGCGGCGGCACTTCTCGGAGATCTCTTCCACGGCGATCATGGCGGCGAAGATCACCGGGCCGCCACCGAACTACGACAAACGGACCAGAACCCCGCAGACCCGTGCAGGCCGGCGGGACCCGCCGGAGGCCGCGGACCCGCGCTTTTGCGTGAGTGTCAGTGGCGGGTCGTACGGTTGACCCATGCGGCCCGTATCGAAGATCGAACGCACGGTGGCGCCTTTCGAGGTCGTCAGCTCCTACCAGCCCAGCGGCGACCAGCCGGCGGCCATCGCCGAGCTGGAGAAGCGCGTCCGCGCGGGTGAGAAGGACGTCGTCCTGCTGGGCGCGACCGGCACCGGCAAGTCGGCGACCACCGCGTGGATGATCGAGAAGCTCCAGCGCCCCACCCTGGTCATGGCGCCGAACAAGACCCTCGCCGCCCAGCTGGCGAACGAGTTCCGCGAGCTCCTGCCGAACAACGCCGTCGAGTACTTCGTCTCGTACTACGACTACTACCAGCCCGAGGCCTACGTACCGCAGTCGGACACCTACATCGAGAAGGACTCCTCGATCAACGAGGAGGTGGAGCGGCTGCGCCACTCCGCGACGAACTCCCTCCTCACCCGGCGCGACGTCATCGTCGTCGCCTCCGTGTCCTGCATCTACGGCCTCGGCACCCCGCAGGAGTACGTCGACCGGATGGTCCCCCTCAAGGTGGGGGAGGAGTTCGACCGCGACCAGCTGCTGCGCCGCTTCGTCGACATCCAGTACACGCGCAACGACGTGGCGTTCACCCGCGGCACCTTCCGGGTGCGCGGCGACACCATCGAGATCTTCCCGGTCTACGAGGAACTGGCCGTCCGGATCGAAATGTTCGGCGACGAGATCGAGGCCCTGTCCACCCTCCACCCGCTGACCGGCGAGGTCATCAGCGAGGACCGGGAGCTGTACGTCTTCCCCGCCAGCCACTACGTCGCCGGCCCCGAGCGCATGGAGAAGGCGGTCCGCGGCATCGAGGCCGAGCTGACCGCGCGCCTCGCCGAGCTGGAGCAGCAGGGCAAGATGCTGGAGGCCCAGCGGCTGCGCATGCGCACCACCTACGACCTCGAGATGATGCGCCAGATCGGGTCCTGCTCCGGCATCGAGAACTACTCGCTGCACATGGACGACCGCGAGCGCGGCTCCGCGCCCAACACCCTCATCGACTACTTCCCCGAGGACTTCCTCCTCGTCATCGACGAGTCGCACGTCACCGTCCCCCAGATCGGCGCGATGTACGAGGGCGACGCCTCGCGCAAGCGGACCCTGGTCGACCACGGGTTCCGGCTGCCCTCCGCGCTCGACAACCGTCCGCTGAAGTGGGAGGAGTTCCAGGAGCGCATCGGCCAGACCGTCTACCTGTCGGCCACGCCCGGCAAGTACGAGCTCTCCCGGGGCGACGGATTCGTCGAGCAGATCATCCGCCCCACCGGCCTCATCGACCCGGAGGTCGTCGTCAAGCCCACCGAGGGCCAGATCGACGACCTGGTGCACGAGATCCGCCAGCGGGTCGAGAAGGACGAACGGGTCCTGGTGACCACCCTCACCAAGAAGATGGCGGAGGACCTCACCGACTACTTCCTCGAGCTCGGCATCCAGGTCCGCTACCTGCACAGCGACGTGGACACCCTGCGTCGCATCGAGCTGCTGCGCGAGCTGCGGGCCGGCGAGTACGACGTCCTGGTCGGCATCAACCTCCTCCGCGAGGGCCTGGACCTGCCGGAGGTCTCCCTGGTGGCGATCCTCGACGCGGACAAGCAGGGATTCCTGCGCTCCGGCACCTCACTGATCCAGACCATCGGTCGCGCGGCGCGCAACGTGTCCGGCCAGGTCCACATGTACGCCGACAGCATCACCCCGGCGATGGCGCAGGCGATCGACGAGACGAACCGGCGCCGCGAGAAGCAGATCGCCTACAACACGGCCCACGGCATCGACCCGCAGCCGCTGCGCAAGAAGATCAACGACATCGTCGCCACCATCGCCCGCGAGGAACTGGACACCGAGGAGCTCCTCGGCACCGGATACCGCCAGGCCAAGGACGTCAAGGGCGCCAAGGCGCCGGTTCCGGCGCTCGGCGGCAAGGCGGACCGGGCCGCGGCGGGCAAGGGGGCGAAGGGCGCCAGGGGGGCCCGCTCCGGCGCGGTGCCCACCGACCGCCCGGCCGCCGAACTGGCCGCGCTCATCGAGCAGATGACCGAGCGGATGCGCGGTGCCGCGGCCGAGCTGCAATTCGAGGTGGCCGCCCGGATCCGCGACGAAGTGGGCGAGCTGAAGAAGGAGCTGAGGCAGATGAAGGAAGCGGGCCTCGCCTGACCCGGACCCTGTCAGTAGGGTTGGTGCACAGCCGCGGGTACACGTTGCACGCCCGATGTCGGGGCGGGCCATGGAGAGGGGACAGCGAGTGACGGTCAACATGACCAAGGGTCAGGCCATCAATCTGCAGAAGGCGGACGGGGGCACGCTGACCGCGGTCCGGATGGGCCTCGGCTGGCAGGCGGCGAAGCGCCGCGGGCTGTTCGGTTCGCGGACCCGGGAGATCGACCTGGACGCGTCGGCGGTGCTCTTCGCCGACAAGCAGCCGGTGGACGTCGTCTTCTTCCGGCACCTGCAGAGCGACGACGGCTCGGTCCGGCACACCGGCGACAACCTCGTCGGCGGCGCCGGCCAGGGCGGGGACGACGAGTCGATCCTCGTCGACCTGCAGCGCGTGCCGGTGCACATCGACCAGATCGTCTTCACGGTGAACTCGTTCACCGGTCAGACCTTCCAGGAGGTGCAGAACGCGTTCTGCCGCATCGTCGACGAGACCAACGGCCAGGAGATGGCGCGGTACACCCTCGACGGCGGTGGCCAGTACACCGCGCAGATCATGGCGAAGGTGTCCCGCGTCGGCACCGGCTGGCAGATGACGGCCCTCGGGAACCCGGCCAACGGCCGCACCTTCCAGGACCTCATGCCGTCGATCCTGCCGCACCTGTAGCACGACCGGACAAGAGAAGAAGGCACGGGGGAGGGGCTGCACGATGACGGCCGAACTGGTCCGGGGGCAGAACCACCCCGTGTCCCACAGCCGGGTGGAGATCAGGGTCTCGGCGGGCACAGCCGTGCTCGCCCTGGCCTCGCTCGCCGACGAAGGGGGCCGTTTCTCCGGCCCCGAGGCACTGGCGCACCCGGGCGCCCCGACCCTCCCCGGTGTCCGCTCACCGGAGGAGTCCGCCGAGCGGCACGCCTTCCCCGTCGACCTCGACGCCGTTCCCGCGGCCGTCCACACGGTCGGCGTGGTGCTGGTGCTGCCGCCCGGCGGGCCGGCGCGCTTCGGCGCGGTACCGGCCTCCTACGTGGCCGTGGCCGACCCGGAGGGCGCCGAGCTCGTGGGGTACACCCTGACGGGGCTCGACGGAGAGACCGCCGTGGTGGCGCTGGAGCTCTACCGGCGCCACGGCGCCTGGAAGGTCCGCGCGGTCGGCCAGGGGTACGCCGAGGGCCTGCGCGCCCTGCTGGCCGACGGCGGGCTCCCGGCGCAGGAGGCCGCCGAGCTGGCCGCCGCCGCGCTGCGGACGGTCTCGCGGAGCGGCGGGAGTGACGCCGCGCTCGCCACCATGCCGACCCTCGTCGGCGACATCCGTGCCCCGCGGACCCCCGACGAGGCCCCCGCGGCCGCCCCCGAGCCGCCGGACCCGCTCCCCGTCCCCCCGACCCCGTACGCCGGTATGCCGGGCCCCGCGCCCGCCGGTGACGCCGCACCGCCGACGATCGGCGGCGGCACCCTCAGCTACGTGCACCCGCGCCGCCGCCCGAGCAGCACCGAGCCGCCCGAGCCGGCCCCTCGGGCCGCCGCGCCGGCCGAGCCCGGCCAGCCCCCGCGGCCCGTGGCGGGGGACGCCGGCGGCTGGTCCATGGAGGAGCGGCTGTACAACCAGGTGTGGGGCATGTTCGAGGACCTGGCCCGCTCCGTCGCCGCCTACCGCAGCGCCGTGGAATTCGCCGATTCCCGGATGGACCGCGAGCTCGACGACGCCCTGTCCGACCCGCGCCACCGCCTCGGCGGCTCCGGCAACTCCGCCCGGGACACCGCGCGGGCCCGCCGCGACGACCTCGTCGCCCAGGCCCGGGCCGTGCTCGACCGTGACCTCGTCCAGCTGGTCGCCGAATGCGAGGTCGTCGAGCCCGCGCTGCCCGCCGCGTACGCCCGCTGGGACAACCCCGTCTGGCACGGCCACCGCATCCCCGAGGAGAACCCGCTGGCCCTGCGCCTGGGCGAGCTGCACCTCCCCGAGCGGCCCGACCTGCGCATCCCCATGCTGGCCCGGGTCCCCCTGGAACGCGGACTGTGGATCGACAACGGCCGCACCGGCTCCGAGGCCGCGATGGCCATGGACACCGACCGGTTGCGCCGGGCCGCCATGGACATGGCCGTCGCCCTCGCGGCGCGGCTGCTCGCCGTCCACCCCGGCGACCGGTTCTCCGTCCACGTCATCGACGCGGCCGGGGCGGGTGCCGCCTCGTTGGCGCCCCTCGTCCGGGCCGGCGTGCTGGCCGGACCGCCCGCGGCCGGGGCCGCCGGGGTCACGCAGACCCTGGCCGCGCTGACCCGGCGCGTGGACCTCGTACAGATGGCGCTGCGGGCCGGTGCCCCCGAAGACCTGCCCGCGGACGTGGACACCGCCGATCAGCTCCTGATCGTGCACGACTTCCCGCACGGGTTCGACGACCGTGCGGTCACCCGTCTGCGCTACCTCGCCGACGAGGGGCCGGCGGTCGGCGTGCACCTGCTGATGGTCGCGGACCGTGACGAGGCCTCGGCCTACGGGCCGCTGCTGGATCCGCTGTGGCGGTCGCTGATGCGGCTGTCCCCGGTGCCGGACGACCACCTCGCCGACCCCTGGGTACGACACGCCTGGACCTTCGAGGCGGACCTGCCCCCGCAGGGCAGCCAGGTACTCGACCAGGCACTGAGGCTGATCGCGGAGGCCCGCCGCGGCGGCCGTCCCTGAGCGGGGACGACCCGCGGCGGCCGCCGCCTAGACCGCCCCATGACCGATTCTTGGTAGTCCCTTTACCTTTCCAGGCCCGGGCGGGTACCCTGGTGAGCGCGGAGGGGAGTATTCCTGCTTTCCTGCTACGGCGTGCCCGTCAATACGGACTGCAATCGGTCCCGGGGCGTCGGCCCACGGCCTCCAGGCCGCCCGGGTGGAAGAGACCTCCGGCAGCGATGACGCTGACGAAGTCCTGAGCCATCCGCCGGAGGCGCGTTCACCATGGAAGTTTCCTGGGCCCTGTGGGCACTGACCATTCTCGGTCTGTCCGTTCTCATCGGAGCCGATTTCTTCATCGGCCGCAAACCGCACGACGTATCCATCAAGGAAGCCGGCATCTGGACGGTCGTCTGGATCGTCCTCGCCGTGATCTTCGGCCTCGGCCTGTGGTTCTTCGGCAACGGACAGGCGTCCCAGGAGTTCTTCGCGGGCTTCATCACCGAGAAGTCCCTGAGCGTCGACAACCTGTTCGTCTTCGTCCTGATCATGGCGAAGTTCGCGGTCCCCTCACACCTCCAGCAGCGGGTGCTGCTCATCGGCGTGCTGATCGCCCTGGTCCTGCGCGCCATCTTCATCGCCGCGGGCGCCGCGATCATCGCCAGCTTCTCGTGGGTCTTCTACATCTTCGGCGCGTTCCTGATCTACACCGCGTGGAAGCTGATCCAGGAGGCCCGCAAGGACGAGGACGACGAGGAGTTCGAGGAGAACCGCCTCCTCAAGTCCGTCGAGAAGAAGTTCGGCGTCGCCGACCGGTACCACGGCACCAAGCTCTTCATCCAGAGCAACGGCAAGCGCGTCCTGACCCCGCTCATGGTCGTCATGCTCGCCATCGGCACCACCGACGTGCTGTTCGCCCTGGACTCGATCCCCGCGATCTTCGGCCTCACCCAGGACCCGTACATCGTCTTCACCGCCAACGCCTTCGCCCTCATGGGCCTGCGCCAGCTGTACTTCCTCATCGGCGGCCTGCTGAAGAAGCTGGTCCACCTGAGCTACGGCCTGTCGATCATCCTCGGGTTCATCGGCGTCAAGCTGGTGCTGCACGCCCTGCACGAGTCCGGGGTGCACGTACCGGTGATCTCCATCCCGGTCTCGCTCGGCGTGATCTGCGGTGTCCTGGTCATCACCACGATCACCAGTCTGATCGCCTCGAAGAAGCAGGCGGCGGCCGAGGCCGCCGCCCACCAGGAGGACAGGAGCGTCGACGCGTAACGGCGGACGCACGGAGTTCGGCGGCCGTCTTCCCGCAGGCCTATGCGGGGGCGGCCGCTTCGGCTGTCCCCGTCCGGGTCCGCAGCACCACCGGGTTCGTCTCCGGCAGGAGCGCGAAGCAGACCAGGCTGACCAGGGCCACGCCGGTCAGGTAGACCGCGACCGCCCAGGGAGGTCCGGAGCCGCCCGCGAGCGCCGTCGCCACTATCGGCGTCAGGGCGCCGCCCAGCACGCCGCCGAGGTTGTAGCCGACGGCCGCGCCGGTGCAGCGGATCCGCGGCGCGTACAGCTCCGGGAGGTACGCGCCCGCCACCGAGAACATCGTCACCATGCCCAGCAGGCCCACGGCGAAGCCCACCGTCATCAGCAGCGGGTCACCCGTGCGCAACAGCGCCACCAGCGGGAACATCCACACCACGCAGACCGTGCAGCCGATCAGGCACAGCGGCCTGCGGCCGTAGCGGTCGCCCAGCATGCCCAGCACCGGCGTCGCCAGCCCCTTCAGCGTCACGGCGGCCATGATGCAGGCCAGCATCGTCGTGCGGCCCACGTCGAGGTGCTCGGTGGCGTACGCGAGGGACCAGGTGGTCACCGCGTAGAAGACGGCGTACGCCGCGGCGAGCGCACCGCCCGTCAGCAGGAGCAGCCGCCAGTGCCCGCGCACGACCTCGGCGAGCGGGGCCTGCGCCCGGCGGCCGGTTTCGGCCATGGCGAGGAACTCGGGAGTCTCCTCCACCGCGCGGCGCAGCCACAGCCCGGCCAGCGCCAGCACTCCGGCGGCCCAGAACGGCACCCGCCAGCCCCAGGACGTGAACTGGGCGTCGGTCAGGGTGGCCGACAGCGCCAGGATGATGCCGTTGGCCAGCAGGAAGCCGACCGAGGGCCCGATCTGGGGGAAGCTCGACCACAGGCCGCGCCGCCGCTCGGGGGAGTGTTCGGCGGTCAGCAGCACCGCGCCGCCCCACTCGCCGCCGAGCCCGAGGCCCTGGAGGAAGCGGAGCACGAGCAGCAGGAGGGGCGCGGCGATGCCGATCGAGTCGTACGCCGGCACGCAGCCGACGGCGACCGTGGCGACGCCGGTGAGCAGCAGGGAGCCCAGGAGCACCGGGCGCCTGCCGTAGCGGTCGCCGATGTGGCCGAAGACCGCCGATCCCAGCGGTCGGGCGAGGAAGCCGACGCCGAAGGTGCCGAAGGCGGCGAGGGTCCCGGCGAGGGGCGAGAAGGACGGGAAGAAGAGCGGGCCCAGGACGAGGGCGGCGGCCGTCCCGTAGACGAAGAAGTCGTAGAACTCGATGGCGGTTCCGGCCAGTGAGGCCGTGGCGAGCCGCAGCATGCCGGGCCGGCGTCCGGCGCGTCTGAAGCGTCCGGTGCCGGGTGGCGGTGGGGCCCCGGGAGCCGGCGCGGCCTGGGTGGGCCGCGCGGTGGAGGCGGGGGGCGAGGGCGGGGAAGGGTCCTGTTGCATGGTGCAGCAGATACCGCCTCCCCGTCCCCCAGGGAGTGCTTTCGGTCAGGCGCGACCGGAACGAGTCGATCGCGTACCGAAGTTGACGGAATCCGGCCTACCAGCCGCGCTCGCGCCATGCGGCGAGGTGCGGCCGCTCGGCGCCGATCGTGGTGTCGTTGCCGTGCCCCGGGTAGACCCACGCCTCGTCCGGCAGCTGCTCGAAGAGCTTGTGCTGGACGTCGTCGATGAGGCGCGCGAAGGCCTTCGCGTCGCCCCCGGTGTTGCCGACGCCGCCCGGGAAGAGGCAATCGCCGGTGAACACGTGGGGGTGCCCGTGCGGGTCGTCGTAGACCAGCGCGATCGAGCCCGGCGTGTGGCCGACGAGGTGGCGCGCCGTGAGCCCCACCCGGCCGACGCGCACGGTGTCGCCGTCCGCGACGCGCACGTCGGTCGCCACCGGGATGCCCTCGGCGTCGTCCTCGCCCGCGTACGTCCGCGCACCGGTCGCCGCGACGACCGCCTGGAGCGCGCCCCAGTGGTCGCCGTGGCGGTGGGTGGTGACGACGGACGCGATGCCGTCGTCGCCGATCAGGCTGAGCAGCGTGTCCGCCTCGGCGGCCGCGTCGATCAGGAGCTGCTCGCCGGTGGCCCGGCAGCGCAGCAGGTAGGCGTTGTTGTTCATCTCGCCCACCGCAACCTTGGAAATCATCAGGTCCGCGAGTTCGTGCACGTCGGCAGGACCGCCGACCTTGACCGCTCCGCTGTACGTCATGACGGCAATCCTAGAGCGGGGGGAGCGCGGGCAGGGGCCCGCCCGCCGTCGTCAGCGAGGCGCCCTTGTCCCCGCGCCCGGCCAGCCAGGCCAGGAGGGCGGCGGGGGTGCCCGACACGGTGACCGCCGGATCGCCGGCGGAGCCGGTGCGCCAGGTGCGTCCGCCGGCTGCGGCCAGCGTCGTGGGGGGCACCTCGGGGCGGCCGGACCATCGGTCGGCGAGGAAGGTGATCTCGCGGTCGGTGAACTCCTCCGGGAGGTCGGCGAGCTCGTACCCGACGGCCAGGTCGACGTGGTGCAGCTCGACCTCGACGAGGCGGCGGAAGGGCACGTTGGCTGCGACGTCGGTCACACCGTTGCGCAGTTCGACCGTGCGGGACCAGTCCTGCCCGGGCTCCGCGGTGGCCAGGAAGGCGGCCCCGGAATCACGGAGGTCCGCCAGGTGTTCTTCCAGGAGCCGACCGGAATCCCGCTCGATGTCCGCGTCGCGCGCGGTGGCGCTCTCGTACATCGGGCGTCCCTCCAGGACGTTCACCAGGGCGTCGGCGTTCCGCGCGAGATGGGCGAGGACGTGACCGCGGGTCCAGCCGGGGAGGTGTGACTCCTCGGCCAGGGCGGCGTTGTCCAGCTTGGCGACGGCGGTCAGCAGCCGGTCCGTCGCCTCACGCACGGATCGCAGGTCGTGCACATGATCAGTCATGACGGCGAGCCTAGTGGCCGCGGACCCGCGGCCACACGATCGGGTGAAGCGGTCTCCGGAGTGCCGTAAATCGAATGTGCGTGCTATACGCTCGGAAGTCCAGCCCGACTCCATCGCAGAGGCGCCCCCCATACCCTGGGACGGGGGCCCGTCCCCGCTCTCTCAAGAAAGGTGCGGACCGGCGTGACCGACCGTCTCATCGTTCGTGGCGCTCGCGAGCACAACCTCAAGAATGTCTCGCTCGACCTGCCCCGCGACTCGCTCATCGTCTTCACCGGACTCTCCGGGTCGGGCAAGTCCTCCCTGGCCTTCGACACGATCTTCGCCGAGGGTCAGCGCCGCTACGTCGAGTCGCTCTCGTCGTACGCCCGCCAGTTCCTCGGGCAGATGGACAAGCCCGACGTCGACTTCATCGAGGGCCTCTCCCCGGCCGTCTCGATCGACCAGAAGTCGACCTCGCGCAACCCGCGCTCCACCGTGGGCACCATCACCGAGGTCTACGACTACCTCCGGCTCCTCTTCGCGCGCATCGGCAAGCCGCACTGTCCCGAGTGCCGGCGGCCGATCTCGCGCCAGTCGCCGCAGGCGATCGTCGACAAGGTGCTCGCCCTTCCCGAGGGCAGCCGCTTCCAGGTGCTCTCGCCCCTGGTGCGCGAGCGCAAGGGCGAGTTCGTCGACCTCTTCGCCGACCTCCAGACCAAGGGCTACAGCCGGGCGCGGGTGGACGGGGAGACCATCCAGCTCTCGGAGCCGCCCGTGCTCAAGAAGCAGGAGAAGCACACCATCGAGGTGGTCATCGACCGCCTCACCGTCAAGGACAGCGCCAAGCGCCGGCTGACGGACTCGGTGGAGACCGCCCTCGGCCTCTCCGGCGGCATGGTCATCCTGGACTTCGTCGACCTCGCCGAGGACGACCCCGAGCGCGAGCGGATGTACTCCGAGCACCTCTACTGCCCGTACGACGACCTGTCCTTCGAGGAGTTGGAGCCCCGCTCCTTCTCCTTCAACTCGCCCTTCGGAGCCTGCCCCGAGTGCACCGGCATCGGTACGCGCATGGAGGTGGACCCGGAGCTGATCGTCCCCGACGAGGACAAGTCCCTCGACGAGGGTGCCGTCTCGCCGTGGTCGCTCGGCCACACCAGGGACTACTTCCAGCGGCTGGTCGGCGCGCTCGCCACCGAGCTGGGCTTCCGCACGGACATCGCGTGGGCCGGACTCCCGCTGCGCGCGAAGAAGGCCCTGCTGTACGGGCACAAGACGCAGATCGAGGTCCGCTACCGCAACCGGTACGGCCGGGAGCGGGCGTACACGACGGCCTTCGAGGGCGCCGTGCCGTTCGTGAAGCGGCGGCACTCGGAGTCGGAGAGCGACGCGAGCCGCGAGCGCTTCGAGGGCTACATGCGCGAGGTGCCCTGCCCGACCTGTGACGGCACGCGCCTCAAGCCGATCGTCCTGGCGGTCACGGTCATGGAGAAGTCCATCGCCGAGGTCGCGGCCATGTCGATCAGCGAGTGCGCGGACTTCCTCGGCCGGATGAAGCTCGACGCCCGCGACAAGAAGATCGCCGAGCGGGTCCTCAAGGAGGTCAACGAGCGGCTCCGCTTCCTCGTGGACGTCGGCCTGGACTACCTGTCGCTCAACCGCGCCGCGGGCACCCTCTCGGGCGGCGAGGCCCAGCGCATCCGGCTCGCCACGCAGATCGGCTCCGGTCTGGTCGGCGTGCTGTACGTACTGGACGAGCCCTCGATCGGCCTGCACCAGCGGGACAACCACCGGCTGATCGAGACGCTGGTGCGGCTGCGCGACATGGGCAACACGCTCATCGTCGTCGAGCACGACGAGGACACCATCAAGGTCGCCGACTGGGTCGTCGACATCGGCCCGGGCGCGGGCGAGCACGGCGGCAAGGTGGTGCACAGCGGTTCGCTGAAGGACCTGCTGAAGAACTCCGAGTCGATCACCGGGCAGTACCTGTCCGGCAAGCGGGCCATCCCGCTGCCGGACGTGCGCCGACCCGTGAACGGGGAGCGCAGGCTGACCGTCCACGGCGCCAAGGAGAACAACCTGCGGGACATCGACGTGTCCTTCCCGCTGGGCGTGCTCACCGCGGTCACCGGCGTCTCCGGATCGGGCAAGTCGACGCTGGTCAACGACATCCTGTACACGCATCTGGCCCGGGAGCTGAACGGCGCACGCTCGGTGCCCGGACGCCACACGCGGGTCGAGGGCGACGACCTCGTCGACAAGGTCGTCCACGTCGACCAGTCGCCGATCGGCCGGACCCCGCGGTCCAACCCGGCAACGTACACCGGCGTCTTCGACCACGTGCGCAGGCTGTTCGCGGAGACGATGGAGGCGAAGGTGCGCGGCTACCTGCCGGGCCGCTTCTCCTTCAACGTCAAGGGCGGCCGGTGCGAGAACTGCTCCGGCGACGGCACGATCAAGATCGAGATGAACTTCCTCCCGGACGTCTACGTCCCCTGTGAGGTCTGCCACGGCGACCGGTACAACCGGGAGACGCTGGAGGTCCACTACAAGGGCAAGTCCATCGCGGAAGTCCTCAACATGCCGATCGAGGAGGCGCTGGGCTTCTTCGAGGCGGTGCCGACGATCGCGCGCCACCTGAAGACGCTGAACGAGGTCGGCCTCGGGTACGTCCGGCTCGGCCAGTCCGCGCCGACCCTGTCGGGCGGCGAGGCACAGCGCGTCAAGCTGGCCTCGGAGCTGCAGAAGCGGTCGACGGGCCGGACGGTGTACGTGCTCGACGAGCCGACGACGGGCCTGCACTTCGAGGACATCTCGAAACTGATCAAGGTGCTGTCGGGGCTGGTGGACAAGGGGAACTCGGTGATCGTCATCGAGCACAACCTCGACGTCATCAAGACGGCGGACTGGGTCATCGACATGGGCCCGGAAGGCGGTTACGGCGGCGGGGTGGTCGTGGCCGAGGGAACCCCGGAGCAGGTCGCCTCGGTGGGCGCGAGCCACACCGGCAAGTTCCTGCGGGACATCCTGGGGGCGGACCGGGTGTCCGACGCCGCGGCGCCTCCGGCGAGGGCGGCGGTGAAGAAGGCCCCGGCGGGGAAGACCGCCGCCAAGAAGGCCGCGGTGCCGCCGAAGAAGGCGGCCGTGAAGAAGGCGGCGGTGCCGGCGAAGAAGACGGCGACGCGGGCGCGCAAGGCGTGACCGGGGCGCTGCGCCGGGCCTGAGCGGCCGCGCGGGTCGCTTCGGGCGGCCCGGTGGTGCACGAACGGAGGGGCCCGGCCTGACGGCCGGGCCCCTCCGCCGTCGGCGCCGGGTCCGGTGGCGCGGGCCCGGTAGGGACGGGCGCCGTCGGGCGGGTGCCGGCCGGGGGGTTCCTGCCGGAAGGTGTCGTCCGGCCGGGCGGCCGGGCGTGCGTCCGTGGGGAGTGCCGTCCGGGGGCGGAGCCGCCGTGTGCACGTAGAGGCTGGGGCCCGGCGCCCGGCAGGGGTCGGGGCGCGTGCCGTCCAGCGGTGCCGTTCGGCCCGGCACGCCCGAGGATGCCGTCCGGGGCGCCGGGGTGGGGGCGCCCCGGGGTGGAGGGGGGTCGGGGTCAGGTGGCGATGCCCAGGGGGCGGCGGGAAGTCGCGGGGTCCGTCAGCGTCGCCAGCAGTGCGTGGGCCACGTCCGCGCGGGGGATGACGCGGCCGGCCGGGACGTTGCCGCCGATCACGCGGCGGTACGTGCCGGTGCCGGGGCGGTCCAGCAGCCGCGGCGGGCGGACCACCGTCCACTCGGTGGGGCTGGCCGCGACCGCCGCCTCCATGACCGCCAGGTCCGCGTACAGGTCCCGCAGGGCCCGCCGCAGGACCGGCAGGAGCACCGCCCGGGTGAAGAAGCCGTCGCCCGGCGCGTCCGGGCCCAGCGGGGCCGCGCTGACCACCGAGAGGCGGCTCACGCCCGCGCGGTCCATCGCCGCGAGGACGGCCCGTACGGCGGGCCCGGTCACCGGCGCCGCCTTGGCCTGCCTGTTGCTCCCCGCGCCGAGCGCCGACACCACCGCGTCCCGGCCGGCCAGGACCGGTACCAGCGCGTCCTCGTCCGTCAGGTCGGGCACCACGGCCACCTCCAGCCGCTCGTGCGCCGGCACCCCCAGCCGAGCCGCGTCGCGGACGACCGCCGTCACCTCGTGACCCGCGGTCAAGGCCTGGACGACCACCTCCCGGCCGACTCCGCCCGTCGCTCCGAACACCGTGATCCTCATGCCTGGCTCCCGCCCCAGTAGAGGTGGGTGAGTGTTTACTCACCCCCGCTTCTGCTTAGGGTGATCGCATGCTCACCCCGAAGTCAAGCCGCCCCACCCCCGAGCGCCTGCTCGACGCCGCCGACACGCTGATGCGCACGAGCGGCCTCGCCAACGCCACCACCAAGGCCATCGCCCGCGAGGCCGGCTGCTCGGAGGCGGCGCTGTACAAGCACTTCGCGAACAAGGAGGAGCTGTTCGTCCGGGTGCTGATGGAGCGCACGCCCAACGCCGGCCCACTGATGGACGCCCTGCGCGCCGGGTCCGGAGGGCCGGGGGTCGAGGAGGTGCTCGCGGACATCGCCCGGCTCGCCTCGCTCTTCTACGCCGACGCCATGCCCATGGCCGCCTCGCTCTTCGCCGCGCCCGCCCTGCTCAGCCGGCACCGCGAAGGGGTGCGGCAGATCGGTGCCGGGCCCCACCTGGTCCTGGAGGCACTCGCCGGCCGGCTACGGCGGGAGCGCGACGCGGGATGGCTGCGGCCCGACGCCGACCCGGACGCCGCGGCCGCCCTGCTGCTCGGCGCCTGCTTCCAGCGCGCCTTCTTCCTGCACTTCTCAGGTGCGGACGTGGTCGCGCCGGTCGAGGAGTTCGCCCCCGCCGTGGCCCGGACCGTCTGGGCCGCGCTGCGCTGAGGCGTCAGAGCTCGGCCGCGTAGGGCGGCTCGGCTCCCGCCCGGGTACAGGTCAGGGCGGCCGCGTGCGCGGCGTACGCCAGGACGTCCGGCCAGTCGACCGGGTCGCCCCGATCCCCCGGGCGGTCCGGAGAGGCCGCCGAGGCCAGGGAGGCGGCCGCGCCCGGAGCGCCCGCGAGGCGGTGCAGCAGGGCCGCGTTGACGGTGTCACCCGCCCCGATGGTGTCCGCGACGGCGATCCGGCGCCCGGGGACCGAGTGCTCCGCGCCGGCCCGCGTCCAGACGGTCAGGCCCGCCGCGCCCCTGGTCAGTACCACCGCCGACGGCCCCGCCGCCAGCCAGTCGCCGACGCCGCCGCCCAGCCAGGCCGCGTCCTCTTCCGACAGCTTGAGCACCGAGGTGTACGGCAGCAGCCGCTCCCGGAACCGCGCCCGGTACCCCGCCGGGTCCGCGATCAGCGCCGGCCTGATGTTGGGGTCCAGCAGGGTCAGCAGCCCCCGCCGCGACTCCCGGCGCAGCAGGGCCTCGTACGCGCTCGCCCCGGGCTCCAGGACCAGGGAACAGGTACCGAGCGCGAGGGCCCGTGCGCCGTCCGGGAGGGCGGGCGGCAGGGCGAACAGCCGGTCCGCGGTGCCTTCGACGTAGAAGCCGTACGAGGCCGAGCCGTCGGGGGCCAGCGAGGGCACGGCGAGGGTGGTCGGCTCCGGCCCCCGCTGCACCAGCGAGAGGTCCACCCCGGCCGCCCGCAGCCCGGACAGCAGGCCCTCGCCGAAGCCGTCGGTCGACACCCGGGAGCAGAAGGCGGTCGCGGCGCCGAGCCGCCCCAGCGCGAGCGCGGTGTTGTACGGGCCGCCGCCCGGCCTCGGCAGCAGCGCGCCCGGCGGCTGCGCCGCGGGGACCAGGTCGATGAGGGCTTCTCCGCCGACGACGATCACGCGGGGGAAGGTATCCCATCGCCGCCGGTATCGTCGGGTGGGCCGGCGCTCCGGCCGGGTCCCCGGCCGCACCGGGCACCGCCCACGAACCCTCCGGCCCCACGAACCCTCCGGCCCCGCACCACCAGGAGAACCGCATGCCCGCGCCGCTGCCCGCCGCCCGCCGCACCGTCCTGAAGGGCGCCGCCGCGCTCGTCGGGGCAGCCGGTGCCGGGCCGACCCTCGCGGCCTGCTCGACCGCGACCAACAGCGGGGGCAACACCCCCGCGACGCCGACGGCCCCGGTGGACCTCGGCGCCGCGGCCGACGTCCCGGTGGGCGGCGCGAAGCTGTACCGGGAGCGGAAGCTGATCGTGAGCTGCCCGGCGGAGGGCCGCTACGTGGCGTTCAGCGCCCAGTGCACCCACGCGGGCTGCGTCCTGGACAAGATCGTCGAGGGCGAGGGCAACTGCCCCTGCCACGGCAGCCGCTTCGACGTGGAGACCGGCGCGGTCCTGCGCGGCCCCGCCACCGAGCCGCTGCCCGCCGTACCGGTGCGGGCGGAGAACGGCACGCTGATCGCGGGCTGACGATCGTTCCCCGGCCTGACCGGCCTGACCGGCCTGACCGGCCTGACCGGCCTGACCGGCCTGACCGGCCTGACC
>NZ_JBHXSY010000001.1:0-109744 GCF_042715295.1 Streptomyces sp. NPDC058701 | reverse complement strand
CGGCCTTCGAGGCCGTCCGGGCTGACGAAGACGGTCCCGTCGGCTTCGCCGGAGTTCGCGCCGAACCGTCTAGTCCCAGTCCCACGCGATGCCGAGGATGCCCCGCCGCACGCCTTGCTCCAGCAGGTGCACGGCCCGGTGGCGGCCGCTCGGGGTCAGGTCCGCGAAGCCGGTGCGCGGTGCCTGCGGGCCGCTGCGGGCGAAGCGCCGGCAGCGCACCGGCAGGGCCGCCTCGTCGAAGCGGACCTGGAGCATGTACTGCCCGCCCGCGTAGCTGAAGCCGCGCACGTACTCGTCGCTGCGGGTGCCCGTGCCGTCCTCGACGCCGTACCCGAAGACGTACGTGTCCCCGCACCGCAGCCGGGCGTCGAACAGCAGCTCGGCCACCACGACCCCGGCCGCCGGGTGGCGGCGCACGCGGCCGGTGCGGCAGTTCTCGTACGCCGTCACGCCCACCCGGGAGGCGTCGCAGCCCGGATCGCCGTGGTGGACGGCGAGGTAGCGGTCGACCCCGTCGCGGTGGGCCCGGACGATCTGCTGGGACTCCCGGGACCGCAGTTCCCCGGCGGCGCCGATGCGCACCCGCTCGTGGTGGCCGACGGAGTGCAGCCCGCCGTCGGCCGGCAGTTCCATCCCCTCCAGCAGCTGCTCCACGGTCGCGCCCACCCCGACCAGGGCCCGGTACGAGCGGGAGGCCGGACGGGCCGGGCCTGCGGCCGCCTCCGGCGTGCCGAGCAGGCGTGACAGGGATCCCTCCGGGAGCTCCAGGATCTGCTCCAGGGCGGCGACGGCCCGCAGGGACTCCGGGTGGCGGGGCCGCCGGGCGCCCTGCTGCCAGTAGCTGAGGCTGGTGACGCCGACCTTGATGCCGCGCGCCGCGAGCCGGTGCTGCACGCGGTGCAGCGGAAGACCGCGGGCGGCGAGGGCGGCGCGCAGGGCGAGGTGGAACGGTCCGGCGCGCAGCAGGTGTCCGATATCCGCCGTGTCCCCGGCCGGTCGCATGGCGACTCCTCTGTGAACGTTCACACGCGTCGGAGCGGGGCCTGAGCCGGTGGCTCCGGGGGACCAGGTGAAACGACAGCAACCGTTCACACCGCAGTCCCACCATTCACACTGCAATGTCACCGCGTATTGAAGCGTGTTGACCTGATCGCGACAACACCCCGATGCTCCTCCACAGCGTCCGGACGCGCTCCTCCACCCCCACATCCCCGCCTCGGGAGGAACGCGATGCGCAACAGAAAGCGGTGGCCGTACCCGGCCGCCCTCCTCACCGCCCTGCTCCTCGCCCTGTCCTTCAGTACCGGCACCGCCACCGCCGTCGGCGCCGGTACGGACAGCGCGAGCGCTGCCCTCGCCACCAAGCGCCTGAACATCACCATGCAGGCGCAGGTCAAGACCAACTGGTGCTGGGCCGCCGGCGGCAACACCATCGCCGCCTGGTTCGGCCGCAGCCACACCCAGAACCAGTTCTGCAACGCCGCCTTCAACCGCCAGCAGGGCTCCGAATGCCCCAACAACCAGGCGACCCTCGGCAACGTCCAGACCGGCCTGCGCTGGGCCGGTGTCAACCCCGGCTCCTACGTGACCGGCTGGCTGCAGTACTCCACCGTCCAGACCGAGATCAACGCCAACCGCCCGATCGAGACCCGGATCCAGTGGTCCAACGGCGGCGGCCACATGCACGTCGTCTACGGCTACGACACCGCGAGCAACTGGGTCTACTGGGGCGACCCGTGGCCCTCCAGCGACCGCTACAACTGGGCCTCCCACGCCTGGTACGTGAACAACAGCACCTTCTCCTGGACCCACTCCCTCTACCGGATCGGGGCGTGAGCGCCATGACCCTGCGCGCCACAGCCGCCGCCGCGGTCCTCGCGGCCACCGCCCTCCTCGGCCTCGGCGGACAGGCCGCCGCCGCTCCCGTGCCGCAGCCCGGGGCTGCCACCGCCGAGGTCCTGGCCGCCGCCGACCGGGCGGCCACCGCCCCCGAGACCCTGGCCACCCTCTCCCGCTTCTTCGCCCGGGAGGGAAGGATCGCGGCCGCCGCCGTACGGCCCCGGGTCGAGGGCGCGGCGATCCCGGTCAGCCACCTCTCCCCGGAGTTCGTCGCGGGGAAGGCGGGGGCGCCGGTGGCCCGCCTGGAGTTCCTCGCCAGCGAGGCCGTCTCCGCCGACGGGCAGCGGGCCGCCCTGTGGACCGCCCGTACGGAGGCCGGCTGGCAGGTGGTGAACATCGCCACCGGGGACGACGAGTTCCGCTACGCCCGCCTCGGCGCCGCGAAGCTCCCGGGCGGGACCGTGTTCCGGGAGCCGCAGATCGACGCCTGGTACGTCACCGGCGGCACCAGGGTGCTGCCGCTGGACGAGGACGCGGTCCGGGCCGTGGGCGCCGGGGGCACCAGCCTCGACGGCTACCGGTCGCGGGTCGTGCAGGCGTACGGGAACAAGCTGCCGGGCTCGGCCTATGCCGAGGGGGGCATGGCGGGGGGCTTCGACGAGGCCCCCTCGCCCGCCGGGTCCGCAGGGGTTCCGGTGGAACTGGTCGCCGGAGCCGGGGCGCTCGCGCTGGGCGGTGCGGGGTCACTGGCCCTGGCACGCTCCCGGCGGCGCACCGCCGCCGCGGCGTAACCCCGCGCGCGGGGTCCGGCTCCCGAACCGGGGGCCGGACCCCGCCGTGTCCCGCCGTGTCCCGCCGTGTCCCGCAGGACCCGCCGTGTCCCGCCGTGTCCCGCCGGGATCGGGCCGCCCGCGCCCCGAACACCTGGCGCCCCCGCCGGGGGTCCGGGCGTACGGCCCGTTGTCGGCGGGCGCAAGTAGGGTGGGCGGCATGGCCGACCCTTCCAGCTACCGCCCCAAGCCGGGACAGATCCCCGACTCCCCGGGGGTCTACCGATTCCGCGACGAGCACCGCCGGGTGATCTACGTCGGGAAGGCCAAGAACCTGCGCCAACGGCTCGGCAGCTATTTCCAGGACGTCGCCAACCTGCACCCCCGCACCGCCACCATGGTGACCACGGCCGCCTCCGTCGAGTGGACCGTCGTCTCCACCGAGGTCGAGGCGCTCCAGCTGGAGTACTCCTGGATCAAGGAGTACGACCCCCGGTTCAACGTCAAGTACCGGGACGACAAGAGCTACCCCTCCCTCGCCGTCACCCTCAACGAGGAGTACCCGCGGGTCCAGGTCATGCGCGGCCCCAAGAAGAAGGGCGTGCGCTACTTCGGCCCGTACGGGCACGCCTGGGCCATCCGCGAGACCGTCGACCTGATGCTGCGCGTCTTCCCCGTCCGCACCTGCTCCGCCGGGGTCTTCAAGCGCTCCGCGCAGATCGGCCGCCCCTGCCTCCTCGGCTACATCGGCAAGTGCTCCGCGCCCTGCGTCGGCCGGGTCACCCCCGAGGAACACCGCGAACTCGCCGACGACTTCTGCGACTTCATGGCCGGCCGCACCGGCACCTACCTCTCCCGCCTCGAACGGCAGATGCACGAGGCGGCCGAGGAGATGGAGTACGAGAAGGCCGCCCGGCTGCGCGACGACATGGGTGCGCTGCGCCGCGCCATGGAGAAGAACGCCGTGGTGCTCGCCGACGCCACCGACGCCGACCTCGTCGCGGTCGCCGAGGACGAGCTCGAAGCCGCCGTGCAGATCTTCCACGTACGCGGCGGCCGGGTCCGCGGCCAGCGCGGCTGGGTCACCGACAAGGTCGAGGCCGTCGACACCGCCGGACTCGTCGAGCACGCCCTCCAGCAGCTGTACGGGGAGGAGAAGGGCGAGGCCGTGCCCAAGGAGGTGCTGGTCCCGGCCCTCCCCGAGGACGCGCCGGCCCTGAGCCAGTGGCTCGCCGAGCGCCGCGGCTCGAACGTCAGCCTGCGCATCCCGCAGCGCGGCGACAAGAAGGCCCTGATGGAGACCGTTCACCGCAACGCCCTGCAGTCCCTCGCCCTCCACAAGACCAAGCGCGCCAGCGACCTCACCACCCGCTCCCGGGCCCTGGAGGAGATCGCCGAAGCCCTGGACCTGGACGGCGCGCCGCTGCGCATCGAGTGCTTCGACATCTCCCACCTGCAGGGCGACGACGTGGTGGCCTCCATGGTCGTCTTCGAGGACGGCCTGGCGCGCAAGAGCGAGTACCGCCGCTTCCAGATCAAGACCTTCGAGGGGCAGGACGACGTTCGCTCCATGCACGAGGTGGTCTCCCGCCGCTTCCGCCGCTACCTCCAGGAGAAGCTCAAGACGGGCGAGTGGTCCCCCGAGGACGCCGACGGCGCGGGCGCGGCGGCCGGGGCGGCCGGCCCGGAGGACGACGGGCGGCCCAAGCGCTTCGCCTACCCGCCCCAGCTCGTCGTGGTCGACGGCGGCCAGCCGCAGGTGGCCGCTGCCAAGCGGGCTCTGGAGGAGCTCGGGATCGACGACGTCGCCGTGTGCGGCCTGGCCAAGCGGCTGGAGGAGGTCTGGCTGCCGGGCGAGGACGACCCGGTCGTGCTGCCCCGCACCAGCGAGGGCCTGTACCTGCTCCAGCGCATCCGCGACGAGGCCCACCGCTTCGCCATCCAGTACCAGCGCAACAAGCGCGGCAAGCGCTTCACGTCCGGGCCGCTGGACGAGGTGCCCGGCCTCGGCGAGAGCCGCAAGCAGGCCCTGGTCAAACACTTCGGTTCGGTGAAAAAGCTGAGACAGGCGACAATCGACCAGATCTGCGAGGTCCCGGGCATAGGCCGCAAGACGGCCGAGACCGTGGCCGCGGCCCTCGCCGGAGCGGTGCCCGCCGGCCCTGCGGTCAACACGGCCACAGGAGAGATCATTGAGGATGAGGCACCCGCGCCCGCGGGAGCATCGTCCGAACGGGGGACCGAGCAATGACCGAGCACGAGACCACGCACGACCGAGACGGAGCACAGGTGAGTACGGGCACGACAGTGGAGCCCGGAGATACCGCCGAGGCGGCCATCCCCGAGCTGGTGATCATCTCCGGCATGTCCGGGGCCGGCCGCAGTACGGCGGCCAAGTGTCTGGAGGACCTCGGCTGGTTCGTCGTCGACAACCTCCCGCCGGCGCTGATCCCCACCATGGTGGAGCTCGGCGCCCGCTCCCAGGGCAACGTGGCGCGCATCGCCGTCGTCGTCGACGTCCGGGGCCGCCAGTTCTTCGACGCCCTGCGCGAGTCCCTCGCGGACCTCGACAGCAAGGGCGTCACCCGGCGCATCGTCTTCCTGGAGTCCTCCGACGACGCGCTGGTCCGCCGCTTCGAGTCGGTCCGCCGCCCGCACCCCCTCCAGGGCGACGGTCGCATCACCGACGGCATCGCCGCCGAACGCGACCTGCTGCGCGAGCTGCGGGGCGACGCCGACCTGGTGATCGACACCTCCAGCCTGAACGTGCACGAACTGCGCGCCAAGATGGACGCCCAGTTCGCCGGCGACGAGGAGCCCGAGCTGCGGGCGACCGTCATGTCCTTCGGCTACAAGTACGGCCTCCCCGTCGACGCCGACCTCGTCGTCGACTGCCGCTTCATCCCCAACCCGCACTGGGTCCCGGAGCTGCGCCCCTTCACCGGGCTCAACGAGGAGGTGTCGGGGTACGTCTTCAGCCAGCCCGGCGCCAAGGAGTTCCTCGACCGCTACACCGAGCTGCTCCAGCTCATCGCCACCGGCTACCGCCGCGAGGGCAAGCGGTACGTGACCATCGCGGTCGGGTGCACGGGCGGCAAGCACCGCAGCGTGGCCATGTCCGAGAAGCTCGCAGCCCGCCTCGCCTCCGAGGGAGTCGAGACCGTCGTAGTCCACCGGGACATGGGGCGCGAGTGACCTCACGGACCCCCCGGCTGAGCCGTCTGCGCCGCCTCACCCCGGGACGGGGCGAGGACGGCGCGGGCCGCTCCGGCCGTCGGCGCGGCGCCGCTCCCAAGGTGGTCGCCCTCGGCGGCGGCCAGGGCCTGTCGGCTTCGCTCGCCGCCCTGCGCCGCATCACCGGTGACCTCACGGCCGTGGTCACCGTCGCCGACGACGGGGGCTCCAGCGGCCGGCTCCGGGAGGAGCTCGGCGTGCTGCCCCCCGGCGACCTGCGCAAGGCGCTGGCCGCGCTGTGCGGCGACGACGACTGGGGGCAGACCTGGGCCCGCGTCATCCAGCACCGCTTCCAGTCCGAGGGGGACCTGCACGGGCACGCGGTCGGCAACCTCTTGATCGTCGCCCTGTGGGAGCAGCTCGGCGACCCCGTCCAGGCCCTCGACCTGGTCGGCCGGCTCCTCGGGGCGCAGGGCCGGGTGCTGCCCATGTCGGCGGTACCGCTGGAGCTCCAGGCCCTGGTCAAGGGCCACGATCCGGACCGCCCCGAGGACGTCGACACCGTACGGGGGCAGGCCACGGTGGCCCTGACCCCCGGCGAGGTGCTCTCCGTCCAGGTGGTGCCGAGCGACCCGCCGGCCGTGCCGGAGGCGGTGGCCGCGGTGCTGGACGCCGACTGGGTGGTGCTCGGACCCGGCTCCTGGTTCTCCTCCGTGATCCCGCACCTGCTGGTGCCGGAACTGCTCGACGCGCTGGTCGAGACGAAGGCCCGGCGGGTCCTGTCGCTGAACCTCGCGCCGCAACCCGGTGAAACAGAGGGCTTCTCTCCGCAGCGTCATTTGGAGGTTTTGGCCCGACACGCCCCTAAACTCGCCCTGGACGTGGTGCTGGCCGACGAGGCCGCCGTACCCGACCGCGAGTCCCTCGCCGATGCCGCGAAACGCTTCGGCGCCGCGGTCGAGCTGGCTCCCGTGGCCAGGCAGGACGGCTCTCCGAAGCACGATCCGGAGCTGCTGGCCGCCGCGTACGACCGTATTTTTCGGATGCATGGAAGGATCGGCCCATGGCGATGACGCCCGCGGTGAAGGACGAGATCTCTCGTCTGCCCGTGACCCGGACCTGCTGCAGGAAGGCCGAGGTCTCGGCGATCCTCCGGTTCGCGGGCGGGTTGCACCTGGTGAGCGGCCGCATCGTCATCGAGGCGGAGCTCGACACGGGCATCGCCGCGCGAAGACTGCGCAAGGACATCCTGGAGATCTTCGGCCATTCCTCGGACCTGGTCGTCATGGCCCCCGGCGGTCTGCGCCGCGGCAGCCGGTACGTGGTCCGGGTCGTGGCCGGCGGTGACCAGCTGGCCCGCCAGACGGGCCTCGTGGACGGCCGCGGACGCCCCATCCGGGGTCTTCCGCCCCAGGTGGTCTCCGGGGCCACCTGTGACGCGGAGGCGGCCTGGCGCGGCGCCTTCCTGGCCCACGGCTCGCTCACCGAGCCGGGCCGCTCCTCCTCCCTGGAGGTCACCTGCCCCGGCCCGGAGGCCGCCCTGGCCCTGGTGGGCGCCGCCCGCAGGCTCTCCATCGCCGCCAAGGCGCGCGAGGTGCGCGGCGTGGACCGGGTCGTGGTCCGCGACGGCGACGCGATCGGGGCCCTGCTCACCCGGCTCGGCGCGCACGAGTCGGTGCTGGCCTGGGAGGAGCGGCGGATGCGGCGCGAGGTGCGCGCCACCGCCAACCGCCTCGCCAACTTCGACGACGCCAACCTGCGCCGCTCGGCGCGCGCCGCGGTGGCCGCCGGAGCCCGCGTGCAGCGTGCGCTGGAGATCCTCGCCGAGGAGGTCCCCGAGCACCTCGCCGCGGCCGGCCGGCTGCGCATGGAGCACAAGCAGGCCTCCTTGGAGGAGCTGGGCGCGCTCGCCGACCCGCCGCTGACGAAGGACGCGGTCGCGGGCCGGATCCGCCGGCTGCTGGCCATGGCCGACAAGCGGGCCCAGGACCTCGGGATCCCGGGTACCGAGTCGAACTTGGACCTCAGCGAGGAGATGGCCGACAACATGGCCGGCTAAGCGGCCGCGCCGCAGTCGGCGCACGCACACCCCGAGGGGCCCGCACGAGTGATCGTGGGGGCCCCTTTCGGTAGGCCCCATTGACATGTGCATGGGCTGGTCGTGAGCCTGTCGTCCGAACGCTTTCGTGGCAGACGACGCCCAGGGGGGCACATGAGGCACCGCGCGAGATCGATCCTCGCCGCAAGCGCACTCGTCTTCGCAGGCACACTGGCCGCGCTGCCCGCGGCAGCCCAGGACCGGGCCGCGACCGGCGCCCCGTCCGGCGCCGACGAGGTGCGGGTCTACGACGCCGACATCACCCGTGAGCAGGTACCGCTCGTCCTCGCCGCCGGCCAGGACGCCCACGAGCTCACCGAGCGCGCCCCGGAGACCGGGACCGCCAAGGTCGAGCTCTTCCTCACGGGCGGCCAGGCGAAGGAGCTCGCCGCGCAGGGGATCCGCCTCGCCGAGCGCAAGGTCCCCGCCGCGGGCCTGGCCCGCACCGAGGCCGCGGGGGACGGCGTGTTCCGGCCCTACAGCGGCAAGAACGGCCTCCAGGAGGAGATCCTGCGGACCGCCCGGGAGAACCCCGGGCTCACGAAGGTCGTCTCCATCGGCAAGACCGTCCAGGGCAAGGACATCCTCGCCCTGAAGGTCAGCAAGAACGCCGGGAAGACCCGGGACGGCGACAAGCCGTCCGTGCTCTACATGTCCAACCAGCACGCCCGCGAGTGGATCACCCCGGAGATGACCCGGCGGCTGATGCACCACACGCTGGACAACTACGGCAAGGACCCGCGCGTCACGAAGCTGGTCGACTCCAGCGAGCTGTGGTTCCTGCTGTCGGCGAACCCCGACGGGTACGACCACACCTTCGCCGCGGACGGCGAGCGGCTCTGGCGCAAGAACCTCCGCGACAACAACGGCGACGGCAGGATCACCGCGGGCGACGGGGTCGACCTGAACCGGAACTTCGCCTACAAGTGGGGCTACGACAACGAGGGCTCCTCGCCGAACCAGGCCAGCGAGACCTACCGCGGGCCCAAGGCCTCCTCCGAGCCGGAGACCGTCGCCGTCGACCGCTTCCAGAAGCGCATCGGCTTCGAGTACGCCATCAACTACCACTCGGCCGCCGAACTGCTGCTCTACGGCGTGGGCTGGCAGGTCGCCACCCCCACCCCCGACGACGTCGCCTACAGGACGCTCGCCGGAACGCCGGAGAACCCGGCCGTCCCCGGCTACTACCCGCAGGTGTCCTCGGAGCTCTACACCACCAACGGCGAGGCCGACGGACACGCCTCCAACACCAACGGCATCATGATGTTCACGCCGGAGATGACCACCTGCCAGACGGCCTCCGCGATCGACCCGAACGACCGGTGGAAGCCCGAGGACTGCGCCTCCGGCTTCAACTTCCCGGACGACGAGAAGCTCATCCAGGCCGAGTTCGCCAAGAACGTCCCCTTCGCCCTCTCGGTCGGCGAGAGCGCGGCGCACCCGGACCGGCCCGCCTCCACCGTGGGCCTGACCGCCGCGGACTTCACCCTCGACCCCTTCACCACCTCCTATGCGGCCCGCGGCCAGGACCAGCAGGTCGCCGTCACGGCCCGCAAGTCGCTGCGCGACAAGGAGCTGAACTTCCGGATCAACGGCGGCCGCGTGCACGACGAGGACCTCAAGGCCTGGAAGGGCGGCGACGTCTACGGCGGCGAGGACAACAACTGGTTCGACGAGTACCGCGCCGACGTCGACGGCACCAGGCCCGGCGACAAGGTCGAGGTCTGGTTCACCGGACGCGACCGCACCGGCCGGCAGGTCTCCAGCGAGCACTTCACGTACACCGTGGCCGAGCGGCCGCGCGCGGACGTGCTGGTGATCGCCGAGGAGGGCGCCACGGCCCAGCACTCCCGGACCTACGTGGACGCCCTGCGCGCCAACGGCAGGTCCGCCGCGGTCTGGGACGTCGCGACCCAGGGGGCGCCGCACCACCTCGGGACGCTCTCCCACTTCCGCACGGCCGTCCACTACACCGGGGCCAAGACACCCGGCGGAGACACCCAGCTGGCGGTCCGCGACTTCCTCAACGAGGGCGGCAAGCTGATCGAGGCCGGTGAGCTCGCCGGCGGCAACGCCCAGGTCGGGCGCGCCGTGACCAACGACTTCAGCCAGTACTGGCTCGGCGCCTACGGCCGTACGAGCACCTCCGGCGCCACCGGATTCACCGGCGCCGCCTCCCTCGCCGGAGCCCGCGGAGGCCTCGGCGACGCCGCGGGCAACCCGCTGAACGCCCCCGGCTCCTACACGGTGACCTCCGAAACCCTGGCGCCGGCGCAGTTCCCGCAGTTCAAGAGCGCGCAGGCCGGCCAGTTCACCGGGGTCGTCAACCCGTACGCGCCCTACGCCGGCACCGGGATGGCCTCGGCGCTGCACACGGACGACGACTGGAAGCGGCTGGTCCGCACGATCGACCTCACCGGCGTCTCGGCCGCGGACAGGCCGGAGCTGAAGCTCGCCCTGAACTGGAACACCGAGGAGGGCTACGACCACGCGGCCCTGGAGGCCCGTACCGCCGGCGGGGACGACTGGACGACCCTGCCGGACGCGGGCGGCCTGAGCAGCTCCGCCGTACCGGAGGAGTGCGCGGCCGGGTTCTTCGTGAACGGCCACCCGTTCCTGCGCCGCTACCTCGCGCTGGACGCCGCGGGCTGCACCCCGCGGGGCACCAGCGGAGCCTGGAACAGCTTCACCGGGTCCTCCGGCGGCTGGAAGCAGGTCTCCTTCGACCTGAGCGCGTACGCGGGCAGGAGCGTGGAGCTCTCGCTCGCCTACATCACCGACCCCGGCTCGGGCGGCCGCGGCGTCTTCGCGGACGAGGCGCGCCTCTCCGTGGGCGGCGCGGACCGCGCCGTCGAGGGCTTCGAGACCTCGCTCGGCGCCTGGGCGGCCCAGGGGGCGCCCGCCGGAAGCCCCGACGTTCCGGGCGATTGGTCCCGGTCCGGAGAGCTGTTCAGGTCCTACGCGGCGGTGACTACGCGTGACACGGTTCTCCTCGGTTTCGGCCTGGAACACCTGCCGGCCGCGAGGGACCGCGCCGTACTCGTCGGTAAGGCGCTACGCACACTGAACCACTGACAGGCAACCCCGTCCCACCCTCACTCTGAGTGACGGACCCAAGGTCCCCGGAACCCCGTGCCGGAACGGCTGGTGCGGGGCCCTCCCGGGCCTCCCCCCGGGGGGAGGGGGAGTGTCAGGCCCACGCCGATGTCACTCAAAAGCTCACGGAGAGGTAGGGTCGTAAGCGGTCGGGGACATCCCATACAGCTCGCCGGCGGACTTTACCGGCGCACCAACGAGGAGATCGGTTCGTGACGATCCGCGTAGGCATCAACGGTTTTGGCCGAATTGGCCGCAACTACTTCCGTGCGCTCCTGGAGCAGGGAGCGGACATCGAGATCGTCGGTGTCAACGACCTGACGGACAACGCCACCCTGGTGCACCTGCTCAAGTACGACACCATCCTGGGCCGCCTCAAGGCCGAGGTCTCCCACACCGCAGACACCATCACGGTCGCTGGCAACACCTTCAAGACCTTCGCCGAGCGCGACCCCGCGAACCTCCCCTGGGGCGAGCTGGGCGCCGACATCGTCATCGAGTCGACCGGCATCTTCACCAAGAAGGCCGACGCCGCGAAGCACATCGCCGCGGGCGCGAAGAAGGTCCTCATCTCGGCTCCGGCCAAGGACGAGGACATCACGATCGTGATGGGCGTCAACCAGGACAAGTACGACGCGGCCAGCCACCACGTCATCTCCAACGCCTCCTGCACCACCAACTGCGTGGCGCCGATGGCCAAGGTCCTCCTGGAGAACTTCGGCATCGTCAAGGGCATGATGACGACGGTCCACGCGTACACGAACGACCAGCGCATCCTGGACTTCCCGCACTCGGACCTGCGCCGCGCCCGCGCCGCCGCCGAGAACATCATCCCGACCACCACCGGTGCCGCCAAGGCCACCGCCCTGGTGATCCCGGAGCTCGCCGGCAAGCTCGACGGCATCGCGATGCGCGTTCCGGTCCCGACCGGTTCCGTGACCGACCTGGTCATCGAGCTGGAGCGCGAAGTCACCCGGGACGAGGTGAACGCGGCGTTCCAGAAGGCGGCCGAGGGCCAGCTCAAGGGCATCCTCGACTACACCGAGGACGCGATCGTCTCCTCCGACATCGTGAACTGGCCGGCGTCCTGCACCTTCGACTCCTCCCTGACCATGGTCCAGGGCAAGAGCGTCAAGGTCATCGGCTGGTACGACAACGAGTGGGGCTACTCCAACCGTCTCGTGGACCTTACGGTCTTCGTCGGTGGCCAGCTCTAAGGTCGCCCCGGTTCCAAGGCAAGGCACCACGATGTGAGCACAGGGTCCGGGCAGCGCGACGAAGCGCCGCACGGGCCCTGTCGCTTGCCTCGTTCTCCCTTCCTCGCCCTCAGGGTGAAGGGCTCCAAAGGAGTAGAAACACATGAAGACGATCGACGAACTGCTCGCCGAAGGCGTCAAGGGCAAGCGGGTCTTCGTCCGCGCGGACCTGAACGTCCCGCTGGCCGAGGGCACCATCACCGACGACGGCCGCATCCGCGCCGTCCAGCCCACGATCGCGAAGCTCGCCGCCGCCGGCGCCCGCGTCATCGTGGCCTCGCACCTGGGCCGCCCCAAGGGCGCCCCGGACCCGGCCTTCTCGCTCGCCCCGGCCGCCAAGCGCCTGGGTGAACTGCTCGGCGCGGACGTCGCGTTCGCCGCCGACACCGTCGGCGACTCCGCCAAGGAGACCGTCGCCGCCCTCGCCGACGGCCAGGTCGCCGTCATCGAGAACCTGCGCTTCAACGCCGGTGAGACCTCGAAGGACGACGCCGAGCGCGGCGCCTTCGCGGACCAGCTCGCGGAGCTCGCCGACGTCTACGTCGGCGACGGCTTCGGCGCCGTCCACCGCAAGCACGCCTCGGTCTTCGACCTCCCCGCGCGCCTCCCGCACGCGGCCGGCTACCTCATCGCCACCGAGGTCGGCGTCCTGAAGAAGCTGACCGACGACGTCAAGCGCCCCTACGTCGTGGTCCTCGGCGGCGCCAAGGTCTCCGACAAGCTCGCCGTCATCGACGAGCTGCTCGGCAAGGCCGACCGCATCCTCATCGGCGGCGGCATGGCCTACACGTTCCTCAAGGCCCTGGGCCACGAGGTCGGCATCTCCCTGCTCCAGAAGGACCAGCTGGAGAAGGTCACCGAGTACATGGAGCGCGCCAAGGCCACGGGCGTCGAGCTCGTGCTCCCGGTCGACGTCCTCGTCTCCACGGACTTCCCCGACCTCAAGGGCAAGACCCCGGCGGACTTCGAGACCGTGGACGCGGACAAGATCCCGGCCGACAAGGAGGGCCTGGACATCGGCCCCAGGACGCGCGAGCTGTACGCTGCGAAGATCGCCGATGCCGAGACCGTCTTCTGGAACGGCCCCGTGGGCGTCTTCGAGCACCCCGACTACGCCAACGGCACCAAGGCCGTCGCGCAGGCCCTCGTCGACAGCAGCGCCTTCACCGTCGTCGGCGGCGGAGACTCGGCCGCGGCCGTGCGCACGCTCGGCTTCGACGAGAATGCCTTCGGCCACATTTCCACCGGTGGCGGCGCCTCCCTCGAATACCTCGAGGGCAAGACGCTCCCCGGCCTCGCCGCCCTGGAGGGCTGACACCGCATGACTGCACCCGTTTCCGCCGGCCGCACCCCGCTGATGGCGGGCAACTGGAAGATGAACCTCAACCACCTCGAGGCCATCGCCCACGTCCAGAAGCTGGCCTTCGCGCTCGCCGACAAGGACTTCGACGCCGTCGAGGTCGTGGTCCTCCCGCCCTTCATCGACCTCCGGTCGGTGCAGACCCTGGTCGACGGCGACAAGCTGAAGATCAAGTACGGTGCCCAGGACCTCTCGGCGCACGACTCCGGTGCCTACACCGGCGAGATCTCCGGCTCGATGCTGTCGAAGCTGAAGTGCACGTACGTGGCCGTCGGCCACAGCGAGCGCCGTCAGTACCACGGCGAGGACGACGAGACCTGCAACGCCAAGGTCAAGGCCGCCTACCGGCACGGGCTGACCCCGATCCTGTGCGTCGGCGAGGGCCTGGACGTCCGCAAGGCCGGACAGCAGGTCCCGTACACGCTGGCCCAGCTCGACGGCGGTCTCAAGGACGTCCCGGCCGAGCAGGTCGAGTCCGTCGTGATCGCGTACGAGCCCGTCTGGGCGATCGGGACCGGCGAGGTCGCCACCCCCGAGGACGCCCAGGAGGTGTGCGGAGCCATCCGCGGCCGCCTCGCGGAACTGTACTCGCAGGAGCTGGCCGACAAGGTCCGCATCCAGTACGGCGGCTCGGTCAAGTCCGGCAACATCGCCGCGATCATGGCCCAGCCCGACGTGGACGGCGCCCTGATCGGCGGCGCCGCGCTGGACGTGGACGAGTTCGTCGGGATCGTCCGCTTCGGCGACGCGTAGCGACTGCGGTGAGTATGCGGTAGGGCGGATCCGTCGTACCCTTGCGGGGGCCAGAGGCTGAACCAAACAGCCGCTGGCCCCCGCGCACGTCCCAGCGGAGCCCGGCAAGCCAGAAAAGCCAGAAAGTAGGAATCAGCCGTGATTATGGGGTTTTCGATCGCCCTGATCGTCTTCAGCGCCCTGCTGATGCTCCTCGTGCTGATGCACAAGGGCAAGGGCGGCGGCCTTTCCGACATGTTCGGCGGCGGCATGCAGTCGTCGGTCGGCGGTTCCTCCGTCGCGGAGCGCAACCTCGACCGGATCACCGTGGTCGTCGGTCTGCTGTGGTTCGCCTGCATCCTGGCGCTGGGACTTCTCATGAAGTCCAGCGCCAGCTGACCGTTCTGGCCATTCCGCCAGTCCGGTCGGTGCCGTCCGGCCTACTATGAGTCCGGCGTCCATCGCCTGGAATGAGTAACTCCGGTCCGTGGGCGTGCGTTGGGCCTTACGTAGACTTGGGCGCCCGCGGCGGAATTCCACTCACGCTCCGCGGCACCATTACGCAGGGAGTTACGACCGTGGCAAGTGGCAACGCGATCCGTGGTAGCCGGGTCGGAGCGGGGCCGATGGGTGAGGCCGAGCGCGGCGAGTCCGCGCCTCGCCTGCGCATCTCCTTCTGGTGCTCGAACGGGCACGAGACGCAGCCGAGCTTCGCCAGCGACGCACAGGTGCCGGACACCTGGGACTGCCCGCGCTGCGGGTTCCCGGCAGGCCAGGACCGGGACGACCCGCCGGCACCACCGCGCACCGAGCCGTACAAGACGCACCTGGCGTACGTACGGGAGCGGCGCACGGACGCCGACGGGGAGGCGATCCTCGCCGAAGCGCTCGCCAAACTCCGCGGCGAGATCTGAACGGTCGTCAGAAGCGTGCGCAGAGGCCCGGTGCGGCAGGGGAGACTCCCGCCGTACCGGGCCTCTTCACGTCCGCCCGTGCCGACTGCGCCTGTCCGGCATTGCCGCTTCGCATCCTTTAAGTTGGAGATCGGCGGGGCACGACAGGACGCGAGAAATGGGTTGATGGCCAGGATGAATGCAGACAGCCGTACGAAGCTCACCCGGACGCCGGAGTGGCTCGCACTCGGCAAGCACCGGGAGGAGCTCGGGCAGACGCATCTGCGAGAGCTGTTCGAGGAGAACCCGGGCCGCGGCTCCGGCTACACCGTGCGCGCCGGTGACCTGCGCATCGACTACTCGAAGCACCTCGTGACGGACGAGACGCTCACGCTGCTGCGCGAGCTCGCGGCGGCGACGGGCGTGGCCGGGCTGCGCGAGGCGATGTTCCGCGGCGACAAGATCAACACGACCGAGGACCGGGCGGTCCTGCACACCGCCCTGCGCGCGCCGGAGGGCGCCGTGGTCGAGGTGGACGGCCAGAACGTCGTCCCCGGCGTGCACGCGGTCCTCGACAAGATGGCCGCCTTCGCCGACCGGATCAGGTCGGGGGAGTGGACCGGCTCCACCGGCAAGCGGATCAAGAACGTCGTCAACATCGGCATCGGCGGCTCCGACCTCGGTCCGGCGATGGCGTACGAGGCGCTGCGCGCCTTCACCGACCGGGCACTGACCCTGCGCTTCGTCTCCAACGTGGACGGCGCCGACCTCCACGAGGCCGTGCGGGACCTGGACCCGGCCGAGACGCTGTTCATCATCGCGTCGAAGACCTTCACCACCATCGAGACCATCACCAACGCCACCTCGGCGCGGAACTGGCTGCTCACGGGTCTGGGAGCCGGCGACGAGGCCGTGGCGCGGCACTTCGTGGCGCTGTCGACGAACGAGGAGAAGGTCTCCGCGTTCGGCATCGACACGGCCAACATGTTCGAGTTCTGGGACTGGGTCGGCGGACGCTACTCCTTCGACTCCGCCATCGGGCTCTCCCTGATGATCGCGATCGGCCCGGACGCCTTCCGCGAGATGCTCGGCGGCTTCGCCGCCATGGACACGCACTTCCGGACGGCGCCCCCCGAGGAGAACGCGCCGCTGCTGCTGGGCCTGTTGGGCATCTGGTACATCGGATTCTTCGACGCCCAGGCGCACGCCGTGCTGCCGTACAGCCACTACCTCTCGCGGTTCACCGCGTACTTGCAGCAGCTGGACATGGAGTCCAACGGCAAGTCCGTGGACCGGGACGGCGATCCCGTGGAGTGGCAGACCGGTCCGGTGGTGTGGGGCACGCCCGGCACCAACGGGCAGCACGCCTACTACCAGCTCATCCACCAGGGCACGCGGATGATCCCCGCGGACTTCATCGGCTTCGCGCGACCCGCGGCCGACCTGGAACCGTCGTTCGCCGCCCAGCACGACCTGCTGATGGCGAACTTCTTCGCGCAGACGCAGGCGCTCGCCTTCGGCAAGACGGCGCAGGAGGTGCGCGCGGAGGGCGTCCCGGAGGACCTGGTCCCGCACAAGACGTTCCAGGGCAACCACCCGACGACCACGATCCTGGCCGCGGAGCTGACCCCGGCGGTGCTGGGCCAGCTGATCGCGCTGTACGAGCACAAGGTGTTCGTCCAGGGCGCCGTCTGGAACATCGACTCCTTCGACCAGTGGGGCGTCGAGCTCGGCAAGGTCCTCGCCAAGCGGATCGAGCCGGCGCTGACCGAGGGCGCGGACGTTCCGGGCATGGACTCCTCGACGAGGGCCCTGGTCGCCGGGTACCGGGAGCTGCGCGACCGCGCCTGAGCCCGTCGGGAACGACGGAGCGCCCCGCACCTTCGAGGTGCGGGGCGCTCTGCCGTACGTGCTCTGCCGCGCGCCGCGGCTCAGGCCGAGGCCGGCGGGTACATCCCGGGGGGGAGCTTGGCGGCCGCGGCCCGGTCCAGCAGCCACAGCGTGCGGGAGCGGCCGTGGGCCTCCGCCGCCGGGGCCTGGACGCCGCCCGCGCCGCCGAGGGCGATGGAGACCGCTCCGGCCTTGTCCTCGCCCGCGGCCAGCAGCCAGACCTCGCGGGCCGCCCGGATCGCCGGGAGCGTCAGGGAGATCCGCGTGGGCGGCGGCTTCGGTGCGCCGTGGACGCCCACCACCGTGCGCTCGGTCTCGCGGGAGGCCGGGTGCTCGGGGAAGAGGGACGCCACGTGGGTGTCCGGGCCCACGCCCAGCATCAGCACGTCGAAGCGGGGGACCGGACCGTGGTCCTCCGGGCCGGCGGCCGCCGCCAGCTCGGCCGCGTACGCCGCCGCCGCCGCGTCCACATCGGTCCCGTACGGGCCGTCGGAGGCGGGCATGACGTGCACGCGCGCGGGGTCCAGCGGAACGGAGTCCAGGAGGGCCTCGCGGGCCTGGGTGTGGTTGCGCTCGGGGTCGTCGGCGGGGACGTACCGCTCGTCGCCCCACCACAGGTCGAGCCGGTGCCAGTCGACCGCGTCCCGGGCCGGGGCGTCGGCGAGCGCCGCGAGCAGACCGTTGCCGTTGCGGCCGCCGGTGAGCACGATCGAGGCGCTGCCGCGGGCCGCCTGCGCGTCCACGATCCTGGTGATGAGCCGGGCGGCCGTGGCGCGGGCCATCAGCTCCTTGTCCCGGTGGACGACGACCTGGGGAGTCGTCATACCCATGTGCTGCCGCCTTGTCGGTAGTTCGGAGGGTGTGCCTGGTGCGGGTGCCCGGTGCGGGTGCGGTGCCGCTGCGCGGAGCGGGTCCCCGCCCCGCCCTTTCTCCGTTTCCCGGGGATCCGCCCCGGCCCCGCGACTCAAACGCCGGCGGGGCTGGATCCTCCAGCCCCGCCGGCGTTCTCGCTACTTCGCCGCGGGCTTCTTCGCCGGCTTCGGCGCCGGAGCGGCCTTGTCCGCAGCGGCCTTGTCCGGAGCCGGCTTCGCCGGAGCCTCGGCCGGCCGGGCGGCCTGCAGCTTGGCCACGCCGAACTTCAGCGAGGCCTCGTACGTGTTGTCCGGGTCCAGCCGGCGCAGCTCCTCCGCCAGCAACTCGGCCGTGTCGCGGCGCTTGAGCGCCACCGCACGGTCGGGCTGCCCGGGCATCGAGAGCGTCGCCAGGGCCCCGTCCGCCCGGTCCAGGACGATGTCGCCGTCCTTGGTCTCCAGGTGGACGGCCGTCAGACCCGGCCCGGACGACAGCGTGCGCTTGACGGGGACGCCCAGCCGGTCCGCCAGCCACATGGCCAGCAGCTCACAGCTCGGGTTGTCGCCCTCGCCCTCGACGACCGCGGTGTCGACCGACAGGGTCTGCTGGTCCAGCGCGGCCGCCAGCATCGAGCGCCACGGGGTGATCCGGGTCCAGGACAGGTCCGTGTCCCCGGGGGCGTACGCGGAGGCCCGGCCGGCCAGGGCGCCGATCGGGTTCTCGCACGAGTACGTGTCCGTGATCCGGCGCTGCCCCAGCGAACCGAGCGGGTCGCCCGCCAGGTCCGACGGAGCACCCTCCGGCCACCAGACCACCACGGGGGCGTCCGGCAGCAGCAACGGGAGGACCACCGACTGGGCGTGGTCGACCAGCTCGCCGTGGAGGCGCAGCACCACCGTCTCGCCGGAGCCGGCGTCCGCTCCGACGCGGACCTCCGCGTCGAGGCGGGCGTCGCGGCGGCTGCGCGGCGAGCGGCTGACCCGCTTGATGACGACGATGATCCGCGAGGGGTGCTCGTGGGACGCGTCGTTCGCCGACTTGAGCGCGTCGTACGCGTTCTCCTCGTCGGTCACGATCACCAGCGTGAGGACCATGCCGATGGCCGGCGTGCCGATGTCCCGGCGTGCCTGCACCATCGCGGCGTTGATCTTGCTGGAGTTGGTCTCCGTGAGGTCGATCTTCATGGCCGGCGCCAGCTCCGTCCGTCTCGTGCGAGCATCTCGTCCGCCTCGACCGGTCCCCAGGTGCCCGCCGGGTACTGCGCGGGCTTGCCGTGCTTGTCCCAGTACTGCTCGATCGGGTCGAGGATGTTCCAGGAGAGCTCGACCTCCTGGTGGCGCGGGAAGAGGTTCGCGTCGCCGAGGAGCACGTCGAGGATGAGCCGCTCGTACGCCTCGGGGCTCGACTCCGTGAAGGACTCGCCGTAGGCGAAGTCCATCGTGACGTCCCGGACCTCCATCGAGGTGCCGGGAACCTTGGAACCGAAGCGCACCGTCACGCCCTCGTCCGGCTGGACCCGGATGACCAGGGCGTTCTGCCCCAGCTCCTCGGTCGCGCCCGACTCGAACGGCAGGTACGGGGCCCGCTTGAAGACCACCGCGATCTCCGTCACCCGGCGGCCCAGGCGCTTGCCCGTCCGCAGGTAGAAGGGGACGCCCGCCCAGCGGCGGTTGTTGATCTCCAGGCGGATGGCCGCGTAGGTGTCGGTCTTCGACTTGGGGTCGATGCCGTCCTCTTCGAGGTACCCGACGACCTTCTCGCCGCCCTGCCACGCCGCCGAGTACTGGCCGCGCACGGTGTGCTTGCCCAGGTCCTCGGGCAGCTCCACGGCGGTCAGCACCTTGAGCTTCTCCGCCACCAGCGCCTTGGGGTGGAAGGAGCCGGGCTCCTCCATCGCGGTCAGCGCGAGCAGCTGCAGCAGGTGGTTCTGGATGACGTCGCGGGCGGCGCCGATGCCGTCGTAGTACCCGGCACGGCCGCCGATCCCGATGTCCTCGGCCATGGTGATCTGGACGTGGTCGACGTACGACCGGTTCCAGATCGGCTCGAACATGGTGTTGGCGAAGCGGAGCGCCAGGATGTTCTGGACGGTCTCCTTGCCGAGGTAGTGGTCGATCCGGAAGACCTCGTCACGGGGGAAGACCTCGTGGACGACCTTGTTCAGCTCTTCCGCGCTCTTCAGGTCGTGGCCGAAGGGCTTCTCGATGACGGCGCGCCGCCACGAACCCTCCTTCTGCGCCAGCCCGTGGTCCTTGAGCTGCTGGACCACCTTGGGGAAGAACTTCGGGGGGACCGACAGGTAGAAGGCGAAGTTCCCGCCCGTTCCCTGGGCCTTGTCGAGCTCCTCGATCGTGGCCTTCAGCGTCTCGAAGGCGGCGTCGTCGTCGAAGTCGCCCTGGACGAACCGGCAGCCCTGCACCAGCTGCTGCCAGACCTCCTCGCGGAAGGGCGTGCGGGAGTGCTCCTTGACGGCGTCGTGGACCTCCTGGGCGAAGTCCTCGTCCTGCCACTCACGACGGGCGAACCCGATCAACGAGAAGCCCGGCGGGAGCAGGCCGCGGTTGGCCAGGTCGTAGACGGCAGGCATCAGCTTCTTGCGCGACAGGTCACCCGTAACGCCGAAAATGACCAGGCCGGACGGCCCCGCGATGCGCGGGAGCCGCCGGTCCTGTGCGTCACGAAGCGGGTTCGCTCCGTTCACAGACAAAGTGTTCAGGCCTCCGTGGGGGCGAGGCGCTCAAGCTCCGCCTCGGTCGACTTCAGCAGGTCGTTCCAGGACACCGCGAACTTCTCGACGCCCTCGTCTTCCAGCAGCTGCACCACATCGTCGTACGAGATGCCCAGCTTCGCGACCGCGTCCAGCTCGGCCCGGGCCTGGTCGTAGGTGCCGCGCACGGTGTCACCCGTGATCTGCCCGTGGTCGGCCGCGGCCTCCAGGGTGGCCTCCGGCATGGTGTTCACCGTGTTCGGGGCGACCAGGTCGTCCACGTACAGGGTGTCCTTGTACGCCGGGTCCTTGACGCCGGTCGAGGCCCACAGCGGACGCTGCTTGTTGGCGCCGACGCGCTCCAGCGCGGCCCAGCGGTCCGAGGAGAAGACCTCCTCGTAGGCCTCGTAGGCCAGACGGGCGTTCGCGAGCGCCGCCTTGCCCTTGAGGGCCATGGCCTCGTCGGTGCCGACGGCGTCCAGGCGCTTGTCGATCTCCGAGTCGACGCGCGACACGAAGAAGGAGGCCACGGAGTGGATCAGGGACAGGTCCAGGCCGGCGGCCTTGGCCTTCTCCAGACCCGCGAGGTACGCGTCCATGACCTCGCGGTAGCGCTCCAGCGAGAAGATCAGCGTGACGTTGACGCTGATGCCCCTGCCGATGACCTCGGTGATCGCCGGCAGGCCGGCCTTGGTCGCCGGGATCTTGATGAGCGTGTTCGGGCGGTCCACCAGCCAGGCCAGCTGCTTGGCCTCGGCGACGGTCGCCGGGGTGCTGTGGGCGAGCCGGGGGTCGACCTCGATCGAGACCCGGCCGTCCTGGCCGTCGGTGCGGTCGTAGACCGGGCGCAGGATGTCGGCGGCGTCGCGGACGTCCGCCGTGGTGATCATGCGCAGGGCCTCCTCCACGGTGACCCTGCGGGTCGCGAGGTCGGCGAGCTGCTGCTCGTACCCGTCGCCTTCGCTGATCGCCTTCTGGAAGATCGCCGGGTTGGTGGTGACACCGACCACGTGCGACTGGTCGATGAGCTCGGCGAGGTTGCCGGACGTGATGCGCTTGCGGGACAGGTCGTCCAGCCAGATCGCCACGCCCTCGTCGGAGAGGCGCTTGAGTGCGTCTGTCATGGGAATTGCATCTCCTACTGGTCTGGTACGGGCGTCAGCGCGCGGTGGCGGCGAGCGACTCGTGGGCGGCGGCGGTCACGGCCTCGGGGGTGAAGCCGAACTCGCGG
Organism: Streptomyces sp. NPDC058701; assembly: GCF_042715295.1. NCBI lineage: Bacteria > Bacillati > Actinomycetota > Actinomycetes > Kitasatosporales > Streptomycetaceae > Streptomyces > Streptomyces sp. NPDC058701. The sequence goes on along the minus strand of NZ_JBHXSY010000001.1, from coordinate 87,846 downwards.
AACAGCACCTTCGCGTCGGCCGAGGCACCGAAGTGCTCCAGCGAGACGATCCGGCCGGCGTCGCCGACGTAGCGGTGCCAGGTCAGGCCGATGCCGGCCTCGACCGCGACGCGGGCCTTGACGGAGGGCGGCAGGACGCTGTCCTTGTACTCCTGGCTCTGCTCCTCGAACCACTCGACGGAGGGCATCGAGACCACGCGCGCCGGGACGCCCCCGGCCTGGAGTGCCTCGCGCGCGGCGACGGCGAGCTGGACCTCGGAGCCGGTGCCGATGAGCAGGACCTGGGGCTCGGCGGCCGCGCCGTCGGGGCCCGTCGCGTCGAGGAGCACGTAGCCGCCCTTGGCGGCGTCGTCATTGAGGTCGTACGTCGGCACGCCCTGGCGGGTGAGCGCCAGGCCGTGCGGAGCGCCCTTGCCGTACACCCTGGTGTGGCGGCGCATGATCTCGCGCCAGGCGACGACGGTCTCGTTGGCGTCGGCCGGACGGACCACGTTCAGGCCCGGGATGGCGCGCAGCGAGGCGAGGTGCTCGACCGGCTGGTGGGTGGGGCCGTCCTCGCCGAGGCCGACGGAGTCGTGCGTCCACACGTAGGTGACCGGCACGTGCATCAGCGCGGAGAGGCGGACGGCGTTGCGCATGTAGTCGGAGAACACCAGGAAGGTGCCGCCGTAGACGCGGGTGTGGCCGTGCAGCGCGATGCCGTTCATGGACGCGGCCATGGCGTGCTCGCGGATGCCGAAGTGGACGGTGCGGCCGTACGGATCGGCCTCCGGCAGCGGGTTGCCCACCGGCAGGAACGAGGAGTCCTTGTCGATGGTGGTGTTGTTCGAACCGGCGAGGTCGGCCGAGCCGCCCCACAGCTCCGGAACGATCGCGCCGAGCGCCTGGAGCACCTTGCCGGAGGCCGCGCGGGTGGCGACGGCCTTGCCGGTCTCGAAGACGGGGAGGGCGTCCTCCCAGCCCGCGGGCAGCTCGTTGGCGTTGATGCGGTCGAACTCGGCGGCGCGCTCCGGGTTGGCGGTGCGCCAGGCGGAGAACTCCTTCTCCCACGCGGTCCGTGCCTCGCGGCCGCGGTCGACGGCCTGCCGGGTGTGCGCGAGGACCTCGTCGGCGACGTCGAAGGACTTCTCCGGGTCGAAGCCGAGCACGCGCTTGGTGGCCGCCACCTCGTCGTCGCCGAGGGCCGAGCCGTGCGCGGCCTCGGTGCCCTGGGCGTCCGGGGCGGGCCAGGCGATGATCGAGCGCGCGGCGATGAAGGACGGGCGGCCGGTCTCGGCCTTCGCGGCCAGGAGCGCGGCGTACAGCGCCTTCGGGTCGAGGTCGCCGTTCTCCTGCTGCTCGACCCGCTGGACGTGCCAGCCGTACGCCTCGTACCGCTTGAGGGTGTCCTCGGAGACGGCCGTCTCCGTGTCGCCCTCGATGGAGATGTGGTTGTCGTCCCACAGCAGCACCAGGTTGCCGAGCTTCTGGTGGCCGGCCAGCGCGGACGCCTCGTGGGAGATGCCCTCCTGGAGGCAGCCGTCGCCCGCGATCGCGTAGATCATGTGGTCGAACGGGGAGGAGCCCTGAGCGGCTTCCGGGTCGAACAGGCCGCGCTCGTAGCGGGCGGCCATGGCCATGCCCACCGCGTTGGCGATGCCCTGGCCCAGCGGGCCGGTGGTGGTCTCGACGCCCTTGGTGTGACCGTACTCCGGGTGGCCGGGGGTCTTGGAGCCCCAGGTGCGGAACGCCTCGAGGTCCTCCAGCTCCAGCCCGAACCCGCCGAGGTACAGCTGGGTGTACAGGGTGAGGGACGAGTGCCCCGCGGAGAGCACGAAGCGGTCGCGGCCGACCCACTCGGGGTCCGACGGGTCGTGCCGCATCACCTTCTGGAAGAGGGTGTACGCGGCGGGGGCCAGGCTCATCGCCGTACCGGGGTGGCCGTTTCCGACCTTCTGGACCGCGTCAGCGGCCAGGATGCGGGCGGTGTCGACGGCCCGCTGGTCCAGTTCGGTCCACTCGAGCTCTGTGGTGGTCGGCTTGGTGCTCACCGTTTTTCAGGGCTCCTCTCCACATGTCTGTTCCCGGTGACGAGGCGGTGCACCGGCGCGATTCCGAGCCTACCCCCGCCACGGCGTGCAGCTATTCGAGTGCCGTACGTCGGTCACGTCGCCGGTGCCCGCCGTTCACCTGAGCGCCTGGGGCGCCCTCTGAGCGCCGGGGGTGCGCGCGGGGTCGTACCGTCCCGTATGCCCGATCCGATCGGCCCAACACGAACCGACCCCCGCGCGGGGCGACGTAAGTGCAACGTCTAGAGTGGCGTGGTACGCGCAAGCCTTTACCGGACCTTCATGTCTTCCCTGGTCCGGGCCGAGCTTGCTGGATTCTCTGTCAGGGGTGTGCGTGACGGCCGTCGAATCCCGTCCAGCGGGGGTGCTCGGGACGAGCCCCGGTCGCCGGCCCCTCGGGGCCCGGGCCATGGCTTTCGTGGCACTGACGAAGCCGCGGATCATCGAGCTTCTGCTCATCACGACCGTGCCGGTGATGTTCCTCGCCGAGCAGGGCGTGCCGTCGCTGTGGCTGGTCCTCGCGACCTGCTTCGGCGGCTACTTGTCGGCCGGCGGCGCCAACGCGCTGAACATGTACATCGACCGCGACATCGACGCGCTGATGGACCGGACCTCGCAGCGCCCGCTGGTGACCGGCATGGTCAGCCCGCGCGAGTGCCTGGTCTTCGGCATCGCGCTCGGGGTGCTCTCCACGCTGTTCTTCGGCCTGCTCATCAACTGGCTGTCGGCCGCCCTCGCGCTCGGTGCGCTCCTCTTCTACGTCGTCGTCTACACGATGCTGTTGAAGCGGCGGACCTCCCAGAACATCGTCTGGGGCGGCATCGCGGGCTGCATGCCGGTGCTGATCGGCTGGTCCGCGGTCAAGAACGAGGTCTCCTGGGCCGCGGTCATCCTCTTCCTCGTCATCTTCTTCTGGACGCCGCCGCACTACTGGCCGCTGTCCATGAAGGTGAAGGACGACTACGCGCGGGTCGGCGTGCCGATGCTGCCGGTCGTGGCCGGGAACAGGGTCGTGGCCCGTCAGATCGTCCTCTACAGCTGGGTGATGGTGGCGGTCTCGCTGCTGCTGACGCCGCTCGGCTACACCGGCTGGTTCTACACCACGGTGGCACTGGTCGCCGGCGGCTGGTGGCTGTGGGAGGCGCACGCCCTGCACGCGCGGGCCAAGTCCGGCATGACGGGCGCGAAGCTCAAGGAGATGCGCCTGTTCCACTGGTCGATCACCTACGTGTCGCTGCTCTTCGTGGCGGTGGCCGTGGATCCCTTCCTCCACTGATTACTCACCGGTAGCATGCTGTCCATGGCAGAAACCGCGCAGACCGCAGACAAGAAGCTGGACCGTACGGCGGCGAAGCTGGCCAAGCAGATCGGTGCGTTCGCCAAGCAGCACGGCGGCGCCGAGGGCCAGCTCGCCCACATCGGCCAGGCCGGCACCCGGATCGTGCTCGTCGGCACGGACGGCGGCTGGGGCGACCTGGTGGCCCCCACGTACGCCGCGGCCGAGCTGGCCGCCGAGAAGGCCGCGCTGACCCTCCACGACGAGTTCGACGGCGAGTTCGCCGCCCGGGTGCGCACCGGCCCGTACGAATGGACCCGGATGGCCGGCATCCAGCTCGGCGGACCGGCGAACCCGGCGGTCTGACCGCCCCGGCGCCCCGAGCGGCGGCCTCCGCGGCACCCGCCGCGACCCCTGCCGCGACCTCCTCCCGGGCCGTGGGCGCCGTCTCGGTCAACAGCGCGAGCAACACCTCACACCCCGCTCATCCGTTAGGACGTGTGGAAGCGCCTTCCCCACGTCCGCAACGGGATGCCCGGATGATCGAAACGCCGCCCCTGGTCGACCAGTACTGCCATGGAGTGATCCGTACGGAGCTGGGCCTGGGCACCTTCGAGGCCGAGCTGCTCCGATCGGCCGGCCCGCCCGCCGCGGGCACCACCTTCTTCGACACGCAGACCGGCTTCGCCGTGCGCCGCTGGTGCCCGCCGCTGCTCGGGCTGGAGCCGCACTGCGCGCCCGCCCGCTACCTGGCCCGCCGGCGCGAGCTGGGCCCGGCGGAGTCGGCGCGGCGGCTGCTGCGGGGTTCGGGGGTCGCCGCCTACCTGGTCGACACCGGGGCGCCCGGGGACCTCACGGGGGCCAAGGAGCTGGCGTCGGCCGCGGACGCGGAGGCCTTCGAGGCGGTACGGCTGGAGTTGCTGGCGGAGCAGGTCGCCGACACCTCCGGAACCGTGGCCGCCTTCCTGGCCAACCTCGCCGAGGCCGTCCACCACTGCGCCGCCGGGGCGGCCGCCTTCACCTGCGGCGAGGCCCCCGGGAGCACGGCCCCCGCCCTCGGCGCCTTCCTCGCCTTCGCACCCGGGCCGCCGGGGGCGGGCGAGGTCCGCGGGGCGGCCGGCCGCTGGCTGGCCCGGCGGACCCGGGGCGAAGCCCTACGGGACCCCGTGCTCCTGCGGCACCTGCTGTGGAGCGCGGTCGAGTCCGGGCTCCCGCTCCAGCTGCACACCGGGGCGGACGCGGGGGAGCCGGGGCAGCGGCCGGACCGGGGGGACCCGGGGCTCCTCGCCGAGTTCGCACGGGCCACGGCGGGGCTGGGCGCGCGGCTGGTGCTGCTCGGCGGATACCCGTACCACCGGCACGCGGCGCAGCTGGCGGGGGCCTTCCCGCACGTGTACGCGGACGCCGGCGCGGCCCTGGCGCTGACCGGGAGCCGGGCCGACGCGGTCCTGGCCGAGCTGCTGGAGCTGGCGCCCTTCGGGAAGCTGCTGTTCTCCAGCGGCGGGCGCCGGCTGCCCGAACTGCACGCGGTGGGCGCCCTGGTGTTCCGGGAGGCGCTGGGCCGGGTGCTCGGCGGGTGGGCCGCCGACGGCGCCTGGTCCCGGCGGGACGCGGAGCGGGTGGCCGCCATGATCGCGTCGGGCAACGCCCGCCGCGTCTACCGGCTGGACGGGCCGGGGTGAACGCGGCGGGCGTGCCCCGCGCGGGGTGACGTCAGGCGGCGGAGAGCTGCGGCGCGTCCTGGGCCGGGATCTCCGGCTGGTCCGACGGCCGCTCGCGCAGGCTCAGCGCGACGCGCAGGACCGCGATCCACACCAGGCAGGAGCCCAGCATGTGGGCGGCGACGAGCACCTCGGGCAGCTGGGTGAGGAACTGCACGTAGCCGATGGCGCCCTGTGCGAGCAGCACGACCAGCAGGTCGCGGGCGCGGGCCCGGGTGTCGGACGGGGCGTCGACCACGCGCAGCACCAGCCACATCGCGACGGCGAGCGCGCACACCGCCCAGGCGGCGACCGCGTGCACGTGCGCGGTGGCCGCCCAGTCGAACGGCATCCGCTCGATCTCGCTGCTGTCGCCGGCGTGCGGTCCGGAACCGGTGACGACGGTGCCCGCGGCGATCAGGACGAGGGTGGCCGCGATCAGCGCCCACGACAGCTTGCGCACCGGCCCCGGCACGCGCGGCCGGGGGGCGGCGTCGCCCTCGGCGACGCGCTGCCAGCTGACGGTGGTCACCGCGATCAGCGCGGTGGCGAGGAGGAAGTGCCCGGCGACGCTGTACGGGTTGAGCCCGGTCCTGACGGTGATCCCGCCGAGCACCGCGTTGGACATCACGACGACGAACTGGGTCCAGCCGAGCCTGGTCAGGGAGTGCCGCCACGGCTTGGCCGCGCGTGCGGCGAGGATGTACCAGCCGACGGCTGCGGAGAGCACGTACGTCAGCATCCGGTTACCGAACTCGACGGCTCCGTGGAAGCCCTGTTCCCGGGTCGCGATCAGGCTGTCGTCCGTGCACTTGGGCCAGGTGTCGCAGCCGAGGCCCGACCCGGTCAGCCGCACGGCGCCGCCGGTGACGACGATGGCCACGCTCATGACGAGCGCCGCGAGTGCGGCCCGCCGGACGATCCGGGGTGACGGAGTCCAGCGGCCGGCGAGGTAGGTGAATGGGTTCAACACGGTGCCTATCGTATGCCGAGCCTTGTGCAAAGTTTCACGAGGGGGTGCCCGGCGCCGGGTCGGGGCCGACGACCAGGCGGAACCGCGCCGCCGCCGGATCGCCCTCCTCGTGCCACCACAGTCGCAGCCGCCAAGGGACGCCATCGCCCGGATAGGCGGCCGAGTCGGTGAAGCCGCGCACTAATTCCGACGCTACGTCCTCAGCTGTCCTGTTTCGTACTTCTGTGGTGCTGTGCCACGGATGTTCCTGTACGTTCCACTGCCCGTCGGGCCCGAGCACTTCGACGCGCCACACGGCGAGCCAGGGAGTGACCTCCAGCATGGTGTGCACCTGATCGGCGCCGAGGTGCAGCCGGGCCGCGATCTCCGACTCCGGCACCCCCTGGATCCGGGCGGCCACCACGGCCTGGGGCAGCAGGCGTTCGGGCAGCAGCCGCCGCGCGCGCAGGCTGACCAGCGAGCCGAACGCCAGGAAGCGCAACCGCAGTTCCAGCTGGCGGCCGATGTGGTCGAGCGCTTCCTCGGCGTCCGCGGACTCCGCCGTGCCCGGGTCCGCCAGCAGCAGCTGGCGGAAGTCCGACTCGGCGTCCACCGCCCAGGCCACCGCGTCCTCGGCCAGCCCCAGCTCCGCGAGCCGGTCCCCGAGGAAGACCTTGGCCTGGGCGAGGCCGCTCCGGTTGACGGGGTCCCGCTGGTCGAGCCCCGCCCACACCCCGACCGCCGTCCGGGTCAGGTCGCGGGCGCGTTCGCCGTCCGCCCGCTCCGTCGCGCTCGGCCCGCCGGTGGCGGCCCGGCCCAGCGGGTGCCGCGGCAGCCGGGCCCCGTCGCTCAGCGGCCAGGCGAGCCACACCCCGTGGTTGATCAGCCCCCGGGCGTACCAGCGGGCGAAGTCGGGGGAGTAGGCCGCCGCGCGCTCGGAGCTGCGCAGCGCCTCCTCGATCGTGGCGAGGGCGGCCGCGCGGTCCCCCTCGGCAAACCGCAGCGCGGCCCGGTCGGCGAGGCGCAGCCCCAGCAGGGCCGTACAGCGGGGGTCCTCCGGGTGGGTGCGCAGAGCGCCGATCAGTTCGTCCAGCAGCCGCTCGCGCTCCGCCGGCTCGACGTGCGCGTCGCCCGCCCGCACCCGCGCCCACTGCTCGTCCAGCCGAAGAACGGCCTCTCGCTCCGCCATGCCCGCCCCCCGGCGTCGTGGTCCGCGCACCTCATGGGTCGGGATCCATAGTCGCGGGAGGGCGGACCGCAGCGGAAGGGATTCACTCCCAGCGGAACAGCCGCGCCGCGGCCCCCAGGCCGAGCACGGCCCAGCCCGCCAGGACGGCGGCCGTGCCCCACGGCAGCGCGGCGCCGTCCTGGAGCACCGCGCGCAGCCCGTCGGACAGGGCCGAGATGGGCAGCAGCTCCAGTACGGAGCGGACCGCGTCCGGGAACTTCTCCAGGGGCACGATCACCCCGCCGCCGACCAGCAGCAGGAGGAAGACGAGGTTGGCGGCGGCCAGGGTCATCTCGGCCTTGAGGGTGCCGGCCATCAGCAGTCCGAGCCCGGAGAACGCCGCGGTGCCCAGCAGGATCAGGGCGAGGACCGACAGCGGGTTCCCGTGCGGGGACCAGCCGAGCGCGAGCGCGATCACCGTCAGCAGAGCGATCTGCAGCACCTCGGTGACCAGCACCGACAGCGTCTTGGCGGCCATCAGCGCCCAGCGCGGCAGCGGGGAGGCCCCGAGCCGCTTCAGGACCCCGTAGCGGCGGTCGAACCCGGTGGCGATGGCCTGGCCGGTGAAGGCGGTGGACATCACGGCGAGCGCCAGGATCCCCGGGGCCAGGAAGTCCACGGACGTGCCCGTGCCGTCCCGGCCGGCCGGCACGCTGATGATGTCGACGGCGGAGAACAGCACCAGCAGCAGCGCCGGGATGATCACGGTGAGCAGCAGCTGCTCCCCGTTGCGCAGCAGCATCCGGGTCTCCAGTGCCGTCTGCGCGAGGATCATGCGGGAGACGGGCGCGGCCCCCGGGGCGGGGGTGAACGTACCGGCGCTCATGCGCGCAGCTCCTTGCCGGTCAGTTCCAGGAAGACGTCTTCGAGCGTGTGCCGCTCCACCGAGAGGCTGTCCGGCATCACGCCGTGCTGGGCGCACCAGGAGGCGACGGTGGCCAGCAGCTGAGGGTGGACGTCGCCGGTGACCCGGTAGACGCCGGCGGTCAGCTCGACGGCCCCGGTGCCGTCGGGGAGCGCCTTCAGCAGCGAGCCGAGGTCGAGGGCGGGGCGGCCGGTGAAGCGCAGGGTGTTCTCGGCGCCGCCGCGGCACAGCTGCTCGGGGCTGCCGTGGGCGATGACCCGGCCCGCGTCCACGATGGCGACCTCGTCGGCGAGCTGTTCCGCCTCGTCCATGTGATGGGTGGTGAGGACGACGGTGACCCCGTCGGCGCGCAGCTCCCGTACGAGGTCCCAGGTCGCGCGCCGGGCCTGCGGGTCGAGTCCGGCGGTGGGCTCGTCCAGGAAGACCAGCTCGGGTCGGCCGACCACGGCCATGGCCAGCGCCAGGCGCTGCTGCTGCCCGCCGGAGAGCCGGCGGTAGGGGGTGCGGCCGCAGCCGCCGAGGCCGAGGCGCTCCACCAGGGGGTCCACGTCGAGCGGACGGGCGTACAGCGTGGCCATGTGGCGCAGCATCTCGACGGCGCGGGCCCCGGAGTAGACGCCGCCGGACTGGAGCATCACGCCGATCCGCGGGCGCAGCCGGGCGGCCTGGGCCACCGGGTCGAGGCCGAGGACGCGGACGGTTCCGGCGTCGGGCCGGCGGTAGCCCTCGCAGGTCTCCACGGTGGTCGTCTTGCCCGCGCCGTTGGGGCCGAGGACCGCGGTGACGGAGGCCCTCCGGACGGTGAGGTCCAGGCCGTCCACCGCGTTCCTGGGGCCGTAGCGCTTCACCAGTCCGCGGATCTCCACGGCGGGGTCGTTGCTCATGGGGGATGAGTCTACGGAGCCGCGGGAGGGGTCCTCGGTCCCGGGGTCGAGGGGCCACGGGCGGTCTTCGTGGCCGTGGGATTCGAACACCGCGTCGCGAATACGGCTCTTTTCAGCCTTGCGATCCTGGATGGATCAGTCGGTTTCGGTGATCTTTTCCGGAACCTCATGTTTATCGTGCCGGGGAACGTCGTGGGCGGAAGTCTGCTGGTGGGAGCCGGTGTACCGGGTCACGGGAGGGTTCCGGCGAGAGAGCGGAGTGTTTCCCTCCGAATAACTTTTCATCACTCTGCGTCGACAAATAAGGTAACCCTTAGTGATGGAGGCCACCAGAGGCGGCCGTGGACACCGCTTGTCGCACGGCGGTTAATTACGCAACAATAGCGTTGTGAAATACGGCGAACGGCAGATCGAGACCCCCCAGGGGGAGCTCGCGACCGGGGAGCGGTCAACCCGCAACCGGGTCGCGCGGTCCATCCTGGACCACGGTCCGTCCACCGTCGCCGACCTCGCCAAGCGCCTCGGCCTCACCCAGGCCGCCGTTCGCCGCCACCTCGACACGCTCGTCGCCGACGACGTGGTCGCACCCCGTGAGCAGCGCGTGTACGGCACGCGCGCCCGGGGCCGGCCCGCCAAGGCCTTCGCGCTGACCGACTGCGGCCGCGACGCCTTCGACCAGTCCTACGACACGCTCGCCGCCGACGCCCTGCGCTGGATCGCGCAGTCCGTCGGAGGCGGGGAGCGGGGGGAGGCGGCGGTCGCCGCCTTCGCCCGGTCGCGGATGGAGACGCAGGCGCTGGCCTACCGGGACGCCGTGGAAGCGGCCGCTCCGGACGGCCGCACGGAGGCCCTGGCCAAGGCGTTGACCGCGGACGGGTACGCTGCTACGGCGAAGAGCGCTCCCGGTCCGCACAGCGGCGAACAGCTCTGCCAGCACCACTGCCCGGTCGCACACGTAGCCGAGCAGTTCCCGCAGCTCTGCGAGGCGGAGACCGAGGTCTTCTCCCGCCTGCTCGGGACACATGTGCAGCGCCTCGCCACGATCGCCCACGGCGACGGAGTGTGCACGACGTTCATTCCGCGCAGCGCGAGCGCGACACAGACCGACACATCAGCATCTGCACGTACGGCCGGGAGGAACCCCGCATGACCACGGAGACTGCTCACCCTGAGCTCGATGGCCTGGGCACCTACGAATACGGCTGGGCCGACTCCGACGCGGCCGGCTCCGCTGCCAAGCGAGGTCTGTCCGAGGAGGTCGTCCGCGACATCTCGGCGAAGAAGTCCGAGCCGGAGTGGATGCTGAACCTCCGTCTCAAGGGCCTCAAGCTGTTCGGCAAGAAGCCCATGCCCAACTGGGGTTCCGACCTCTCGGGCATCGACTTCGACAACATCAAGTACTTCGTGCGTTCCACCGAGAAGCAGGCCGCTTCGTGGGAGGACCTGCCGGAGGACATCAAGAACACGTACGACAAGCTCGGCATCCCCGAGGCGGAGAAGCAGCGCCTCGTCGCGGGCGTCGCGGCCCAGTACGAGTCCGAGGTCGTCTACCACCAGATCCGCGAGGACCTGGAGGAGCAGGGCGTCATCTTCCTCGACACGGACACCGCGCTCAAGCAGCACCCCGAGCTCTTCCAGGAGTACTTCGGCACGGTCATCCCGGTCGGCGACAACAAGTTCGCGTCGCTGAACACCGCGGTGTGGTCCGGCGGCTCCTTCATCTACGTCCCCAAGGGCGTGAAGGTCGACATCCCGCTCCAGGCCTACTTCCGCATCAACACGGAGAACATGGGCCAGTTCGAGCGGACGCTGATCATCGTCGACGAGGACGCGTACGTCCACTACGTCGAGGGCTGCACCGCCCCGATCTACTCCTCGGACTCGCTGCACAGCGCCGTGGTGGAGATCATCGTGAAGAAGGGCGGCCGCTGCCGCTACACGACCATCCAGAACTGGTCGAACAACGTCTACAACCTGGTCACCAAGCGCGCCGTGGCGTACGAGGGCGCGACCATGGAGTGGGTCGACGGCAACATCGGTTCCAAGGTCACGATGAAGTACCCGGCCGTCTACCTGATGGGCGAGCACGCCAAGGGCGAGACCCTTTCCATCGCCTTCGCGGGCGAGGGCCAGCACCAGGACGCCGGCTCCAAGATGGTCCACATGGCGCCGAACACCTCCTCGAACATCGTCTCGAAGTCGGTGGCCCGCGGCGGCGGCCGCACCTCGTACCGCGGTCTGGTCGAGATCGGCGAGGGCGCCCACGGCTCGAAGTCCAACGTGCTGTGCGACGCGCTCCTGGTCGACACGATCTCCCGCTCCGACACGTACCCCTACGTGGACGTCCGCGAGGACGACGTGTCCATGGGCCACGAGGCGACCGTCTCCAAGGTCTCCGACGACCAGCTCTTCTACCTGATGAGCCGCGGACTGACCGAGTTCGAGGCCATGGCGATGATCGTGCGCGGCTTCGTCGAGCCGATCGCCCGCGAGCTCCCGATGGAGTACGCGCTGGAGCTCAACCGGCTGATCGAGCTGCAGATGGAGGGCTCGGTCGGCTAGTCCCCGACCGCCCCGCGCATCCGCAGCGGATTCTTCGACGTAGGCACGCTTTACAAGAGAGTGAGCAAGACGACAGCCATGGCTGAGGCTCAGAACATTCCGGCGGGTTCCACCACTGCCGGCGCGATCGCGGTGGCCGCCGAGTCCACCGTCGCCACCCGGATGAGCGCGCCCCCGTCCTTCGACGTGGCCGACTTCCCGGTTCCGAACGGCCGCGAGGAGGAGTGGCGGTTCACCCCGCTCGCCCGCCTCAAGGGCCTGCACGACGGCACCGCGGTCGCCAACGGCACCATGAAGGCCCAGATCGACGCGCCCGACGTGGTGACGGTCGAGTCGGTGGAGCGCGGCGACGCGCGCATCGGCAAGGCCGGCGCCCCGGTGGACCGGGTCGCCGCCCAGGCGTTCTCGTCCTTCACCAAGGCCACGGTCGTCACCGTGCCCAAGGAGGCCGTCCTGACCGAGCCGGTGCGCGTCGCGCTGCACGGCGAGGGCGGCACGACCTTCGGCCACACGGTCTTCGACGTCCAGGCGTTCGCCGAGGCCGTCGTCGTCATCGACCACACCGGTGACGGCGTGCGCGCCGCCAACGTGGACTTCCTCGTCGGCGACGGCGCCAAGCTCACCGTCGTGTCCGTGCAGGACTGGGACGACACCGCCGTCCACGTCTCCCAGCACAACGCGCTGATCGGCCGCGACGCGACCTTCAAGTCGATCGTCGTCACCTTCGGCGGCGACCTGGTACGGCTGCACCCGCGCGTGACCTACGCCGGCCCCGGCGGCGAAGCCGAGCTCTTCGGCCTGTACTTCACGGACGCCGGGCAGCACCAGGAGCACCGCCTCCTGGTCGACCACAGTGCCCCGCACTGCAAGTCGAACGTGGTCTACAAGGGTGCGCTCCAGGGCCAGGACGCCCACGCGGTCTGGATCGGTGACGTGCTCATCGAGAAGACCGCCGAGGGCACCGACACCTACGAGATGAACCGCAACCTCGTCCTCACGGACGGCGCGCGCGTCGACTCGGTGCCGAACCTGGAGATCGAGACCGGCGAGATCGTCGGCGCCGGCCACGCCTCCGCGACCGGCCGCTTCGACGACGAGCAGCTCTTCTACCTCCAGTCCCGCGGCATCCCGGCCGACGAGGCCCGCCGCCTGGTCGTGCGCGGCTTCTTCGCCGAGCTCGTCCAGCAGATCGGTGTCGACGACATCGAGGAGCGCCTGCTCTCCAAGATCGAGACCGAGCTCCAGGGTTCCGTCTGATGAACTACGTCAAGGCCTGTGCGCTGAGCGAGCTGGAAGCGGACACCCCCAAGCGGGTCGAGCTCGACGGCACGCCGGTGTCCATCGTCTCCACCGAGGGGGAGGTGTTCGCGATCAACGACGTCTGCTCGCACGCGAACGTGTCCCTCTCGGAGGGCGAGGTCGAGGACTGCATGATCGAGTGCTGGTTGCACGGGTCGTCCTTCGACCTGCGCACCGGAAAGCCGTCCGGCCTGCCCGCGACGCGCCCCGTACCCGTATACCCCGTAAAGATCGAAGGGGACGACGTGCTCGTCTCCCTCACCCAGGAGTCCTGAGGTATCCATGGCAACGCTTGAAATCCACGACCTGCACGTCACCGTCGAGACCGGCGACTCGGCGACTGGTGCCCGCGAGATCCTCAAGGGCGTCGACCTCACCGTCAAGCAGGGTGAGACGCACGCCATCATGGGTCCGAACGGCTCCGGCAAGTCCACCCTGGCGTACTCGCTCGCCGGTCACCCGAAGTACACCATCACCGGTGGCACCGTGACCCTCGACGGCGAAGACGTCCTGGAGATGTCCGTAGACGAGCGCGCCCGCGCCGGCCTGTTCCTCGCCATGCAGTACCCGGTCGAGGTCCCCGGCGTCTCGGTCTCCAACTTCCTGCGCACGTCGGCCACCGCCATCCGCGGCGAGGCGCCGAAGCTGCGCACCTGGGTGAAGGAGGTCAAGGCCGCCATGGAGCAGCTCTCCATGGACACCTCCTTCGCCGAGCGCAACGTGAACGAGGGCTTCTCCGGCGGTGAGAAGAAGCGCCACGAGATCCTCCAGCTGGAGCTCCTCAAGCCGAAGATCGCGATCCTCGACGAGACCGACTCCGGCCTGGACGTCGACGCCCTGCGCGTCGTCTCCGAGGGCGTCAACCGGGTCCGCGAGGGTGGCGAGGTCGGCACGCTGCTGATCACCCACTACACGCGCATCCTGCGCTACATCAAGCCCGACTTCGTTCACGTGTTCGCGAACGGCCGCATCGCCGAGTCCGGTGGCGCCGAGCTCGCCGACCAGCTGGAGGCCGAGGGCTACGACAAGTACGTGAAGGGTGGCGCGACCGCGTGACACAGCTGCCTGGCCTCCTCGACACCGAGGCGATCCGCAAGGACTTCCCCCTGCTGGATCGTGTGGTCCACGACGGGAAGAAGATCGTTTATCTGGACAACGCGGCGACTTCGCAGAAGCCGCGCCAGGTGCTCGACGCGCTGAACGAGTACTACGAGCAGCACAACGCCAACGTCCACCGTGGCGTGCACGTGCTCGCCGAGGAGGCCACGGCGCTGTACGAGGGCGCTCGCGACAAGGTCGCCGCCTTCATCAACGCTCCGAGCCGCAACGAGGTGATCTTCACCAAGAACGCCTCGGAGTCGCTCAACCTGGTCGCGAACATGCTCGGCTGGGCGGACGAGCCCTACCGGGTCGACCGCGACACCGAGATCGCCATCACGGAGATGGAGCACCACTCCAACATCGTCCCGTGGCAGCTGCTCGCGCAGCGCACCGGAGCGAAGCTGAAGTGGTTCGGCCTCACCGACGACGGCCGGCTCGACCTGTCCAACATCGAAGAGGTCATCACGGAGAAGACGAAGATCGTCTCCTTCACGCTGGTCTCCAACATCATGGGCACGGTCAACCCGGTCGAGGCGATCGTCCGGCGCGCCCAGGACGTCGGCGCGCTGGTGCTGATCGACGCCTCCCAGGCCGCTCCGCACATGCCGCTGGACGTGCAGGCCCTCGGCGCCGACTTCGTGGCCTTCACCGGCCACAAGATGTGCGGCCCGACCGGCATCGGCGTCCTCTGGGGCCGCCAGGAGCTGCTGGAGGACCTGCCGCCGTTCCTCGGTGGCGGCGAGATGATCGAGACCGTGTCGATGCACGCGTCGACGTACGCCCCGGCGCCGCACAAGTTCGAGGCGGGCACGCCCCCGATCGCCCAGGCCGTCGGCCTCGGCGCGGCCGTGGACTACCTGACCGCGATCGGCATGGACAAGATCGCCGCGCACGAGCACGCGATCACGGAGTACGCGGTCAAGCGCCTCCTGGAGGTGCCCGACCTGCGGATCATCGGCCCCACCACGGCCGAGGACCGCGGCGCCGCGATCTCCTTCACGCTCGGTGACATCCACCCGCACGACGTCGGCCAGGTTCTGGACGAGCAGGGCATCGCGGTCCGCGTGGGACACCACTGCGCGCGCCCGGTCTGCCTGCGGTACGGAATTCCTGCGACGACGCGGGCGTCTTTCTACCTGTACTCCTCTCCGGCCGAGGTCGACGCGCTGATCGACGGCCTGGAGCACGTACGTAACTTCTTCGGATGACGAAGGACACGACGAAGGTGTTGGGGCCGCAGTGAAGCTGGATTCGATGTACCAGGAACTGATCCTGGACCACTACAAGCACCCGCACGGGCGCGGCCTGCGCGACGGCGACGCCGAGGTGCACCACGTCAACCCCACCTGCGGTGACGAGATCACGCTGCGCGTGAAGTACGACGGCGAGACGCTGACCGACGTCTCCTACGAGGGCCAGGGCTGCTCCATCAGCCAGGCCAGCGCGTCCGTGCTGAACGAGCTGCTCGTCGGCAAGGAGCTCGCCGAGGCGCGGAAGATCCAGGAAGTGTTCCTGGAGCTGATGCAGTCCAAGGGCAAGCTGGAGCCGACCGAGGAGATGGAGGAGGTGCTGGAGGACGCGGTCGCGTTCGCCGGCGTCTCCAAGTATCCGGCGCGCGTGAAATGTGCTCTGCTGAGCTGGATGGCCTGGAAGGACGCGACCGCCCAGGCTCTGGGCAGCGCGGAGAGGGAGACGGCATGACCGACAACGCGACGCCCGAGGCGTCGATCAAGCCGGCCACCGAGGAGGAGGTCCGCGAGGCCCTCTACGACGTGGTCGACCCCGAGCTGGGCATCGACGTCGTCAACCTGGGTCTGATCTACGGCATCCACGTCGACGACGCGAACATCGCCACCCTCGACATGACGCTGACGTCCGCGGCGTGCCCGCTGACGGACGTCATCGAGGACCAGGCGAAGTCGGCGACGGACGGAATCGTCAACGAACTTCGCATCAACTGGGTCTGGATGCCCCCGTGGGGCCCGGACAAGATCACGGACGACGGTCGTGAGCAGCTTCGCGCGCTCGGCTTCAACGTCTGATCGACGCCCGCGTGTGAGGGCCCCCGGCACGGTCGTGCCGGGGGCCCTCCCTGTTTTCCGGCCGGTGCTCCGCCGGCGCGTTCCCGCGGCCGCTGTTCTCCGGGTGGACGGGTGGCGTGCACCGGGAGTTGGCCACGGTGGCCGAATCTTCTCGACGGTCGTCACGACGTGACGCAGCACTGGAGAGGACCCCCTGTGACCGTTCGCCTTTCACCGGCCCGCCGCCTGGGCGCCGCGGGCGCCGCGGGGGCCGCGGCCCTGCTCGTCGCGGGGCTGGGCGCCCCCGCGCACGCCGCCGGGTACGCCGACCCGACGATCGCGCTGTCCGCCACGCACCTCAGCGGCGCGGTGGGCGCGTACGGCGACCCGTCCGTGACGGTGGACGTCGAGCAGGCCGGGCTGCCGGCCGGCCTGCTGCGGCTGAGGGTGCTGTCGTCCAGCAACCCCTCGGTGGCGGGCGCGGGCGACGTACGGCAGGAGCGGACCCGGACGGGTGACCGGACCCTGACCGTGCGGGCCCGGGCGCAGGGGTACACCGACCTGGTCCTGGAGGTGACCGGCCGCGGCGGGAAGACCGCGACCGCGACGCTGTCCTACGCCGCGTCGGCGCGGGTCGCCGGGGCGTCGGCCACCCGCTACTTCACCGGGTCCTCGGACGCCTCCGCCGCGATCGACGCGGGCGGCGGGCACGTGCTGGTGGCCGACGACGAGTCCAACGTGCTGCGGCTGTACGACCGTTCCCGCTCGGGCGCGCCGGTGAAGACCTGGGACCTCGGCCCGGCCCTGGGCTGGAAGAAGGAGGCCGACATCGAGGCGGCCGCCCGGGTGGGCGACACCGTCTACTGGACGGGCTCGCTCGGCAACAACAAGGACGGCAAGTACAAGGCGGAGCGCAACACCGTCTTCACCACCAGGATCACCGGGTCGGGCGCCGCCACCGAGGTCTCCTTCGGCAGCGCCTACAAGGGCCTGCGCGAGGACCTGGTCGCCTGGGACGCGGCGCACGGCAACCGCTACGGCTTCGCGGCCGGGGTGGCGAACGGCCAGGTGCCGAAGCGGATCGACGGCTTCAACGTGGAGGGGCTGGAGTTCGCCCCGGGCTCCACGACCACGGCCTACCTGGGCTTCCGGGCCCCGCTCGCACCGGCGGTGCCGGGCGGCAGGGCACTGGTCGTACCGGTCACGAACATCGACCGGGTCCTGGCGGACGGCGTCACGGCGGTCTTCGGCGAGCCGGTCGAGATGGACCTCGGCGGCCTGGCCGTCCGGGACCTCCGCAAGAACGCGGCCGGGCAGTACCTGATCCTCGCCGGCTCGTTCGCGGCCGACGACAACTCCGACCCGTACGCGCTCTACCAGTGGGACGGCGTCCCCGGCCACGCCCCGAGGAAGCGGGCGGACCTGCCGACGACGGACCCCGGCGGCTGGGAGGCCGTCGTGAACGTGCCCGACCTGCGCGTGCCCGGCGCCCGCGTCCAGCTGATCACCGACAGCGGGTCCGCGGACCTGTACGGGGACGGGACCGAGGCCAAGGACCTGTCGCACGCGGAGTGGAAGAAGGCGCGGGCGGCCTGGTTCACCCTGAGGTGATCCCACTCGATGTGTACGGGCGTACGCAGCTTTGTGTACGCTCGTACACATGCCATACGCACTGCTCGCCGCGGCCATCGCCGCCGAGGTCGCCGGGACCACCGCCATGAAGTACAGCGACGGGTTCACGAAGCTGTGGCCGTCGCTCGGCACGCTGCTGGGGTACGCCATCGCCTTCACCCTGCTCGCGCAGACGCTGAAGACGATGTCGGTCGGCACGGCCTACGCGATCTGGGCGGGCGTGGGAACGGCCGCCATCGCCGCCATCGGCATGCTGTTCCTGGGGGAGGCGGCCAGTGCTGCGAAGATCTGCGGCATCGCGCTGGTGATCGGCGGGGTGGTCCTGCTCAACCTCGGCGGGGCGGCGCACTGATGGCCCCGGGCGCCCGCAGGTACGACCCCGGCCGCCGGCAGCGGATCGTCGACGCGGCCATCCGGGTGGTCGGGGCCAAGGGCATCGCGGGGCTGAGCCACCGCACGGCGGCAGCCGAGGCCGACGTACCGCTCGGGTCGACCACGTACCACTTCCGGACCCTGGACGACCTGCTGGTCGCGGCGCTGCGCCAGGCCAACGAGGGCTTCGCGCGGGCGGTGGAGGACTCCGGGGCCCTGGCCGACCCGGACGCGGACCTCGCGCAGGCGCTGGCCCGGCTGCTGGGCGAGTTCCTGACGGCCGACCGCGGCCGGGCGGAGCTGGAGTACGAGCTGTACCTGGAGGCCCTGCGGCGGCCCGCACTGCGCCCGGTCGCCGCGCAGTGGTGCGAGGCGGTGGCGCGGGCGCTGGAGGCCCGGACGGATCCGGTGACGGCGCGGGCGCTGGTGGCGGTGGTGGACGGCATCGGCCTGCAGGTGCTGCTCACGGACGCGGAGTACGACGAACCGTACGCGCGCGAGGTCCTGGGACGGGTCCTGGGGCGGTGCTGACCGGCGGTACCCGGCTCGTGCGGGCGGCCGTGCGCGCGTTCCGTGCACGTTCCCGTGCGGGGGACACGGACCGGCACATGAGACCGGTTCGCGACCGCGGCCCGTCGCCGGTTAGGTTTCGGGCATGACTGCTACGCGTACCACCGGCGCCGTCGCCGCCGGACTTGCCACCATCACCGCCGACGGCACCGTCCTCGACACCTGGTTCCCCGCCCCCCAGCTGGTCGCCGAGCCCGGCCCGGCCGGCACCGAGCGCCTCACCGCCGAGCAGGCCGTGGAGCTGCTCGGCGCCACCGCGCCGAAGGCGGTCCGCTCGGACGCGGTCCGCGGCGTCGAGGTCGTAGCCGTCCGCACCGTCATCGCCTCCCTCGACGACAAGCCGCTGGACGCGCACGACGCGTACCTGCGCCTGCACCTGCTGAGCCACCGCCTGGTCAAGCCGCACGGCCAGAACCTCGACGGCGTCTTCGGCCTGCTCGCCAACGTCGCCTGGACCTCGCTCGGTCCCGTCGCGGTCGACCAGGTCGAGACGGTCCGCCTCAACGCGCGCGCCGAGGGCCTGCACCTCCAGGTCACCTCGATCGACAAGTTCCCGCGGATGACGGACTACGTCGCCCCCAAGGGCGTGCGGATCGCGGACGCCGACCGCGTCCGCCTCGGCGCGCACCTCGCCGAGGGCACCACCGTGATGCACGAGGGCTTCGTCAACTTCAACGCCGGGACCCTGGGCACCTCCATGGTCGAGGGCCGCATCTCCGCGGGCGTCGTGGTCGGTGACGGCTCGGACATCGGCGGCGGCGCGTCCACCATGGGCACCCTGTCGGGCGGCGGCAAGCAGATCATCTCGATCGGCGAGCGCACCCTGATCGGCGCCGAGGCGGGCGTGGGCATCGCGCTGGGCGACGAATGCGTCGTCGAGGCCGGCCTCTACGTGACCGCGGGCACCCGCGTCACCCTTCCGGACGGCCAGATCGTCAAGGCCCTGGAGCTCTCCGGCGCCCACAACATCCTCTTCCGCCGCAACTCGGTGACCGGCGCCGTCGAGGCCCGCCCGTACAAAGCTGCCTGGGGCGGCCTGAACGAGGTCCTGCACAGCCACAACTGACGCACCACCCCAGGGAGGGGGCCGCGGCCGAGCCGCCGCTCCCGGGGGTCGGTGCCGAAACGCCGCTGAGCGCCCTCCCGGACTCCGGGAGGGCGCTCAGCGGCGTTTCCTGGACCGGGCGATGCCTCGGGGTCCGGATCGGCCCGGTGGCCTAGTGCAGGGGGATCGTGCGGATCAGGCCCGCGAACGCCTGCTGCTCCGCCTCCGTCAGCTCCACCGACTCCATGGGGTGCGCGGCGGAGGTGCGCTGCGCCGGGATGGCCGACAGGCCGTCGAAAACGCCCGGCTCCGGCTGGTGGAAGCGGCTGTCCCACAGCATGTGTCCGAGGCCGACGACCCAGACGAGAGCGGCCACGAACAGGACGGCGAGGCCGATTTCCTGGGCGAGGGAGATGGAGGGGAACACGCGGTCCTCCAGGGAGAGCGGACGGTACAAGGCGGTACAAGACCGGGCGTGCAGACACTCAACACCACAACCGGCAGATTCGGTAGGGATGTGTCGAGTGTCACGCCAGGGCCGAAAGTCCCCAACTCGCCCGTGAAGGGCGGGAAGGGGACGGCGTCCGCGCGGGCCGTGACGGGGCCGGTGGCGGTCCGGTGGCGGGGTCCGATGGCGGGGCAGGGGCCCGGCCGCGGGGGTGCCCCCTCATGGCGGTCGGGGGAGTCGGCCGGGCCCTCTGCGGTCCGGTGGTTACGGACGGAAGCGCAGCACCTGCGGGTCGTGGTCGCTGTTCTGGGCCGAGAACTCCGCGTTGATGTGCACGCTGTCGTACGTGAAGTTCTTGATCGCCGGGCTGGTCAGGATCTGGTCCAGCACCTGCGCGTTGCCCTGGTACACGTACGAGTAACGCTCCGCCTTGGGCAGCGACTTGATGGCCGGGTACAGGGCCCCGCCGTCCGCCAGGGCGTTCGTCGTCGCCGAGAACTCGAAGTCGTTGATGTCACCGACGACCAGGACGTTCGCGTTCTTCTCCGCCGCGAGGATCTCCTTCACGAAGCCGTTCACGGACTGCGCCTGGAGCAGCCGCTTGGCCTCCGAGGAGCGCACCGGCGGCTGGTGGTGCGAGGTCAGGCCCTCGTCGCCGCCCTTGGAGCCGAAGTGGTTGGCGATCACGAAGACCGTCTTGCCGCGGAAGGTGAACTCGCCGGCCAGCGGCTTGCGGCTGTCCGCCCACGCCGGGTTCGCGGGGTCGATGCGGCCGGGGGAGTGGGTCAGGGCGGCCTTGCCCTTCTCCTTGACCACGCCGGTCGCCGTCACCGCGTCGCCCGGGGCGCGCTCGGTGAAGGAGACCCGCGCCGGGTTGTAGAGGAACACCTGGCGGATGTTGCCGCCGGGCTCGCCGCCGTCCTTCTTGTCCTCCGGGTCGACGGTCCGCCACTGGTAGGCCGGGCCGCCCGCCGCCGCGATGGCCGCGGTGAACTTCGTGATCGTCTGCTCGGCCGAGACCGTGCCGTCGTTCTTGGCGCCGTTGTCGTCCTGGATCTCCTCCAGGGCGAGGATGTCGGGGGAGGCCAGGTTCTCCACGACCGCCTTGCCGAGCGCGTCGAACTTCTCCTGCGGGTCGCTCGGGTCGAGGTTCTCGACGTTGTACGTCGCCACCGCGAGCTCGTTGGAGGCCTGCGCCTTGGTCTTCTCGGGGGCGAGGGTGCCCGCCTTGACCGTGCCGAGCGTGCGGGCCACCAGGGTGTAGCCGCCGAACTGGTTGAAGTCCAGCGGGCCTTCGGTGGTGCCGGTCAGGCGGTCGCCGACGTTGGCCACCGGGAAGGGCTGCTGCGCGAGGGGCGCGAGCTGCTGGATCTGGAGGCGGCCGGTGTTCTGGGACTCGTACGAGCCGTAGACCGTCCCGCCGCGCTTGGCGGCGTTCTCCCAGCCCTTCACCGTGACCCACAGCTCCGCGTACGGGTCGGTGGCGCCGACGACGCGCGAGGTGCCGATGCGGACGTTCATCCCCTCGAGGGATTCGTAGTGGTCCAGCGCGTAGCGGGAGGGCTCCAGGGTCAGGCCGTTGATGCTGCCGCCGGCGGCCGGGTCGCCGGCCGGGGCGTACTCGGCGGGGACCGTGTACTCGTTGATCGCGGTGGCCGCGGGCAGGGCGTTGCCCGAGGAGACCACGGTGACGACGGGCTTGGAGATCTGGGTCACGGACTGGTTGCCGGAGTTGACGCCGCCGGGGACGTACTCGCCGACCGTGCCGGAGACCTTGACCGCGTCGCCCACGGCGACGGTCGGGACCGAGCTGGTGAAGACGAACACGCCTTCGCTCGTCGCGTCGTTGTCGTCGGCGTCCGGGTCCTGGATCCAGAAACCGCGCGAGCCGTACGTGCGCACGCCCGTCACGATGCCCTCGACGTCCGCGACCGGCTTGCCGTTGAGCGGGGATATCCGGGTGGTGCCCTGGATGTCGTGGACGCGTATCGGATCGGCGGCGGCGCCGCCTTCGGCCGCGTCGGCGGAGCCCACGAGCAGGCCGGTGGCCAGGGCGGTGGCGACGAGGGCCGCGACGGCGGCGGAACGGGGATGCGAGGAGCGCATGGTCAGGGACTCCGGTGTGGGATGAGGGAACGGCAGGAGGTGCGGCGCGAAGACGTCCGGGGAGTTTGCGGCTCCCGATACATCTACGCGCGTCAATTTCCTGTGTGGCCAGCAAAGTTGTCAAGGGGTCCAGGGAATACGACAGCTGACTGTGTGATGAACCAAAGGCGCAGGCTCGCCGGACGCGCCCGAAATGCGTCTACGCTGGGTCGCCGTACGGGGGCCGCGACCGCCCCGGAGCGGCCCGGACGGCCCGCCCGGCGGGCCGGACCGCCGTACCCGTCCGGCCCGGCCGATCGCAACGGCCCGCCCCACCGCGTCCGCGAGGAGAACCACCCCATGTCCGCAGAGCCGCACGCCACTCTGCCGCCGGTCCGGCTGCACTCCGACGCGGAGCTGGCCGGAGCCGCCCTGGCCGCGCCGCTGTTCGCGCGCGCCGTACGGCTGGCCCGCTGGGCCGGGCCCGCCACCCGCGTCGACGTCGGCGGCGAACTCGTCGCCGAGCAGCTGCCCGAGGCCGCCGCGGCCCTCGGGCTCGACGCCGGCGACGCGGACTCCGTCATGTACGCCGGCCAGGCGTGGCGGGTGGCCGTGGACACCGGCCTGGTCGACGTGACCGAGCCGGAGGACGACGGCGCGGACGTCTCCGGTGCGGGGACCGCGGCCTCCGGGACGGGGGCTGACGACTCCGGTGCGGGGGCTCACGCCCCCGCGGTCGGGGAGGGCGGTACCGCGGCGCACCACGGCACCGCCGCGCCCGGCGAGGACCTGGCGCTCGTGACGAGCGGCACGCCCGGCGACGTCCTCGACCTGTGGCTGGCGGCCCTGGACACCGTGCTCGCGGACGCGGCGGTGCCCGACCTCGAGGACCTCGTCGACGCGCTGGACGCGGGCGGCGAGATCGACCTCGACGAGCTGGACTGGAACCCGGGCCGCGAGGCGGACTTCCTCGACGGCGTCCTCGCCAACCTCTACCTGCTGACCGTCGCCGAGGGCGGAGCCGCGAACGGCCCGGTCCCGCTGCCCGTGCTCGCCGCTTCCATGGTGGTGCCCGACGACATGGGCGAGCCGACCGACGCCGTACTGGAGCAGGTATCCGACGCGATGATGCGCCTGGACGACCAGTTCCGGCAGCTGGAGCCCATCGGGCTGGTGGAGTTCCGGCCCGTCGACGAGGCGCTGATGGCGGGGGCGGACGACGCGGACGCCACGGCCGGACACCACGACGGCGGGGACGGGGACGAGGACGTGTCCCGCTACGGCATGGTCCGCCTGACACCGCTGGGCCTCTACGGCGTACGCGCCCGGATGCTGGAGGCCGGGGTCGACGCGCCGGCCGTCGGCGACCTGGCCGACAAGGGCGCGGACGCGCTGCTCGACGCGGTCTGCTCCTACCCGGAGGGCGCCGCCCAGGCCGAGATGGACCAGTGGCTGAGCGGCCGCGAACTGCCCGCGGCCGTGGCCGAGCTGCTCGCCGCGGCCCGCGGTGGCGACGAGGCCGCCCCGCTGCGCCGGCTGCGCTGCCAGCAGGCCCTCGCGCCGGCCGGGCCGGAGGCGGAGGGGGCGGTGCGCGCCGTACTGGACGACCCGGAGCTCGGCGGGCTCGCCCGGGTCTGGCTGGCCGAGCGCGGGGCGACCGACGTACCGGCGCCGGACGCGGCCCTGGTGTTCTGGCTGGCGGTCGACACGATCGCGGCGCAGCTCGCCGCGGACGACGCGACGCAGGAGCTGCCGCTGCTGATGGAGACCCTGACCGCCCATCACACGGGCTTCTTCGAGAAGGCGTGGCGGGTGGAACACCCGGCGACCGCCCGCGTACTGGAGGCGATGGGGCGGCTGCACCCGGACAAGAAGGCGGCGAAGGAGGCCCGGAAGGCCGCGTTCAGGGCCCGGTCCCGACAGGCCTGAGCCGGGCCCCTGCCGGGTGCGGGGGCGTGGGACGTGCCGGAGGGTCCCGGACGCGCGCCGGCGGTCCGGTTGGCGGGTCGGTCCGGGACGCGGCCGGGACGCGGCCGGGGGCGTGCCCGGGGCACGGCCGGACGGGCGGCATCGGTCCCACGGGTGGTGACAACGCGCCGTTCCTGGGCCGGACTTCGCCATTCCGGGCCCCGGCAAGGGGCCGCTTCGTCTTCCTGGGTAGTTCAGCCGCCGTTCACGTGCGGGCGGGAGCGTGTGCGCCGACGACCGCACGACAGGCGCACCACCTCCCCACCCTGGAGACCCGATGCCGCTCACCCGCAGAGACTTCACCGCCCGCACCGTGATCGCCGGAGCGGGAGTCGCGCTCACCGGGGCGGTCGGCGCGCTGGCCACCGCGCCGGGTGCGCTCGCCGCCGACGGCGGCACGCTCCGGGACGCGGACGGAAAGCCCTGCGACCCCGGCTACGGACCGCTCGTCCCCGACCCGGCCGGGTTGCTCGCCCTCCCCGCCGGGTTCCGCTACCGGGTGATCACCCACAGCGGGGTGACGCGGCTGGAGTCCGGGGAGACCACCCCCTCGAACCACGACGGCACGGCCGCCTTCGAAGGGCACCGCGGGGTCACCCTCCTCGTCAACAACCACGAGCTCAAGGGCAGGCGCGAGACCTGGCCCCGCCCCGTCCCGCTCGCCGAGGGCCTCGTCTACGACCCTGCCGCGGCCGGCGGCTGCACGGTCGTCGAGGTCCGGCGCGGCGGCGAGGTCGCCGAATGGGTGGGCATCGCCGGTACGTCGACCAACTGCGCGGGCGGCGCCACCCCGTGGGGCACCTGGCTGACCTGCGAGGAGAACTCCGACCTCGCCGGCAAGAACGGGATGACCAAGGACCACGGCTACGTCTTCGAGGTCGACCCGCACGACCGGCGCGCCAACCGCGACCCGCGGCCCGTGAAGGCCTTCGGGCGCTACGACCACGAGGCGGTGGTCATCGACCCGCGCCAGGGCCACGCCTACCTGACGGAGGACGCCTCCGGCCCCAACGGGCTGCTCTACCGCTGGACCCCGCCCCGCGGCTTCCGGCACGGGCGCGGCATGCTCCGTACGCTCGCCGACGACGCCGGCGCGCTGCAGGCCGCCAAGTGCATCGACCGTACGGGCCGGTTCGTCGACGACCTCTCGCGCGCGACGCGGATCGGGACCGTCTACGGGGTCGACTGGGTGGACGTGCCGGACCGGGACGCGCGGACCGTGCCGGTGCGCGGGCAGTTCGCGGACGGCGTCGTGACGCGCGGCCGCAAGCTGGAGGGCATGTGGTGGGCCGACGGCGGCGCGTACTTCGTCTCGTCCTACGCGCGCGCGGAGAGCCCGGGCACCGCGCACGACGGCCAGGTGTGGTTCTACGACCCCAAGCGGCGCACGCTCCGGCTGACCGTCCTGATCGGGGTGAACGCCGACCCGTCGGCGGACGGCGGCTACGACGGCCCCGACAACATCACCGTGTCGCCGTACGGAGGCCTGGTCATCGCGGAGGACGGTTCGGGGCTGCAGCACCTCTTCGGCGCGACCGACTCGGGCCGGACGTACCCGCTGGCGCGCAACGAGCTGAACATCGGGTCGGCGGAGGACCCGGAGTACTCGGAGTTCGCGGGCGTCTGCTTCTCACCGGACGGGCGCACGCTGTACGCCAGCATCCAGGACCCGGGGATCATGCTGGCCGTCACCGGCCCGTGGCGGCGCGGACACTGAGAACGGCTCCGCCGACGGGACACGCCGACGCAGGCCGGACGGACACGGCCTTTGCCGCGCGAGCCCTCGGGGCGCCCTGTCGCAGGAGTCGCCTTCGGAGGGCCGGGGGCCGCCGCATCGGACGGCCCGCCGGCTCACTGGGCTGCGGAGACCTCCGCGCGGGAGGCGACGGCCCACTCGGCGAGGAGGAATTCATACGCCTCCGAGGGCCATTCGCCGCCCACACCGGTCTCGACGAGGTGCCGGATCGCCTCGTTCGCCTCTGAGGCGGACGGGCGGGCCGGACCCGCGGGTGTGAGTGACTCGTGCATGAGTCCAAGGCTACGGGCGGGCACTGACAGCCACCTCCGGATTACGCGTGGCTTCCATCACCCGCGCCGCCGCCCGGTGGCACCATGTGCCCGCCCACCTGCTCAGAGTGCCTGCGCGGCGGGCTTGACCATGCCGCGCACTGTGCGCGACTTCACAAAATCGCCGATCGCCGTCATCTCCCACTCCCCGCTGAACTGCTTGATGAGCTTCGCCATCATCACGCCGGTCTGCGGCTCGGCGCCCGTGAGGTCGAAGCGGACCAGCTCCTCGCCGCTCGCCGCGTCGATCAGGCGGCAGTACGCCTTGGCGACCTCGCTGAACTTCTGGCCGGAGAAGGAGTTGACGGTGAAGACCAGGCCCGTCGCGTCGGCGGGCAGGCGGCCGAGGTCCACGACGATCACCTCGTCGTCGCCCGCGCCCTCGCCGGTGAGGTTGTCACCGGAGTGCTTGACGGCGCCGCCGAGGATGGACAGCTTGCCGAAGTAACAGCTGTCGATGTGGTTGCGCTGCGGGCCGTACGCGATGACCGAGGCGTCGAGGTCGATGTCCTTGCCGCGGAACGCGGGCTCCCAGCCCAGACCCATCTTGACCTGCGACAGGAGCGGGCGGCCGCCCTTGACCAGGGAGACGGTCTGGTTCTTCTGGAGGGTGACCCGGCCCTTGTCGAGGTTGACCTTCCCGGCGCCGGGGGCGGCCGCGGGGGCCGGCGGAGCGGCGGCGGGGACCGGAGCGGCCGGGGCGGGCGTCGTCGCACCGCCGAGCCAGGGGGAGACGGGGTGCGCCGCGGGCTGGACGGGCGGCGCGGGCGGCGCGGGCGGGGCGACCGGGGCCGCCGCCGCGGGCGCCGGCTCCTCCTCCACGGAGACACCGAAGTCGGTGGCGATGCCGGCGAGGCCGTTCGCGTAGCCCTGGCCGACCGCGCGGACCTTCCACACGCCGCCGCGCTGGTAGATCTCGACGACGACCAGCGCGGTCTCGGTGCCCAGCTGCGGCGGGGTGAAGGTGGAGATCACGGCGCCGCCGTCCGCGTCGCGCACGGTGGCGGTGGGCTCGATGCCCTGGAAGGACTGCCCGGCGGCGTCGGGGCTGGCCGTGACCACGATGCGCTCGATGCCCGGCGGTACCGAGGCGGTGTCCACAGTGATCGAGTCCGGTGCCGACCCGCCGCCGGACCGGTAGCCGACACCGGGCCCGGAGGGCTGGTTGAAGAAGATGAAGTCCTCGTCGGAGCGCACCTTGCCGTCCGCCGTGAGGAGCAGGGCCGATACGTCGAGCCGTACCGGCGCCGCCACGTCGACCGTCACGCGGACGGCGTTGAGCGGCAGGTTGGATCCAGGGGTCATAGCGGTCATGCCGGGAGAACGACCGGAGGTGCTTTGCCGTTCCCTTACCCTCGCGAGAGATTTCAGCGGCGGTTGCGCGGATGGTTCTTCGCCGTGCGCTCGTTGCCGAACTTGTACGAGCCGGTCCAGCGGGCCATCACGAGCTGCGGGTCCCCGGACCCCACCTCGGCGAGGAACGTGTCGGCCCGGCTCCCGCGCAGGGTGGCCGCGGCGCGCCCCTGATGGGTGATGGCGACGCAGTGCTCGCCCAGCTGTTCGTACGTGAACCCGTGTGGTCTCGGCATGGGCCGCAGCCTGCCCGGCCGGGGGCCGGGACGGCAACGGCTTTTGCGGGCGGCCGCGGGGGCGGGGGGCGGGGGAAGGCCGGTCCGGGCCGGCCGGAAGGGTGCGCCGGCGGGGTGGGGCGGGTGCGCCGGCGGTGGGGCGGCCCGGACCCCGGTCAGCCGCCCGTGACCCGGCGCGGCAGCCCCAGCGGGTTGGCCTCGCGCAGCTCCGGCGGAAGGAGGGCGTCCGGCACCGACTGGTACGCCACCGGGCGCAGCCACCGCTCGATCGCGGTCCCGCCGACCGAGGTGGAGTGGGAGGTGGCCGCCGGGTACGGGCCGCCGTGGTGCTGGGCCGGGGCCACCGCGACCCCGGTCGGCCAGCCGTTGACCACGATCCGGCCGGCCAGCCCGGTGACCTGGGCGATCAGTTCGGCGGCCGGCCCCGGAGCCCCCTCGGTCTCGGCCGACGAGAGCTGGAGCGTGGCGCTCAGGTTCCCGGGGAGGCGCCCGAGCACCGCGGCGGCCTCGGCGCGGGAGGCGTACCGGGCGACCACGGTCACCGGGCCGAAGCACTCCTCCAGCAGCAGCTCGTGCGCGCCGTCCCCCACGAGGCTGCGGGCGGGCACGGTGAGGTATCCGGCGCCGACGGTGTGCTCCCCGCCGGAGCCCGGGGTGACGGGCGCCCCGACGCCGGGCAGCGCGGCCCGCTCCCGTACGCCGGCGACGAAGTTCTCGCGCATCCGGTGGTCCAGCAGCACCCCCGGCTCGGTCTCGCCGAGCGCCTTCGTGAGCGCGTCGGCGAGGCGGTCGCCGTCCGGGCCCTCGGGGACGAGGACCAGGCCGGGCTTCACGCAGAACTGGCCGACCCCGAGGGTGACCGCGCCCGCGAGACCGGCGCCGATCTCCTCGGCCCGCTCCGCGGCCGCGGCGGGCGTGACCACGACGGGGTTGAGGGAGCCGAGCTCGCCGTGGAAGGGGATGGGTACGGGCCGCGCGGCGGCCGCGTCGAACAGGGCCCGCCCGCCGCGGATGGAACCGGTGAACCCGGCGGCGGCCACCAGCGGGTGCCGGATCAGCTCCAGACCGGCGTCGAACCCGTGGAGCACGGACACCACGTCGGCGGGCAGCCCGGCGGAGACCGCCGCACGGCGCAGCAGCGAGGCGCACAGCTCGGAGGTGGCCGGGTGGTCCGGGTGGACCTTGACCACCACGGGGCAGCCCGCGGCCAGCGCGCTCGCGGTGTCCCCGCCGGGGACGGAGAAGGCGAGCGGGAAGTTGGAGGCGGCGTAGACCGCGACCACGCCCAGCGGGACCTTGTAGCGGCGCAGTTCGGGGCGCGGAGGGCTGAGGGAGGGGTCGGCGCGGTCGATCCGGACGTCGAGGTAGGACCCCTCGTCCACGGCGTCGGCGAAGGCGCGCAGCTGACCGGTGGTGCGGGCCAGCTCGCCGGTGAGCCGGCCCGGACCGAGTGCGGTCTCGGCGTCGGCGGCCTCGACGACGTGGGCGGCGGCCTCGTCGAGGTGGTCGGCGGCGGCCCGCAGGAAGGCGGCGCGGGCGGTCGCGTCGGCGAGGGCGCCGCGGGAGGCGTGGGCCGCGCGGACGGCCCCGTCCACCTCACGGGGTGTGGCTTCCACCGCAACCTGCTCGCGCTGCTTCCCGGTGCGGGGGTCCACACTCCAGACTGGTGTCGCTGTCATGGCCCACTGCCTCCTGGAACGTTCAGTATTCTGAACGTCGTTCCGGTGGATGAATGATCACATCTGCTGTGGACTCTATTTCCGCGTCCTCCGCGTGACAAGGGGCGCCCAGAGGGGAAGCAGGCCTATGACGACGACCGAGCCGGGGAGCGCGGTACAGGGAGTGCGGGGACCGGCCGAGCCCGGGGGGCCGGCCGGACCGACCGCGCCGGTCAAGTCGGCGGTGCGGACGGTGCTGTTGCTGGAGCACTTCGCGGCCCGGCCCGGTCTGCACAGCCTGGCCGACATCCAGAACGACCTCTCCCTGCCCAAGTCCAGCCTCTACATGCTGCTGCGCACGCTCGTGAACCTCGGGTGGGTGGAGACCGACGCCACGGGCACCCGGTACGGCATCGGCGTACGGGCCCTGCTCGTCGGCAGCTCCTACATCGACGGCGACGAGGTGGTGGCGGCGGCCCGGCCGACCCTGGACCGGCTGTCCGACGACACGACGGAGACCATCCACCTGGCCCGGATGGACGGCACGAGCGTGGTGTACCTGGCCACCCGGCAGTCCCGGCACTACCTGCGGCCCTTCACCCGGGTCGGACGCCGGCTGCCCGTGCACTCGACCGCGCTGGGCAAGGCGCTGCTGGCCACGCACACGGACGAAGAGGTGCGGCGGCTGCTGCCGAGGCGGCTGGAGGCGGTCACCGAGCACACCATCACCGACCGGGAGCAGCTCGTGGAGGAGCTGGCGCTGGTGAGGGAGCAGGGGTACGCGGTGGACCGGGAGGAGAACACGCTGGGGCTGCGCTGCTTCGGCGTGGCCGTGCCGTACCGGACGCCGGCGCGGGACGCGGTGAGCTGTTCGGTGCCGGTGGCGCGGCTGACGCCGGGGCACGAGCAGGGCATCAAGGCGGCGCTGTTCGAGGCACGGGACCGGCTGTCGGTGGTGACGCGGCGGATGTGAGGCGGCGGGGGCGGGGGCCGGGCGGCGGGCGCTGCGCCGTGGGTGGCCCGGCTCACCGACCGGGAGGCCGACGTCCTGCGCCTCATCGCCACCGGTCTGTCCAACCAGGAGATGAGCGAGCTTCTGGGCGTCGGACCGCAGACCGTGAAGACCCACGTGGCGGCGGTCCTCGCCAAGACCCGCTCCCGTGACCGGACCCAGGCGGTGATCGCCGCCTACGAGGGCGGCTTCATGAGGAAAGGCTGAGAACTCCGCCACAATCGGGGCAGAGCGGAACGACCGGGGCCGCCGGGGCGTCTTTCCGGGGGATGAACAAGACGATCAGGCGTGCGTCGGTCTTCTGTCTGCTCTTGGTGCTGGCCCTGCTGGTCCGTGTCACCTGGGTGCAGGCATACCAAGGCCAGGCCCTCGCAGACGACAAGAACAACCGCCGGAACCTCATCGGGCAGTACGAGAACCCGCTGGGCAACATCATCGTGGGCGGGGAGGCGGTCACGGGCTCGACGAAGACGGGCGGCAAGGACTTCGGGTTCAAGCGCACGTACACCGACGGCCCGCTGTACGCGCCCGTCACCGGGTACAGCTCCCAGGCTTTCGGGACGAGCATGCTGGAGGGCGTCTACAAGAACGTCCTCAACGGCTCCGACAGCCGCCTGAAGACCATGATGGACACGCTGACCAACAAGCGCGCCGCCCCGGGTGACGTGCTGACGACCATCGACAAGGACGTCCAGAGGGCCGGCTTCGACGCCCTCCAGGGCAAGCAGGGCGCCGCCGTGGCCATCGACCCGGCGACCGGTCAGATCCTCGGCATCGTCAACAACCCCTCCTTCGACCCGGGCCGGATCGCCGGCGCCAACGACAAGGAGGCCTGGGCGGAGCTGTCCGCAGACCAGGGCAAGGCGCTGGAGAACGTGGCCCTGCGCAAACCGCAGGCGCCCGGCTCCACCTTCAAGCTCGTCACCCTCGCGGCGGCGATCGAGAACGGCCTGGTCACGGACATCGACACGCCGACCGGCGTCAAGGCCCCGTACACGATCCCCGGCACCCGCACCGACCTGCGCAGCGAGGCCCCCGCGCCGATGTGCGACAACGTCTCGGCGCGCGTGGCCCTGAGGCTGTCGTGCAACAACGTCTTCGCGGAGCTGGCGCACCGGCTCGGGCAGGACAAGATGCGGGCCATGGCCGAGAAGCTCGGGTTCAACACGCAGATCGACACCCCGGTCCGCACCAACCCGCCGAGCTCGTACCCCAAGGCGAAGATGTCCATCGACCAGGTCGCGCAGACGGGCATCGGCCAGTTCGACGTCCAGGCCACCCCGCTCCAGATGGCCATGGTCACGGCCGCCGTCGAGAACGGCGGCAAGCTCGTCGCGCCGCACATGGTCTCCCAGGTCACCGACGCCAACGGCAACGTCCTGGAGAGCTTCAAGGACCCGAAGTCCGAGCAGGTCATGAAGGCCAAGACCGCCTCGATGCTGCGGGACGCGATGAAGACGGTGGTCAGCGAGGGCGGCGGCAGGCCCGCCCAGGTGAGCGGCGCCGAGGTGGGCGGCAAGACGGGCACCGCCCAGCGCGGCGTCAACAACAGCCTCTCGCCGCTGGCCTGGTTCACCTCGTACGGAAAGCTGAACGGCAAGCAGATCGCCGTCGCGGTCGTGATCGAGAACTCGGACACCGACCGCTCCGAGATCGGCGGCGGCAAGCTCGCCGCCCCCATCGCGCAGAAGATGATGGAGGCGTGGCTGAAGTAGGGGCCACGCGGACCGCACGGCCGGCGCGCCGGGAACCTTCGCGGTTCCCGGCGCGTCGGTCATTCCATGATCAGGACCGCGCGACCCGCCGACCTCGACGCCATAGCCGCCCTCCACAGCCGGGCGCGGGCCACCTATTACCAGGGCCGCCTCCCCGAGGAGGCCTACGGCGGCGCGGCCGAGCTCGCGCGGACCCGCGAGGGCTGGTCCCGCGCCGTCGCCCGGTCGGCGGCCGACGGCAGCGTGCTCTGCGCCGAGCGGGACGGGCGCGTCACCGGCGTCGCCGCGTTCCGCACCGCGGACGGCGAGACCACCCTCACCCAGCTCCACGTCGACCCGGACCACTGGCGCCGGGGCACCGGGTCCGCCCTGCACGCGGCCTGCCTCGACGCCTGGCGCCGGGCCGGGGCGGCCAGGGTCCGGCTGGAGGTCTACGAACACAACCTGCGCGCCCGGGCCTTCTACGCCCGCAGGGGCTGGCTCCCGGAACCGGAGCCCGCCGCCTCGGGTTCCCACCGCGTCCTGTGGCTCGCGGTGACCCCGCCGACCGGGGAACGAACCGGGGAATGGGACGTACTCTCAGGTCGTTGAAGGGGGAACTGTTTCATCCCGTTCCGACCCCGGAGAGAAGAAGGATCATGCGCGTCGAGATCTGGAGCGACATCGCCTGCCCGTGAACCAACGGAACCACAGGTTACCGCGAGGCTCTGACCTGCGTCTATGGCTTGGCAGTTGAGGGCAGCAGAAGGCCCCGCCACCCCGCGGAGAAGCAGGATGACGGGGCTGTGGAGCGGGGCGGTTCCTACTCCGGCGGGCTGCTGTACCGCTCCAACGTCGCCTTGCTGGTGGACCGGTCGACCAGGCGCAGTTCCCAGGGTCCGGTGTTCACGTCGAAGTCCTTCCCGAACCCGACCCACTTACCGGCCATGCGCCGCCCGGTCGGCTCGACCAGCAACTGAATGGCGCCGTGGTACCGGGCGCCGTTGTAGTACCCATCCGCTGCGGTCTGCTCGACCCACGACCCGGTGACCACGTTCCGGTCCACGGTCAGGTCCAGGGTGAGCGGGCTGTCCGGGTTGCTGGACGCCCCCGGCAGACTCTGCGCGGTCAGCCGGTTCCCGTGCTGGACGAGAACGACGTAGTGCTTCCCCTCGTACGTCTCGCCCCGGCTGGACGAGTAGAACTCGTACCGGCTGAGCCACACTCCCGCGAACGTCCCGTCGCCCGCCTGTGCGGCTGTCTGAGCGCTTACGGCGGCAGAGGCAACCCCACCTGCTCCAGCGTCCATGTCGTGCCCTCCTGCCTTGTCTGTGGTGACTCTCGCCATGGGTACCGGCAAGGTGAACCCCAGTGCCTCCACCGGGCGCCCTGTGACCCGCTCCAGCGCCCTGGAGTACACGCCCCGAGGTGTCTTGCTCGTACCCGATTCCCAGCGCTGCACCAACCGCTTTGACGCCTCGTTGGGTTCCCCGAGTTCCTGCCCCGCCCGGCGCAGGGCTTTGGCGAAGTCGTCTTGGCTTAAGCGCAGGCCGATACGCACGGCCCGCAGCACATCATTCGGCACGATTGCGGTCGTCGTCATGACCGTCAAAGCTAGACCTAACCGCTTGCCAATGACACCGGTTTGACGCCCCTGGGGGTGTCATTGACGTCCCTCCGAGTGACGCCCGGACGACGCCCGGAACGTCGTCGTTCCGACCTGTGCGCAGAGGCAACATCAAATGCCGGCCCGTGGGGGACAGCACCCAGGCCCGGAGATCGAGGTCGGTGAAGTAGCACCACCGCACCCCAGTCGGCCAGCCGCCCGGTTCCTCACGCCGGGCGGCTGTGCCCATGAGCAAGAACGGAAGCGAAGTGGCAGACACCCGTAGTGCTGCGTGGGACACCTATTCGCAGAGCAAGCCCCAACGGCGCGCGACGAATGCCAAGGGCGAGACCACATGGTTCAACTGGACTCAGCATGCCGACCACGGACCGGGCGCCGAAGTGCTTGACGCGGAGCCTGGTAGCCGTGTGCTCGACCTGGGGTGCGGATCGGGCGGGAACCTGGCCCACATGGCCACTCTGGGGATGCGCGCGGTAGGGGTGGACCTGTCGCCCGCACAGCTCGGCAAGGCCCGGCAGCGCTGGGACGACGTAGGCGGTATGGAGCTGCACCAGAGCGAGGCGCTGGCCTTCCTCGCGGACTCGCCCGTGAGCTTCGATGCGGTCTACTCCGTCTTCGGCGCCGCCTACTTCACCGATCCCGGGCTGATGCTTCCCGCCGTTCACAGTCGGCTCGCACCGGGTGGGGTCTTCGCCATGTCGCAGCATCCGGCCGTTGATGGCTGCTACGGCTGCCAGGCGTCGTACATCCCACGCGGTCCGGATGAAGACCCCGCGGTGGTCAAGCGTTGGGACTATCCGCCGGAAACGTGGGCCTCCATGTTCAAGGGATACGGGTTTGAGGACGTGACGGCCGTGGTGCTACCGGCCCCCGCCACCGGTAAGCGCCGGATTGGCACGCTGCTGATTCGCGGAGCACGACAGGGGTAGCCCACAGAAACGACTTGTTTAGCCACGCTAACTTTTTCCCTCCCTGCCGCTCGGGCGTGGGAGGGGTCGGGGGTACCCCCCTGGTCAGAACGGCGGAGCCTCGCGCGATTCGCGCCGTGAACGTGCTTCCGCAGCGAACCCGCCCGGTTGATTGCGTGCGGTCTCGCGGTTGTGGCACGCGATGCACAGCGGACGCAGATGGTTCGGCCCGTCCGGGTTCGCGTCGCCCCGTGCAATCAACTCGCGCCGGGACAAAGGGTAATGGTCCGCCACGTTGGCCAGGCGGCCACACAGCACGCACCACGGATGCCGGTACAGGTAGGCCCTGCGCATGCGCTGCCAGCGTGTGTCATAGACAGCGCCACCCCGTGAAGCACGGTCCGCGTTCGCCTCGCGCTCATGAGCGGCACAGCGTCCGCCGGCTCGGGTGAGCTCAGGACAGTCGGGTACCGAGCATGGGGGGCGGGGCTTACGCGGCATGGGGGACACCTCCTAGGCAGGGTCAGGGGACGTACACGCGCACGTTCGACGTCACGTGAGCTTCTTTGTCGGTGGTACGTCATGAGCTCGGGCAGCACTCGTGAGGTTGGGGCGGTAACAGCCGACGAAAAACACAAGGTGAGAGGCTCGCTTATCCAGAGTGTCAAGTTGCGACTCTCGGCTTTGTACAGATGCGGCGCATGACGCATAGGGGGTAGGCGGTGCTTCACTTGAGGCATGAATCCAGAGACCACGAGCCGCCCCGTGCTCGAACTGCGCTTCGGTGGGCTGCACTTGACCGTGCAACGCATCCCCGGTTGGCTCGTCGGACTGATCACCACAGCCAGCGGCGCCGCTGCAACATGGTGGACGACCCGCTAGCCGCAGCGCTCGCCGGCTCATGGCGGACTGGTGCACCCGGGACAGAGCGCGGGGGCGGGATCTACGGGGCACGGCGAACATGTGAGTGCGCACCCCCACGGGGAGGAGAACGGCTGGACCTCCAGCCACTCCGTCGTCGAGATCGTCGGAGGAACCACAAAGGTGAGGCTCACCCGGTACGAAGGTGGCCAACCATTGGCGTGTACGTCCTCCTGACCCTTGGCGCAATGAGCAGTGCAGTCAGGGCCACTGCATCCACGTCGTGATCCACCCGCAGGTCGTCGTCCGCCGCGACGTCACCGGCAAGCGCGATAGCCCGATGACGTGATCAGCGCGATAGTCCTCGGGGGCAGCAACGCCTCCGGCTTACCGAACACATGCGCTCCGTCGCCGCCTTCGACCATTCTGCCGAGCTCACGTCGATGCAGGTCCGTGCCGTTCGGATACCTCCAGCGCTCCTACCTGCACAGTGCCCAGGCGTTCCGGCCCAGCTGTACCCGAGCCCCCGGACCAGTCGTACCAAAACTGTCCATAGGCTCTCGGGTGCCTCACGTAACGGCATAGCTCTGAGCGGAACCGGCCGTGGCGTTGCGGTGCTTCCTCATTCTTCCTTCAACACCTGCGTCACGCAATGGCGCGCGACAGGAGCCAGAGGGCAGCGACGCCAACAGGGCGACGCCAAGAGGGAGGACGACAAGATGAGCCGCAGCACGAAAGCCACCACCTCGCTTCCAGCACTCGAAATCCGCTGCGGCGGACTGCACTTGACCGTTCAGCGCGTGCCCGTGTGGCTCGTCTCGCTGGTAGCCACAGCCGCAGGCACCGTTGCCACGTGGTGGGCGCACCAGTAGGACGCCTCAGCGCGACGGAACAGCGGCCCCGAACTCTGTACGCGTCTTGAGCCCGTGGCAGCCGTGGCACAGCACTTGCACGTTGCCGTCTACGTCCTCGCCACCGAGGGACAGCGGACGCACGTGGTCCACGTCCACCCCGGAAGCGGGGAAGTCGTTCAGGCACCAGTCACACCATCCCGAGCCCCGGTCCGTCACGAGTCGACGGAGTCGCGCAGCAGCGTCATAGCGGGCCGCACGGTGTCGGCTCCGGGCTCGTCGTGTACGGACCGTAATCCGGTCCTCGTAGGCCCCGTGGTGCGTCTTGCAGCGGCCCCGATATGTCGCGGGCTCAGTGCAGTCGATACAGCGCATGCGGCTCCCTGTCAGTGTCGTGTCTTACGTTGGTCGGATGACAACAACCAATGAGGCAGCCGAGCCCGCTCCGGGCTACCGCCGTTTTGCCGGACGCTGCCAAACGTGCGGTCTTGGTCTCCAGTGGGAGGCGTACAGCCGAACCGCGCTGGTCGACAGCAACGGACAGACGTACTGCGAGCCGGTACGTGGGATGCACGTCATCGACTAGTGCCCGCCCGAGGGCTCGAACCTCGGAACTCTGCGGGCGATATCCCCGAGTCGGGGCCGGTACCGCGCACCTCTGCCGTTGGGTCAGCGGGCGGAAAGGGTGCTACCAGATAGCGTCAGTTTTGGTTGACACGGCCTGGTGCTCGCCGTGGTCCTGGTGCTCGTTGGCCTCGTCAGCGAACTGGTCCGGCGGGGTGTACAAGTGGCTGCTCGGCGCCCGCGGAGCCTCCTACCTGACCGTCTCGGAGGACGCCGAGCACACCCTGACCCCGCTGCACGCCGGCTGGGTCGCGGCCGAGTCCATGTGGGACGCCACGTACGGGCCGATGCCGGAACTGGCCCACGGCGCAAGGAAGTTCGACGAGTCCCCGGCCTTCCTCGCCTACCACGCGGCCGAGCCCTCGCTGGCGCTGCTGGAGGGCGTCGGCATCGGGGCGGTGCACGCGCACGACACCGCCCTGGCCGCCCGCTACCGGTCCGGGCTCGCCCGGCTGGGCCACGAACCGGTGCCCGGCGACGCCGCCATCGTCTCCGTTCCGGGCCTCGCCGACCGCCTGCCCGCCCTCCAGGCGGCCGGCATCGCCACCGCCGCCCGCGCGGGCGCCCTGCGGGCCTCGTTCCACCTCTACACCACCGAGGCCGACGTGGACCGGCTGCTCGACGCCCTGTCCTGACGGGCCGGCACCGGGGCGTGCGCCCGCGGAGCCGCCGCCCGGCCGCCCGCCGTCCGCGCCGACCCCGCGGGTCAGCGCAGGGCCGCCTCCCACGCCGCGCCCGCCGCGTCGAGCGCCGGGCCCGGCTCGACGCCCAGAGCCGTCGCGAGGGCGGCCAGCGCGCTGCGCACCACCGGCAGCGAGGCCGCCCGTCCGTAGTGGTTGACCCGGACCATCTCCTTCGCCAGCGCGCCGCCCCCGGCGGCGAGCGGGGCCGCCGGATCGGCGGCCAGCGCCTTGGCCGCCACCAGCGAGGCGTCCGGGACGCGCAGGGTGGTGGCCACCGGGGCCGCCTCCGCCGCCCGGCCCACGAACGGGGCGAGGCCCAGGGCCGCCGCGCCCACCCGGGTCGCCGCGGCCGCGGCAGCGTGGCGGGCCTCCACCACGGGGAGGCCCTCGGCGGTGATCCGGTCCAGGCAGGCCTCCAGGGCCAGCATCTCCAGCTGCGCCGGAGCGTGGAGCAGCGCCGTGCGACCGCCGTCGATCCAGCGCTCCTTCCAGTCCAGGAGGGACAGGTACGAGCGGCGCGGGGCCGCCGGGTTCTCCGCGAAGCGGGCCCAGGCGCGCTCCGACACCGACACCGCCGAGACCCCCGCCGGGCCGCCCATCGCCTTCTGCGCGCCGATCACGCACAGGTCGACGCCCCACGCGTCCGGGAGCAGCGGTTCGGCGCCCACCGACGCCACCGCGTCGAGCATGAACAGCGCGCCGTGGGCCCGTACGGCCTCGCCGATCTCCGCGACCGGGTTGGTGTTGCCGGTGGCCGCCTCGGCGTGGATGAGGGAGACGAAGTCGATCTCCGGGCGTTCGGCGAGCGCCGCCGCCACCTGCCCGGCCGTCACCGCGGTGTCGAAGGGCACCTCCAGGTCCACCACCGTGGCCCCGCAGTCGCGCAGCCAGTTGCCGAAGGTGGTCCCGTACGGGCCGGTCACGACGTTCAGCGCCGTCGAACCGGGCCGTGCTCCCGACCGGATGCACCCCTCAAGGGGCAGCAGCGCCTCGCCCTGGGTGATCACCACGTC
Organism: Streptomyces sp. NPDC058701; assembly: GCF_042715295.1. NCBI lineage: Bacteria > Bacillati > Actinomycetota > Actinomycetes > Kitasatosporales > Streptomycetaceae > Streptomyces > Streptomyces sp. NPDC058701. The sequence continues at coordinate 49,203 of NZ_JBHXSY010000001.1, read as the reverse complement.
CTGCCGGGTGGAGAGGAGTTCGGCGACCCGACGCTCGATCGACGCGAAGCGCTCCGCGGTCAGCGGCGGGAAGTCCAGGAGGGGGTGGGTCACGGCGGCGCTCTCTTCGTCCGGGCTCGTCCGGGGTCGTCCGGATGTACCGGGAGAGCGTACCGAGCACGCACGTACAGTGCCGACATGACCGATGCCGATGTGACCGACACCGACACAGATGCCGACGTCCCGCGGGACGTCGCGGTGTTGCACGTGAAGGGGCGGGTGCTCGTCGGCCCCGACGACGTCCGCGACGAGCTCTGGGTGGTCGGCGGGCGGATCTCCTGGGAACGCCCGCCGACCGCCCGCGAGATCACCACGGTGACCGGCTGGGCCCTGCCCGGCCTGGTCGACGCGCACTGCCACGTCGGGCTCGACTCCCACGGCCCGGTCGACGCCGGGACGGCCGAGCGCCAGGCACTCACCGACCGGGACGCGGGCACCCTGCTGATCCGCGACGCGGGATCGCCCTCGGACACCCGCTGGATCGACGGCCGCGAGGACCTCCCGAAGATCATCAGGGCGGGTCGCCACATCGCGCGCACCCGCCGCTACATCCGCAACTACGCCCACGAGATCGAGCCGGCCGACCTCGTCGAGTACGTCGGCCGGGAGGCGCTGCGGGGCGACGGCTGGGTGAAGCTGGTGGGGGACTGGATCGACCGCGAGGCGGGCGACCTGACGGCCTGCTGGCCCCGCGCGGAGGTCGAGGCGGCCATCGCCGAGGCGCACCGGCTCGGCGCCCGCGTCACCGCGCACTGCTTCGCGGAGGACTCGCTGCGGGACCTGGTCGAGGCGGGCATCGACTGCGTCGAGCACGCCACCGGGCTCACCGAGGACACCGTCCCGCTGTTCGCGGAGCGCGGCGTCGCGATCGTCCCGACCCTGGTGAATATCGCGACGTTCCCGAAGATGGCGGCGGGCGGCGAGGCGAAGTTCCCGCGCTGGTCGGCGCACATGCGACGGCTGCACGAGCGCCGGTACGACACCGTCCGGGCGGCCTATGACGCAGGGGTTCCCGTGTACGTCGGCACGGACGCGGGCGGCTCGCTGCCGCACGGGCTGGTCGCGGCGGAGGTGGCCGAGCTGGTCAAGGCCGGCATCCCGCCGCTGGAGGCGCTCTCGGCCACCACCTGGGCCGCCCGTGCGTGGCTCGGCCGGCCCGGCCTGGTCGAGGGGGCGCCGGCGGACCTCGTGGTGTACGCCGAGGACCCGCGGGCCGACGTGCGCGCGCTCGCGCGGCCGCTGCGGGTCGTGGTGAACGGCACGGTCCGCGCCTGAGGCCGCCCGCGGACCGGTGTCCGGGTCCGGGTTCCGGGCCGGGGGTGGTGCGGGCCGGGGGGCGGACCGGACCCCGGGGCCGGTGGCGCCGCGTTGACGGGGCGTGACATCGGGGGCTCCGGCGTCGTTGTGCACGCCCGCGAGGCTCCCCGTGCCGGGGCGCCTGCGAAAAGAGCGCACTCGCGTTCCTCCTGGGGCGTGGAAAATCGAATGTATGCGTGGAAACCACCCATTGGGGTGAACTGACGTCAGGTTGCCGCCCGTTCACCCACAGTGCGTAAAGATTCCGAGGGTCGAAGCCGTCGGCGCGTGCGATGTCCCCCATTGGCGCCGCGACGGCACCCATCTCCCCGGGGGTTCCACCACCTTGAACAGCAACACCCTCCGCATGCCCGCGGTCGTCCTGCTCGCGACGGGAGCCGTCGCCCTGCTCGCCGCTCCCCCCGCCTCCGCCACGGGAGGCGGCGGCGCGGGGCCCGGGGGAGCGGGCAAGGCCGGAGCCGTCGTCCTGCGGGCCGGCCTGGACGTGGGCCTGCTCGACAAGACCGTCGACATCCCCCTGAAAACGACGCTCAACGAGGTCACCGCCCCGGCCGCCCCGGCGCAGAAGACGGCGCTGACCGTCACCCTGGACGGCGTCGAGGGAGGCGCCCCGGTCAGCGTGCTCCGCGCCGACGTGGCCACGTCCGAGGCGACCGCGGACAAGAACAAGGCCGAGGCCGAGGTCAACCTCGCCAAGGCCCGGGTGCACGTGCCGGGGCTGCCGGCCCTCTCGCTCGTCGAGGTGGAGCAGGTCACCTCCAAGGCCGTCTGCGAGGCGGGCAGGAAGCCCGTGGCGAGCGCGAACGTCCTCGGCAAGGTCACCGCGCTCGGCAAGAAGGTCACCCTGTCCGCCGGCGGGCCGACCAAGGTCGAGGTCCCGGGCATGGGCCTGGTCACCATGGAGCTGTCCGGCACCGAGACCACCTCCGACGCGGCGGCCGCGTCGGCGCTCCGGCTCACGATCTCGGTCAACCCGCTGAACCTGAACGTGGCCGAGGTGCAGGGCGAGATCGTGCTCGCCGAGGCGCACTGCACGTCCCCGCCGGCGCCCGCCCCGATCCCGCCGAAGCCGGAGGGGAAGCCCGACGTGAGGCCGCAGGCGGTCGCGGACACCCGGACCGGCACCGTCACCACCGGCGCCAACCTGGCCGAGACCGGCGGCGGTTCGACGGCCCCGTACGTCGCGGGCGCCGCCCTGGTCCTGCTCGGCATCGGCGGGGGCGCCCTGGTCCTGACCCGGCGGCGCAGGACCTCGTGACCCCCTAGGGGAGCGCCGTCCCGAGGAGCACCCGGAGGGGAGTGCTCAACGGGATGCGCCCGGCGGAACCGGGGGAAGCCGGAGCCGGGGGAAGCCGGAGCCGGGGCGGAGGGGCTACCGGTTCCGGGCGGGGCAGGAGGCAGGGGCACGGCCGCCACGGGTGGGGGCTCAGCGGGTGGCGTGCTCCAGCCCCTGTCCCGCCGCGCCGCGCGACAGCACGGCCTCCGTGACCTGCCGGTCGATCCGCGCGTACTCGGCGCGCTTGGCCGCCCCGAGCCCGGTGTCGGCCGCCGCGCAGGACGCGCAGACGACGCGGAACGGCGGCCCCGTGTCCGAGAACTGCGTCAGGTACTCGGCCTTGACCACCTCCCAGCGACCCGGGCGGTCCGCCGCCGGGGCGAAGGTGAACCGGGGCACCGAGGACTGGTTGCCGCGCAGCTTGTCCGCTGGCACGAAGCTGGCGACCTGGTCGCCCATGCCGAAGACCACCCAGATGCCGTTGATCTTCTCGTAGGGCTGCGGCACGTGGTTGTGGGTGCCCAGGACCAGATCGATGTCGGGGAGCCCGTCGGCGCCGCGGGACGCGGTCAGCGCCTGCGCCAGCTCACGCTGTTGCTGGTCGGGGGCCGTCTGCCACTCGGTGCCCCAGTGGACGCTCAGCACCACCACGTTCGCACCCCCGGCCCGGGCGGCGCGGGCGTCGGCGACGATCCTGTCCCGGTCGACGAGGTTCACCGCCCACGGCTTGTCCGGGGGGAGGGGGATGCCGTTCGTGCCGTACGTGTACGACAGCTGCGCCACCTTGGCGCCGCCGGCCGACATCACGGCCGGCGCGGCGGCCTCCTGGGCGCTGCGGGCCGAACCGACGTGCGGGACCCCGGCGCGGTCGAGGTGCTCCAGGGTGCGGGCGAGGCCCTCGAAGCCGTCGTCCAGGGTGTGGTTCGAGGCCGTGGAACAGCTGTCGTAGCCCGCGTCCCCGAGGGCGTCGGCCAGTTGGTGCGGGGCCTTGAAGAGCGGGTAGCCCGTGTACGGTCCGCCGGGCCGCCCGTACGGTATCTCGTGGTGGCATATCGCCAGGTCGGCCGCGGAGACGAGGGGTTTGACCCCGGCGAGGATCGGGCGGAAGTCGTACCCCCCGGCCGTGCCCGCGTCGTCGGCCGCCCGCTGGATGATCGACGGGTACGGGATGATGTCGCCGGTCGCCACCAGGGTGAACGGCCGACCCGCCGGGGCGGCCGGCGCCCGCGGGGACGGCGTCTCGGACGCGTCGCCGCCCCGCCCCGCCCCGTCCTGGAGCCGCTGCTGCGCGGCGGGCGCACCGCCGCGGTCCAGCAGCCGGGGCGCGGCGTAGACGCCGCCGCCCACCACGGCCAGTGCGGCCAGTGCCGCGCAGATCCCGACGGTTGCCTTCATGTCCGACCCCCGGTGCGTCCGTCCGCCGCGGGGCTCGTCGCCGCCCCCTGCGCTCCGGCGTCAGGGTACGCCGCCCGTACGGGGACCGCGGGCGCGCGGCGGTGGCGGGAGGTCCGCCCCGGGGTCAGCGGCCGCCGGTGAGGGCCAGCGCGTGGTCCAGGGCCTGGAGCAGCCGGCCCGTCGTCACCCGGTCGCGGACCGCCAGCCGCAGCCAGGAGCGGTCCAGCCCGGGGAAGGTGTCCCCGCGCCGGACCGCGAACCCGAGGGCGCGCAGCCGGAGGCGGACCTCCGCGGCACCGTCCACCCGGATCAGGACGAACGGCCCCTGCGCCACTCCCGTGATGGTGATCTCCTCGAACTCCGCGAGCCCGGCCAGCAGGTGCGCCCGGTCCACCGCGACCTGCCGCGCCGCCTCCTCCGCCTCGGCCAGTGCCGCCGGGGCCACGCAGGCCTCGGCGGCCACCAGCGCCGGGGTCGACACCGGCCACAGCGGCTGCGCGGCCGCCAGCTTCGCGATCACCGCGGGCTCGGCCAGGACGTAGCCGATCCGCAGCCCGGCCAGCCCCCAGGTCTTCGTCAGGCTCCGCAGCACCACCAGGCCCGGCAGGTCCATCCGTCCGGCCAGGGCCTCCCGCTCGCCCGGGACCGCGTCCATGAACGCCTCGTCCACCACCAGGAGGCGGCCCGGCCGCGCCAGTGCGGCCAGGGTGTCCGCCGGGTGCAGCACGGAGGTCGGGTTCGTCGGATTGCCGACCACCACCAGGTCCGCGTCCTCGGGCACCGCCGCCGGGTCCAGGCGGAACCCGTCCTCCGCCCGCAGCACGACCCGCTCGACCCGGTGGCCCGCGTCCCGCAGGGCCGACTCCGGCTCGGTGAACTGCGGATGCACCACCACCGGCCGCACGGCGTCCAGGGCCCGCGCGATCAGCACGAACGCCTCCGCCGCCCCGGCCGTCAGCAGCACCCGCTCGACCGGCAGCCCGTGCCGGTCCGCGACGGCCGCGCGGGCCGCCCGGCCGTCGGGGTACGCCGCGAGATCCCCGAGGGACGCCGCGATCCGCCGCGTGAGCCACTCCGGGGGAGTGTGCGCCCGTACGTTGACCGCGAGGTCCACCAGCGCGGCGTCCGCGTCCCGCACCTCCGCATCGCCGTGGTGGCGCAGGTCGTGCCCCTGCGCCGTGGCCACCGCGCAGGTCGCCGCCACCGACCGGCGCTTGGGCACGAGGAGGTGTCCGCCCCCCGCCAGCGCCGCGGCCTCCGCCACCGACGGGGTTCCGGCGGCCGCGCGCGCCGCCTCCGAGGGGTGCGGCACCGGGACCTCGGCCAGTACTTCGGCGGAGTAGCCGATGAGCGGCACGCCGAAACGTTTCGCCGCGCCGACGATCCCCGCCTCGTCCGCCTTCGACTCCACCGTGGCCAGCGCCGTCACCGCCGCGGCGGCCAGACCGGCCCCCCGCAGCGTCTCCTCGACCAGCGCGCAGACCTCCGCCACGGAGACCCCCGCGCGTCCGCCGACCCCGACCACCAACCGCGTCGCGTACTCACCCACCGGGAAGCCTCCCTCCGTCGTCACCGTCACCCGGGCACCACCCGGAACCGTCCACCGCGCACCCCCCGAACCTCGCCCGCCGCCGTCCGTTCGTCAACCGGCCGCCCCCCGGTACCTGGGCGCGGACGTGCGCGCGGGGCCGGGAGTCGGTATCCAGGGGGACATGGCCGTGATCGTCGCGTTGGGCGCGTTCCTGATGACCCTGGCGGGCGGATGGACGGCGCAGCGCGTCACCGACCGCCGACACCTCGTACTGGGCCTGGCCGGCGGGCTGATGCTCGGCGTCGTCGGCCTGGACCTGCTCCCGGAGGCCCTGCACGCGGCGGGCGACGAGGTCTTCGGCGTCCCGCTCGCCCTGCTGCTCTTCGTGGCCGGTTTCCTCGTCGCGCACGTCGTGGAACGCGTGCTGGCCGTACGCCGGGCCTCGCACGGCGCCCGGAACGGGGCCCGCACACCCGAGGTGGGGCTCACGGCGGCCGCCGCGATGGTCGGCCACAGCCTCGCCGACGGGGTCGCGCTGGGCGCGGCGTTCCAGGTCGGCGGGGGCATGGGCGTCGCCGTGGCGCTGGCCGTCATCACCCACGACTTCGCCGACGGGTTCAACACGTACACGCTCACCAGCCTGTACGGGAACGACCGCCGCAAGGCGGTGACGATGCTCTTCGCGGACGCCCTGGCCCCGGTCGTGGGCGCGGCGTCCACCCTGCTGTTCACCCTTCCGGAGGAAACGCTCGGCGCGTACCTCGGGTTCTTCGGCGGGGTCCTGCTGTACCTGGCCGCCGCCGAGATCCTGCCCGAGGCGCACCACGAACACCCCGCCCTGTCCACGCTGATGTGCACGGTGGGCGGGGTGGCCGGGATCTGGCTGGTGGTCGGCCTCGCGGAGTGAGCTCACGGCCGGCCCGCGGCCGCCCGCGCGAAGCGGCGGGCGACGGACGGCTCCGCCGCCCAGTGCGTGTGCAGGTAACTGGCGTGCACGCCCTGCTGCACGAAGCCCTCGACCCGGCGCTCCGGGTGCGTGAACCCCCACGCGGGAGCGGCGCCGGCACCCGGCTCGATCACCGTCCGGTGGAACTCGTGCCCGCGCAGCCGGGTCCCGGCCGCCGCGAGCGCGCTGTCGGACACCGCCACCGCCTCGCGGTAGCCCAGGGTGAGGCGCTCCGACATCCGGGCGTCGGCGTCGAGCACCCCGCACATGGGCTTCCCGTCCAGCGACCGCCCCAGGTACAGCAGCCCGGCGCACTCGGCGGCCACCGGGCCGCCCGCCGCGGCGAAGGCCGCCACCGACCGGCGCAGCGCCTCGTTGGCGGACAGTTCGGGCGCGTACACCTCGGGGAAGCCGCCGCCGATCACCAGACCGCCGGTGCCCTCGGGGAGCTCCTCGTCCCGCAGCGGATCGAAGGTGACGACCTCGGCACCCGCCGCGGCAAGCAACTCCGCGTGCTCGGCGTACGAGAAGGTGAACGCCGGACCGCCCGCGACGGCGACGACCGGCCGCCCGCCGGGGAGCCCGGGGACGGCCTCCGCCGGTCCGGCAGCGCTCACCGAGCCGTCCGCCGGTCGCGCCGAGCCGTCCGCCGGTCGCGCCGAGCCGCCCCCCGCACCCGCCAGGGCGGCCGACGGCGACCAGGGCTGGCAGTGCAGCGGCGGGGCCGTCCGGGCCAGGGCCATCAGGGCGTCCAGGTCACAGCCCCGGCGCACCTGCTCCGCCAGCGCCGCCACCGAGGCCAGGGCGTCGGCCCGCCGCTCGGCGACCGGGACCAGCCCCAGGTGCCGCGAGGGCGCGGCCACCTGCGGGGCCCGGCGCAGCACGCCGAGCACCGGCATCCCGGCCTCCTCCAGCGCCTCCCGCAGCATCACCTCGTGCCGGTCGGAGCCGACCTTGTTGAGGATCACGCCGCCCAGGCGCACCTGCGGGTCGAAGGAGGCGAAGCCGTGCACGAGCGCCGCCACCGACCGCGACTGCGAGGACGCGTCGACGACCAGCACCACCGGCGCCCGCAGCAGCTTCGCGACCTGCGCCGTGGACGCCAGCTCGCCCCGCCCGGCGGCGCCGTCGTAGAGCCCCATCACGCCTTCGACGACCGCGAGGTCGCACCCGGCGGCCCCGTGCGCGAACAGCGGCGCGACCAGGTCCGGCCCGCACATGAACGCGTCCAGGTTCCGCCCCGGCCGGCCGGTGGCCAGCGCGTGGTACCCGGGGTCGATGTAGTCGGGCCCGGCCTTGTGCGGGGACACGGCGAGGCCGCGCTCCGCGAAGGCGGCCATCAGGCCCGTGGTGACGGTGGTCTTGCCGCTCCCGGAGGACGGAGCGGCGACGACCAGCCGCGGTATGCCGAGGGACGTCACCACTCGATGCCCTTCTGGCCCTTCTGGCCGGCGTCCATCGGATGCTTGACCTTGGTCATCTCGGTGACCAGGTCCGCGAACTCGACCAGCTTCTGCGGTGCGTTGCGCCCCGTGATGACCACGTGCTGGGCACCGGGGCGGCTGCGCAGCACCTCGATGACCTCGTCGACGTCGATCCAGCCCCAGTGCATCGGGTACGCGAACTCGTCGAGGACGTACAGCTTGTGCGTCTCGGCGGCCAGATCGCGCTTGACCTGCTCCCAGCCCTCCCTGGCCGCCTGCTCGTTGTCGAGCTGGGCGTCGCGCTGCACCCAGGACCAGCCCTCGCCCATCTTGTGCCAGACGACGGAGCCGCCCTCGCCGGAGGCGCCGAGCACCTTGAGCGCGTTCTCCTCGCCGACCTTCCACTTCGCCGACTTGACGAACTGGAACACCCCGATCGGCCAGCCCTGGTTCCAGGCGCGCAGCGCCAGCCCGAAGGCCGCCGTCGACTTGCCCTTGCCGGGGCCGGTGTGGACGAAGACGAGCGGGCGGTTGCGGCGCTGGCGCGTCGTGAGTCCGTCGTCCGGAACGACGGACGGCTGTCCCTGCGGCATTACGCGGCCCTCCTGTTGCGGTTCTGCGGTGATGAGGTGGTGGTCACGGCGGTACGCACGTCCTTCACGAGCCCGGCCAGCGAGTCGGCCCGCAGCCCGTCCAGGGTCACGGCGGGCGCCGCGAGGTCCGCGGCCAGCACCCCCGCCAGCCCCAGCCGGACCGGTCCGGACTCGCAGTCCACGACCACGGAGGTGAGGCCCTCGGCCGCCAGCAGCCGGGCGGCACGGCCCGACAGCTCGCGGGGCGTGTCCCCCGGCAGCCCGCCGCCGAGCCCGCCCGCCGAGGTGGCCCGCCCGTCGGTGACCACGACCAGCAGCGGCCTCCGCGAGGGGTCCCGCAGCCGCTCGATCCGCAGCACCTCACGGGCCTTCAGCAGACCGGCGGCCAGTGGGGTGCGGCCCCCGGTCGGCAGCTGCTCCAGCCTCGCGGCGGCCGAGTCGACCGAGGAGGTCGGCGGCAGCGCCAGCTCGGCGCCGGAGCCCCGGAAGGTGATCAGGCCGACCTTGTCGCGGCGCTGGTAGGCGTCCAGCAGCAGCGACAGCACGGCGCCCTTGACCGCGCTCATCCGCTGCCGGGCGGCCATGGAGCCGGAGGCGTCGACGAGGAAGAGGACGAGGTTCCCCTCGCGGCCCTCCCGGGTCGCCTGCCGCAGGTCGTCCTTGCGGATCACCAGGCCGCGCCCGCTGCGCCCGCGGGCCTTCTGGTGCGGGGCCGCCGCGTGCACGGTCGCCGCCAGGTGCAGCTTGGTCAGCTGGCCGCGAGGGCGCCGGGCGCCGGTGGTACGGCCGTGGGCGGTGCGGGCGCGCGAGCGCCGCCCGGCCGCGCCCTCGCCTAGGCCCGGCACGCTCAGCACCTTGGTGCGGAACGGCTCGGCGGCGCGCACCGCGGCCTGCTCGGGCGCGGCCTCGGCCGCCCCGGACGGCTGCGGGCCCTCGGGGGCGTCCTGCTCCCCGGCCGTCTCCTGGGGCCGGCCGTCCTCGGGGTGCTGCTGCCGCTCGGGCGCGTCGGGGCCGCCGTCCCGCGGGGGGAGCCCGCCGCCGCCGTCGGGGCCGCCGTTGTCGGAGCCTCCGTCGTCCGGGCCTCCGTCGTCGGGGCCGCCGTCCTGCGGGGCGCCGTCGTCCGGGCCCTGCGGCTCCGGATCCGGCTCGTCGTCCGGGAAGCCGTCCAGGATGCGGTCCAGCTTCTCCTCGTCCAGGCCCGGCGCGTCGAAGGGGTTGCGGCGCCGGCGGTGGGGGAGGGCCAGCAGGGCGGCCTGCCGCACGTCCTCCTTGCGCACCTCGGTCCGGCCGGCCCAGGCGGCCAGCGCGGTCGCGGTCCGCGCCATCACGATGTCGGCGCGCATGCCGTCGACCTCGAAGCCGGCGCACGTCGCCGCGATCTGGAGCAGGGAGCCGTCCCCGAGCACCACCTTCGGCAGCAGCGACCGCGCCGCCACCACGCGGGCCCGGACCTCGTGCTCGTCCCCGGCCCAGCGGTCCGCGAAGCCCGCGGGATCGTCCTCGTACGCGAGCCGGCGGCGCACCACCTCGACGCGCTGGGCGGGCTCCCGGGAGGCGGCGACCTCCACCGTCAGACCGAACCGGTCCAGGAGCTGCGGGCGGAGCTCGCCCTCCTCCGGGTTCATGGTCCCGACCAGCAGGAAGCGGGCGGCGTGGCGGACCGAGACGCCCTCGCGCTCGACGTACGAGGCGCCCATCGCGGCCGCGTCCAGCAGCAGGTCGATCAGGTGGTCGTGGAGGAGGTTGACCTCGTCCACGTACAGGATGCCGCGGTGGGCGTCGGCCAGCAGGCCCGGCTCGAAGGCCTTCACGCCGTCGGAGAGGGCCCGTTCGATGTCGAGGGCGCCGACGAGCCGGTCCTCGGAGGCGCCCACCGGCAGTTCCACCATCCGTGCGGGCCGGACGCCGCCGGGGGCCTGTCCGTGGGGGCCGTCCGGGCAGGCCGGGTCCGGCGCGGCGGGCGCGCACGAGAACCGGCACCCGGACACGACGTCGACCTGAGGCAGCAGCGCTGACAGCGCACGCACGGCGGTGGACTTGGCGGTCCCCTTCTCGCCGCGCACGAGCACGCCGCCGACCGCCGGGCTCACGGCATTGAGCAGGAGCGCCAGCCGCAGGTCGTTCTGGCCGACCACTGCGGTGAACGGATAGGGCGTGCTCATCGGTTGCTCACTCCTTCTAGGGATATGTGCGGCACAGGGAGCGTGAGGGCGCGGACCGCCGCCGTGCCGGGCGCGCCGGCGCCCGGGCCCGTCACGGTGCGCCCGGCGGCAGGAACGGCAGCCCCGCCGGGGCGCCGTCCTCGATCAGCCGCAGCAGCGCGCCGGTGTCGGCGTGTTCCTCGATCAGGTCGCCCAGCAGGTCGAGCTGTTCCTCGCGCAGCACCCCGAACGAGGTGTCCGGCGCGGGGACGAAGCGCCGCCCGGCGGCCGCCGCGACCTCGCGCAGGAACGCCCGGCGGAAGCCGTCCGACTCCAGCGAGCCGTGCCAGTGGGTCCCCCACACGGACCCGACCCGGCACCCGTCCAGGAACGGCTCCCCGCCCAGCACCTCGGCCACGCCGTGGTGGATCTCGTACCCCTCGACCGGCTCGCCGAGCGCGGTGCCCGTCGGCCGGGCGAGGGTCTTCTCCCGCTCGAAGCGGACGCGTACGGGCAGCAGGCCGAGGCCGTCGACCGCGCCGGCCCGCGATTCGACCTCGTCCTCGATGTGCTCGCCGAGCACCTGGAACCCGCCGCAGATTCCCAGCACCGGCCGGCCCGCGGCGGCCCGCCGCGCCAGCGCGTCGGCGAGACCGCGCTCGCGCAGCCAGGCCAGCGCCTTCACCGTGCCGCGCGTGCCGGGTACGACGACCAGGTCCGCGTCGGCCAGCTCCTCGGCCCGGTCCACGAACCGCACCACGACCCCCGGCTCGGCGGCGAGCGCGTCGACGTCGGTGAAGTTGGACATCAACGGCACCGCGCACACCGCGACCCGCAGCACGTCCTCGCCGACCGGCGGCGCCACCACGGACTCGCGGACGGCGCCGCGCAGCGAGACCCGCAGCCCGTCCTCCTCGTCGATGCCGAGGCCGTGCCGGAAGGGCAGCACCCCGTACGTCCCCCGGCCCGTGAGGCCGCGGAGCATCTCCATGCCGGGCTCCAGCAGCGACACGTCGCCGCGGAACTTGTTCACCAGGTACCCCGCGATCAGCGACTGGTCCTCCGGGGACAGCAGCGCCGTCGTCCCGAAGAAGGACGCGAAGACCCCGCCCCGGTCGATGTCCCCGACCACGACCACCGGGAACCGCGCGGCCCGGGCGATCCCCATGTTCACGATGTCGGTCCGGCGCAGGTTGATCTCCGCCGGACTGCCCGCGCCCTCGCAGATCACGGCGTCGTACGTGCCCCGCAGCTGTTCCAGGCAGTCCGTGACGACGCCGAGCAGCTGTTCCCGCCGGCCGCCCTGCGGCGCCGCCCCGGGGGCGGCGCCCCCGGCCGTCCCGAAGAACCCGCGGGCGCTCATCTCGCCCACCGGCCTGCCCAGCAGCACCACCTGGCTGCTCTGGTCACTGCCCGGTTTGAGCAGCACCGGGTTCATCAGCGCGGTCGGCTCCACGCGGGCCGCCTGGGCCTGCATCGCCTGGGCGCGCCCGATCTCGGCGCCCTCCCGGGTGACGAAGGAGTTCAGCGACATGTTCTGCGCCTTGAAGGGCGCCACCTTCACGCCGGTGCGGGCCAGCCAGCGGCAGATGCCCGCCGTGACCACGCTCTTGCCCGCGTCCGACGTCGTACCGGCGACCAGTAGTCCGCCGCCGCGCTTCGCGCCGCTCACGGGCGTCCTTTCCTCGTACGGGGGATGCGGGGGAGGAGGGCGCCGCGGGAGGCGCGCGCGGCCAGCGTCCGGGCGGCCACGCAGGCCCCCAGTGCCAGCCAGGTCACGTTCCGCGACAGCCGTACCGCCCGCTCGATGTCGGCGACCTCGACGGGACGTCCGGCCGCGCCGTTCAGCACGGCCCGGTGCTCGACGCGGCCGCCGTACGCCAGGGTGCCGCCCAGGCGCACGCCGAGCGCCCCCGCGAAGGAGGACTCGACGGGGCCGGCGTTCGGGCTGGGGTGCCGGGCCGCGTCCGCGCGCCAGGCCCGTACGGCCCCCCGCCGGTCGGGGCCGGCCAGGACGGCGGCGAGCGCGGTCAGCCGGGCGCCGGGCCAGCCCGCCACGTCGTCGAGCCGGGCGGAGGCCCAGCCGTAGCGCAGGTGGCGGGGGGACCTGTGGCCGACCATCGCGTCCAGGGTGTTCACGGCGCGGAAGGCCAGCAGGCCGGGGACCCCGGCGACGGCGCCCCACACCAGGGCCCCGACGACCGCGTCGGAGGTGTTCTCGGCGACGGACTCCACGACGGCCCGGGCCATCTCCTGCTCGTCCAGGGCCTGCGGATCGCGCCCGCACAGGTGCGGCAGCCGCTTCCGGGCCGCCTCGCCGTCCCCGGCGGCCAGCGACCCGCCGATGGTGCGGGCCTCCCGGCCCAGCGAGGTGCCGCCCACGACGGCCCAGGTGGCGGCGGCGGTCAGGGCGATACGGGCGGCCGCGGGCCGGGAGCGCACGGCGCGGGCGCCGAGCACGCCGACGGCGGTCGCGCCCCCCGCGCACACCAGGGTGTGCAGGACGCCCCGGGCGCGGTCGTCGCGCCACAGGGCGCGCTCGACGGCGGCGGCGGCCCGTCCGAAGGCGGCCACGGGGTGCCCGCGGCGGGGATCCCCGAGGATCCGGTCGCCGATCAGGCCCGCCGCGGCGCCGTACGCGAAGACGCGGTCGGCACGCATGGTGGAAGGCATGTCCTCACTCAGGGTCCGCGCCCTGGTTCGACGTGACCGGCGGCGAGAGTTCCTGGCTCCCGGGTCGCACTCGGTCGAGTGCTCCGGTGACAGTGGCGGGACCGCGCCGGATTCGCACCGGCTTCCTCTCCATGCCGCCGTAATGGCTCGGGCAGTCCACCACGCACCGCGAAGGCCCGTCAACTCGCCGTTGACCTGCGGCGGGGCCGCGGACGGGGTACGGTGCCGCCCGCGCCGGGCGTACGGCGGGCGCGGGGCCGGTCATGCGAAAGCTCCCCCCGGGTGAAACCCGGAGGGAGCCCGCGCGCCGTGTGTCTCAGGCCACGATCAGGTAGATCCCGTACGCCACGGCCGCCGTGACGAGCGCGAAGCAGGCGTACGCCCCGCTGCGGGCCAGGGTGGCGCTGCCGCCCTGCTCGGTGGCGGCCTCGTGCTTGGACAGGCCCACCAGGCCCAGGGTGAAGAGGGCCACGAGGGCGACGGTGGCGGAGAGGCTGACCCCGAAGACGGAGCCGAGGGCTTCCCAGTCGATCTTCATACTGCCGTTCCTCTGCAGGTCTCGGTCAGACCGCGGCGGCCGGAGCCGCCGGGGTCGTCGTCGCGGCCGGGATGGTGGCCCGGAGGTCGTCGTCGGCCATGGCCGCGGCGGCGGCGGTGGTCGGCGGGACGGTGACGGCGGCCATGGCCGTGGTCACGACGCCCGCCTCCGGCGCCGGGGCGCCGGCCGGTTCCACCTCGTTGACGTTGTGGTGGTCGACGACCTGACGGCGGGAGATGAGCCAGATGGCGATGCAGGAGGCGACCAGGAAGACCGTGACGGCGGCGATGCCGATGTCACCGGTCCGCATGACGAGCTCGGCTCCGGCGGCGACCAGGGCGGCGGCCGGCAGGGTCAGGCCCCAGGCGATGAACATGCGGGTGGCGGTGGACCAGCGGACCACGCCGCCCTTGCGTCCCAGGCCCGCACCCATGACCGCGCCGGAGCACGCGTGGGTGGTGGAGAGGGAGAAGCCGAGGGTCGAGGAGGCCAGGATGACGCTCGCCGCGGAGGTCTGGGCTGCGAAGCCCTGCTGCGGCTGGAGGTCGGTCAGGCCCTTGCCCATGGTGCGGATGATGCGCCAGCCGCCCAGGTAGGTGCCCATCGCGATGGCCAGGCCGGCGGAGACGATGACCCAGACCGGCGGGTTGGCGCCGGCGGGCAGCGCGTTGCCGGCGATGAGCGCCAGCGTGATGATGCCCATCGTCTTCTGCGCGTCGTTGGTGCCGTGCGCGAGGGAGACGAGGCCGGCCGAGGCGATCTGTCCGGCGCGGTAGCCCTTCGCGGAGGTCTTCTCACCGACCTTGTTGCCGAGCTTGTAGGTGATCTTCGCCGCCAGCAGCGCGGCCAGGCCGGCCACCAGGGGGGCGGCGATCGCGGGGATGAGCACCTTGGTGACGACGACGCTGCCGTTGACCGCGCCCATGCCGGCCGAGGCCACCGCGGCACCGATCAGGCCGCCCATCAGGGCGTGGGAGGAGCTGGAGGGCAGGCCGACCAGCCAGGTGACGAGGTTCCAGAGGATGGCTCCGACCAGGGCGGCGAAGATCACCTCTGGCTGGATGCCTTCTTCGTTGACCAGGCCCTTGGAGATCGTCTTGGCGACCTCGACGGACATGAACGCGCCGACGAGGTTGAGTACGGCGGACATGGCCACCGCCGTCTTGGGCTTGAGGGCGCCGGTCGAGATGGTGGTGGCCATCGCGTTGGCCGTGTCGTGAAAACCGTTCGTGAAGTCGAACACGAGAGCGGTGATGATCACGATCCCGAGGAGAAGCGTTATGTGCTCCATTTACCCAGGCTTCTGTTTGACGTCAGTGGCTCGGCGACCGTAGGCAACCTGGATGAACGGAAGGTGAACTGACCCGGGCGGGGCGGTGTACTGGTGCGCCACCCGATCGGGACCTTCGTCCGGGTTCTGCCGTAGATGTAGCGATTAATGCACGTCAAAGCCGGGTGAATGCGTCCCTCCGCCAACAGGGCCGCCTGCCCCGGCAGTCCCTCCCGTCACCGGAAGGAGAGCTAGCTCACTCCGCTTCCGGTCCCCGCGAGCCGAGCTCGCCGCCTCCCGCGGAGCGGTCCCCTCCGGTGGCCCGCCGGGACCCGCGCGCCGACACTGGAGCGGTGCGAACCGCCACAGCGACGGCAGCGGCCGTCACCACGACGCTCCTGGGCGCCGGCGCGGCCGCGGTAGCGGCCGGCCGCTACGCCGCCGGCGCGGCCCTGCGCCCCGAACCGGGGTGCCCCCTGCCCGGCGGTCCCCGGCTCAGCGTGCACTCCACGGCCCCCGGCCGGGTCGAGCTGACCCGCTCCCTCGGCTCCCTGCGCCCCGGCACGTACGGCCTGGACGCCCCCGGGGTGCACGCGGTCGTCGGCCCCGTCCTGCCCGACGCCCCGCACGGCCCCGACACCGTGGTCCGCCGGCTCGTCGCCGTCACCCACGGCAGCCTCGCCCCCGGAACCCGGGTCACCCTCACCCCCCAGGTCCACCTCGGCAACCCGCGCACCGCCCTCGGGCTCGACCACGCCGACGTGGACATCCCGGGGGAGCTGGGCGCCCTGCCCGCCTGGTTCGTGCCCGCGGCCCGGGACACCTGGGTCATCACCGCGCACGGGCTCGGCAGCAGCCGCGAACACCCGATGGTGGTCATCCCCTTCCTGCACCGCCACCGGTTGCCCGTCCTCGACCTCGCCTACCGCGGCGACCTCGGCGCGCCCGCCCCGCCCGACGGTCTCGGACACCTCGGCGAATCGGAATGGCGGGACCTGGACGCCGCCATCCGCTACGCCCTGCGCTACGGAGCCCGCCGCGTGATCCTGCACGGCTGGTCCACCGGGGCCACCATGGCGCTGCGCGCCGCCGAGCGTTCGGCGCTCGCGGACCGGATCTCCGGGCTGGTGCTCGACTCGCCCGTCCTCGACCGGCGCGCGACGCTGCGCTCGCTGGCGGCCGCGCGCCGTATCCCGGCCGCGGTGCTGCCGCTGGCGGTGCGGGCCGCCGAGAGCCGCGCGGGGCTGGGCGCCGACCGGCCGCCGCCCGGCGCCGACCCCGGCGCGCTGCGCGTCCCGGTCCTGGTCTTCCACGGCCCGGACGACACGCTCGCACCCTGGGGGCCCTCCCGGCGGCTCGCCGCCGCCCGCCCCGACCTCGTCACCCTGCACACCGTGACCGGGGCCGGGCACGGGGCGATGTGGAACGCGGACCCGACCGGCTACGAAGAGGTTCTGCGCCGCTTCCTCACTCCGCTCATGTGAGCGCGCCCGCGGGGGTTTCCGTCATGTGAAGGCCCGGTGGCGGCCGGGTTCCAGGGGGTGGGTTGTCCCGGTCTGTTCCCCGGTGAGCAGCGGTAACCGCCGGTTCCGTTTGGGCTTTCGGCCCGTCACGGGCGAGACTGCTTCCGTGACGTCCCGAAAGCCTGATGAGCAGTTGGCTCGCGACTCCAGACTCCGACTCGTCTCCCCGCGTTCCGTCGCCACGGCCCGCAAGGCGGTGACCGACCGACGGACCAGAACCACCCCGCGGCCCCCGGCCGGTACGCCCGCCACGGCGGACCTCGCGAACCGGGCCAGGGCCTCGCTCGTCGACGCCGTACGCCTGACCCGCTGGGCCGAGCGCAACCTCGGAGCCGGCGACGGCGGCCGCCCCGCACCCGCGGGCGCGCTGCCGGCCTCCGACGTCGAACGCGCCGCCGCGGAACTGAACCTGACCCACGGCCAGATCCGGGTCGGCTGGGACCGCGCCCGGCTCGCCGGCCTCGTCGAGGTGCACGGCGGCCACGCCCGGCCCGGCTGGCGGCTGCGCGCCTGGGACCGCGACGACACCGCCGTGCTGCGCGGCTGGGTCGCGCTCTTCGACGCCTGGTCGCTGGTCCACCCCGCCCCCGCCGACATCGCCCCCGCGGTGGTCGCCGAAGTCGTCGAGGCGATGCCCCAGCTGCTCTCCCTGCTGCAGCTGTCGGCCGGCCCGGTGACCGTGCCCGACCTCCTGGACCTGCTCGGGCAGCGCGTCACCGAGCTGCGCGGCGAGCGGTGCGAGGTTCCGTACGGCGCCGAGTCCGCCTCCGCACCGGCCGACCGGGTCCCCGGACCCGCCCCGGTGCCCGCCACCGAGACCCGACCGTTCCCGCTCGCCAGGCTGCTGCGCTGGGCGCTCGGCGGCCTCGCCGCCGTGGACGCCGTCACGCTGGGCCCCGCGCGGGCCACCCTCACCCCGCTGGGGAGCTGGGCCGTCTGGGTCAAGCTGGAGCAGATCTGCGTCGCCGCGCAGAGCCCCGCCGGGAACATCGAGCAGTCCGCCGCCGCCATGCTGCACGGCTGCGCCCGCCTCACCCCGGGGCCGGCCCGCGCCGAGTACCAGGCCTGGCTCGCCGCCCGGCCCGTCGGCCACGCGGTCAGCGAACTCCTGCACGCCGCCCGCGGCGAGGACGCGCTGCTGCGCGGGCTCGCCTTCGAGGCGCTGCGCGTGGTCGGGGCCCCCGCGGAGCCCGAGGTCCGCGCCGCGGTCCGCGAGGCCGCCCTGCGGCCGTACGCCCTGCTCTGGCTCGCCGAGCACGACGGGGTCGACCCGGACGAGGCGCAACACGTGCTCACCGCCGAGGAGTCGACCTGGCTCTGGGTGGACACCGCGGCCGCCATCGCCGACCACGGGGAGGCGGACCTGCTGGCCCGCCACCTCGACTCCGCCGTACGGACCACCGTCCCCCGGCTGCTGGACGAGGTCCGCGCGGTCGGCCACCCGCGCACCGTGCAGGTCCTGGTGGCGCTGGCCGCGGCCCACCCCGACCCGGCGCTCGCCAAAGCGGTCCGCCGGGCCGCGTTCCAGGTGCACACCGGCGGCGAGTGACACCGCGGACGCGCCGCCGGCCTCAGGCCTGCGGCGCGTACGTCCCGAAGCTCCAGACGTTGCCCTCGGCGTCCCGGGCCATGTAGTCCCGCGAGCCGTAGTCCTGGTCGGTGGGCTCCATCAGGATCTCCACGCCGTGCTCGACGGCCCGCCGGTGGTGGCCGTCCACGTCGTCGACCACGACGTAGACCCCGGCGGGGCCGGCCTCCTCCATGGCCTTGTCGAAGAGCCCGCCCCGGCCCTTGCTGCCGAGCATCACGATGCCGCTGCCGTACGACAGCTCGGCGTGCGCCACCGAGCCGTCGTCCCCCTCGTACACGGCGACCTGGTGGAACCCGAACGCCTCCGTCAGCTGCCGGATCGCCGCCTTGGCGTCGCGGTACAGCAGGGTCGGACAGATCGACGGAACGCCTGCCATGACGATCACTCCCTCTCGCTGGTGCATGTCATCGGCCGTGAAAGTGACCCACGGCACAGCATGGCAGGCGCCGCCGACGGTCAGCGGAAGGTGTTGCACTGGGCCATGTCCCCGGTGCGGTAGCCCTGGTAGAACCACTGCTGGCGCTGCTCGGCCGATCCATGCGTCCAGGACTCCGGGGTCACCCGGCCCTGGATCTTCTCCTGGATCCGGTCGTCGCCGACCGCGGCCGCCGCGTTCAGGCCGTCCTTGATGTCCTGGTCGGTCAGGCTGGTGATCAGCGGGCGGCCCGTGGACTCGTCCGGGGTCTTCGTCGCGTTGCGCGCCCACACCCCCGCGTAGCAGTCCGCCTGCAGTTCCACCTTCACCGCGTTGCTGTTCGCACCCTGCTGCCCGTCCTGCGACCGCTGGAGCGTGCCGGTCAGGTTCTGGATGTGGTGCCCGTACTCGTGGGCGACGACGTACGCCTGGGCGAAGGGGCCGCCGCTCGCGCCGAACTTCGTCCGCAGCTCCTGGAAGAAGCTCAGGTCCAGGTAGACCTTCCGGTCCGCGGGACAGTAGAAGGGGCCGACCGCGGAGGTGGCCGTCCCGCAGGCCGTGCCCACGCGGCCGGAGAAGAAGACCGTCTGCGCCGGGCTGTACTGCCCGCCGCGCCGGGTGAACTCCTGCCTCCAGAAGTCCTGCGTGCTGTTGACCACCGCGACCAGCCGGCAGTCCTCCCGCGCGTTCGCGTCCTGCCCCGTCCGGCAGGCCTGCTGCACCTGGTTGACGGAGGAGGCGGCCGGGTCCGGCTCCTCGTTCCCGGAGGACAGCCCCAGCTGCTCGGGGCCCACGCCGAAGAGCAGGCCCATGATCAGCGCGATGATGCCGACGATGCCGCCGCCGACCGTGGCCCTCCCGCCGGGGATGCGGCTGCCGCGCACATCGCTGACCTCGGAAGTGTCCAGATTGGCGTTGTCGTCGAACTGCATCCCGCACCGCCCTCATCCACGTGTCCGCCCTGCGGCGAGTATCAACCCGTTCATCCTGATGTGCGCTCCGGCCGACCGGTGCGCTCGCTGGGCCGAACGGGGGACGCGGGGGAGCCGGCGTCCCCCGTCCGCATGCCCGGAAAGTAGTTGCGGACCCCCGGTAGAATGGTCCTCATGGCAAATCTCCTCGCGGATTAGCGGCGTCGAAGCATCGCGTCCTGCCCCCCTTCCGCCGTCCACACCGCCCTGGAGTATTTCCGTGATCACCGCCACCGGCGTCGAGCTGCGCGCCGGCGCCCGCGTCCTCATCGAGTCCGCCTCGTTCCGCATCGCCAAGGGCGACCGCATCGGCCTCGTCGGCCGCAACGGAGCCGGCAAGACCACCCTCACCAAGTGCCTCGCCGGTGAGGGACAGCCCGCCGCGGGTTCCATCGCCCGCTCGGGCGAGGTCGGCTACCTCCCGCAGGACCCGCGCACCGGCGACCTCGACACCCTGGCCCGCGACCGCATCCTGTCGGCCCGCGGCCTCGACGTCCTCATCAAGAAGATGCGGATGAACGAGGAGCGGATCGCCACCGGCTCCGGCGGCACCCGCGACAAGGCGATGCGCCAGTACGAGCGCCAGGAGACCGAGTTCCTGACCAAGGGCGGGTACGCCGCCGAGTCGGAGGCCGCGACCATCTCGGCCGCCCTCGGCCTGCCCGACCGGGTCCTCGGCCAGCCGCTGCACACCCTCTCGGGCGGCCAGCGCCGCCGGGTCGAGCTCGCCCGGATCCTCTTCTCGGATGCCGACACGCTGCTCCTCGACGAGCCCACCAACCACCTCGACGCCGACTCGATCGTCTGGCTCCGGGACTACCTGAAGAACTACCGCGGCGGCTTCATCGTGATCTCCCACGACGTCGACCTGGTCGAGACCGTCGTGAACAAGGTCTTCTACCTGGACGCCAACCGCTCCCAGATCGACGTCTACAACATGGGCTGGAAGCTCTACCAGCAGCAGCGCGAGGCCGACGAGAAGCGCCGCAAGCGCGAGCGCCAGAACGCCGAGAAGAAGGCCGCGGCCCTGAACTCGCAGGCCGACAAGATGCGGGCCAAGGCGACCAAGACCGTCGCCGCCCAGAACATGGCCAAGCGCGCCGACCGGCTGCTCGCGGGCCTGGACGCCGTCCGCGTCTCCGACAAGGTCGCCAAGCTGCGCTTCCCCGACCCGGCGCCCTGCGGCAAGACCCCGCTGACCGCCGAGGGCCTCTCGAAGTCGTACGGCTCGCTGGAGATCTTCACCGACGTCGACCTGGCCATCGACAAGGGCTCCCGCGTCGTCATCCTCGGCCTCAACGGCGCCGGCAAGACCACCCTCCTGCGCCTGCTGTCCGGCACGGAGAAGCCCGACACCGGCCAGGTCACCCCGGGCCACGGCCTCAAGCTCGGCTACTACGCCCAGGAGCACGAGACCCTGGACCCGGAGCGCACGGTCCTGGAGAACATGCGCTCCTCCGCCCCCGACCTGGACCTGGTCGCCGTCCGCAAGACGCTCGGATCCTTCCTGTTCTCCGGCGACGACGTGGACAAGCCCGCCGGAGTGCTCTCGGGCGGCGAGAAGACCCGGCTGGCCCTGGCCACGCTGGTCGTCTCCTCGGCGAACGTGCTGCTCCTCGACGAGCCCACGAACAACCTCGACCCGGCCAGCCGCGAGGAGATCCTGGGCGCGCTGCGCACCTACAAGGGCGCCGTCATCCTCGTCACGCACGACGAGGGCGCCGTCGAGGCGCTGGAGCCGGAGCGGATCATCCTGCTCCCGGACGGCGTCGAGGACCTCTGGGGACCGGACTACCGCGACCTCGTCTCCCTCGCCTGACCCGGCGCCCGATCGGGGTTCCGCTTCTGATCGAATCCCTTATGGATCATTCGGCTCAGCGGTGATCCATCATCTGAGTGAGGCGGTCTCGTACCGTCGCGCGTCGTTCGACGGCCCCGGCCGCACTTCTGCAGGTGCGCGGCCGGGGCCTTCCGCTTTCCCTCGCCCGGCCCCTGACCTGGTGCTTTTCGGCGGGAGCTGCGAAGTGTGACGGAGGTCATGCAGCGGAAGTGAAGATTCCGTTCCGCTCGCGTGTCCACCCCTCGGGAAATGCGGTCGTACCGACCTTGCGGAATGGGTGGCCAGGAAGCGTGGGAGGGGTGATCATGAGAAGTCCAGAGCGCACTTCCCACGAGGAGGCACGGGTGGCCGAGACTCTGAAGAAGGGCAGCCGGGTAACCGGCGCCGCGCGCGACAAGCTCGCGGCAGACCTGAAGAAGAAGTACGACTCCGGTGCGAGTATCCGGGCGCTGGCCGAAGAGACCGGCCGGTCCTACGGATTCGTCCACCGGATGCTCAGTGAGTCCGGGGTCTCGCTGCGCGGTCGCGGAGGCGCGACACGCGGCAAGAAGGCCGCCACGGCCTGATTCCCCCCGGTCCCATCCGTTCCGACGCTCCACCGCTCCACTGAACCAGCGGTTCCTTCGGTGACCCCCGGTCGGCCCTCCGGTCGGCTGGGTGGTTACTGTGCAGTCACTTGGGCCGGGCTTGCGGCCGAACTGCACACCGGAGGCATACAGATGGCTCTGCTCGACAAGGACGGCGTACGACTCACCGTCGACGACACGGTCGCCACGGTGACACTGACCAATCCGGCCAAGCGAAACGCCCAGTCCCCCGCGCTCTGGCGGGCATTGGCCGAGGCCGGAAGGTCGTTGCCGGGCACCGTCCGGGTCGTCGTGCTGCGCGGCGAGGGACAGTCCTTCTCCGCCGGGCTCGACCGGCAGGCGTTCACCCCCGAGGGTTTCGAGGGCGAGCCGTCCTTCCTCGATCTGGCACGCGGTTCGGACGAACTGCTCGACTCCACCATCGCCGAGTACCAGGAGGCGTTCACCTGGTGGCGGCGCACTGACATCGTCTCCGTCGCCGCGGTGCAGGGGCACGCGATCGGCGCCGGCTTCCAGCTCGCTCTCGCGTGCGATCTGCGCGTCGTCGCGGACGACGTGCAGTTCGCCATGCGCGAGACCAGCCTGGGCCTGGTTCCCGACCTGACCGGAACCCAGCCCCTGACCTCCCTCGTGGGCTACGCCCGCGCGCTGGAGATCTGCGCCACGGGCCGCTTCGTGCACGCCGAGGAGGCCGAGCGGATCGGCCTCGCCAACCTCGTCGTCCCTGCTGACGAACTCGACGCCGCCGTCCAGGACCTCACGACCGCGCTGCTGGCCCCGCCCCGGGACGCCGTGATCGAGACCAAGGCCCTGCTCCGCGACGCCCCCTCCCGCCCGTACGACGAGCAGCGCGCCGCCGAGCGCGCCGCCCAGGCACGCCGCCTGCGCGACCTGGCGGGCCTCTCGGACTGATCCGGGCAGCTGCCCCGCCGGTCGGCCTCACCGCCCCGCCCCCCGCCCGGGGGCGGGGCGGCGGCATGTCCGGACCGGTGCGGGGCACGTGCTCCGTGACCGGCTGCGGCCGACCGGCGTAGTCCCCGGTGCGTTGTTGGGGGTGCCCGCCTACCGTGGTCGGGAGTCCAAGCTTCCACTTCTAAGGACAAGCGATGACTGAATCCGTAGCAGGGGGACACGCACGGGAGCCCGGTGACCGGGGCCGTACGACCGTCGCCGACGGGGTGGTCGAGAAGATCGCCGGACTGGCCGCGCGCGAGGTGGTCGGGGTCCACGCCATGGGCAGCGGTACCGGCCTCTCCCGTACGTTCGGGGCCGTGCGCGACCGGGTGCCCGGGGGAGCCAAGGCCGGCGTGAGCCGCGGGGTGAAGGCGGAGGTCGGCGAGGTCCAGACCGCCCTCGACCTGGAGATCGTCGTCGAGTACGGCGTGTCGATCCGCGACGTGGCCCGGGCCGTCCGTGAGAACGTCATCTCCGCGGTCGAGCGGATGACCGGCCTGGAGGTGGTGGAGGTCAACATCGCCGTCAGCGACGTCAAACTGCCCGACGAGGAAGACGAGGAACCGGAGTCCCGGCTCCACTAGGCGGTACCCCACCCCCTCCCCACTTCGCTCCGCCGAGAGGAACCCGCATGAGCATGGCGGTCGTCGGCCTGCTGGCCGGCATGGCACTGGGGTTCGCCGGGTATTTCGGCGGCTTCGGGGCCTTCCTACTGGTGGCCGCCCTCGGCGCCATCGGATTCGTCCTGGGCCGGTTCCTCGACGGGGACCTGGAGGCGGCCGACCTGCTCCGCCCCCGGGGGCACGGGCAGGGTCGCGGGCGCGACGACCGGGGCAGGTGAGGCCGGGATGAGCACGCCCAAGACCACCGCGCCGGGGGTGGACCCCGCGGACCGGGGCGCCACCCGCATCGCCGACCGGGTCGTCGCGAAGATCGCCGCCCAGGCCGCCCGGGAGGCGCTCGCGACGCGGCCGGGCCGGCCGGCGGCGCCCGGGGCGGCCCCGCACGCCACCGTCACGGTGCACCACGACATCGCCCGGGTCCGCATCAGCCTGGAGCTGGACTACCCCTCCGACCTCGCCGCGCAGTGCGCGGCCGTGCGCAGCCAGGTCGCCCGGCGGGTCGAGGAGTGCGCGTCGATGTCCGTGCCCGAGGTGGACATCGACGTCGAGCACCTGCACTCCGCGCACACCCGGCTCCCCGCCGGGCGGGACCGGCGGCTGCGGTGACCGCTCCGCCGCCGCCCGACGGCACCGCCCCCTCGGCCCGGCTGCGTTCCGCGCGGCGCGTCCCGGCCGCCCTCACCGCCTGCGTGGTACTGGGCGCGGCGGGCCTGCTCCTGTACGACCTGATCGCCGTACGGGTCCACCGCCCCGGGATGAGCTGGCGCCGTGATCTCGCCCACCAGCTCGAACGGCACGCCCCGGCCGATCCGGCCGTGATCGCCGGCGGCGCCGTGCTGGCCGCGGCCGGGCTGCTGCTCCTGGTGCTGGCCCTCGCCCCCGGGCTCCGGTCGATCCTGCCGATGCGCACCCCCGACCCGGACCCGGCCACGGGCGTACGGGCCGCGCTCGGCCGCAAGGACGCGGCCCAGGTGCTGCGGGACCGGGCCATGGAGGTGTCCGGGGTGCGGTCGGTCCGGGTGAAGGTGGGCCGCTCCCGCATCGGGGTCCGGGCCACCTCGCACTTCCGGGAGCTGGACGACGTACGGGCCGACCTGGACGCGGTGCTCGCGGTCGGCATCGGGGAACTGGGTCTCGCGCGCCCGCCGCGGACGCGCGTACGGGTCGGGAGGTGAGCGGGGCGTGCTCAAGGTGGTGAACCGGATCGTGCTGGGGCTGCTCGGGCTGGCCCTGATGGCGGCCGGAGCCGCGGTGCTGACGGGATCGTGGCCGTTCGGCGGTCGGCACGCGCCGCTGCTGACCGCCGCCACCCGGCAGCGGTACGGGCACGGCGAGGGCTGGTACTGGTGGGCGGTGGCCGCCGGGCTCGGGCTGTGCGTGCTGCTGGCCCTGTGGTGGCTGCTGGCCCAGCTGAGGCGCTCGCGCCTGCAGACCCTGGCCGTCGACACCGGGGACGGGGCCTTCGCCGTGGTGCGGGGCCGGGCGCTGGAGGAGGCGGTGGCCGCGGAGGCCGGCGCCCTCGACGGCGTCGCCCGCTGCCGGGTGGCGCTGCGCCGCCGGCGCGGATCGCCCGCGCTGCGGGTCGCGCTGGAACTCGAGCCGTACGCGGTCCCGGCCGACGCCCTCGCCGCACTGGCCGGCCCGGTCCTGGCCAATGCCCGCACCTCGGCGGGGCTTCCGGCGCTGCCGGCGGAGGCCCGCCTGAAGGTCACGTCCCACCGGGCCCGGCGGGTGACGTGAACCGGACCCCGTGACGGAGTGGGCCGGGCCCGGCGAACACCGCGGGCCCGGCCCACGGCCGTGTGGCCGGCCCCGGACGGCGCTGCGGACGCCCGCACGGAAGTCCCGCCCGGTAGCGCCGCCCGGAAGGTTCGTCAGAAGCCGTGCCGCGCGCCCCCGTCGACCGGCAGCATGACGCCCGTCAGGTAGGACGCGGCGGGGGACAGCAGGAACGCCGCCGTGCGGCCGAACTCCTCCGGGGTCCCGTAGCGCCGCAGCGGGATGCGGGACTCGTTCCCCGCCCGCGCGGCGTCCGCGTCGCCGGAGAGCGCGTCGAGCTCGCGCACCCGGTCGGTGTCGATGCGCGCCGGGAGCAGGCCCACGACACGGATGCCGCGCGGACCGAGCTCGACGGACAGGGACTTCGCGAAGCCCGCCAGGCCCGGGCGCAGGCCGTTGGAGAGGGTCAGCCCGGGGATCGGTTCGTGGACCGAACCGGACAGGACGAAGCCGATGACCCCGCCCTCGCCCAGCTCGGCGGCGGCCGTCCGCGCGAGGCGGACCGCGCCCAGGAAGACCGACTCGAAGGCCGCCGACCACTGTTCGTCGGTGGTGTCGGCCGCGCTGCCCGTGGCCGGGCCGCCGACGCTGATCAGGATGCCGTCGAAGCGGCCGAAGCGCTCGCGCGCCGTGGCGACGAGCCGTCGCGCCGCCGCCGGGTCGGAGTTGTCGGCGGCGACTCCGGCCGCGTTCGGGCCGAGCGAGGCGGCGGCGTCGGCCGCCCGCTTCTCGTCACGGCCGGTGAGCAGCACTTTCGCGCCGTCGGCGGCCAGTTCACGGGCGGAGGCATAGCCGAGGCCGCGCGTGGCCCCGGTGACGACGTAGACACGGTCCTTCAGTCCAAGATCCATGCCGACACGCTACGCCGTCGCGGGCTCCCGCTCGGCGGATCGGGCGGCCTGCTCGTCGAGGTCGCGCTTCTCGCGCCGTACGAGGATCACCCAGCCCACCGGAACCGCGGCGGTGAACAGCCACCACTGGACGGCGTACGCCATGTGGGGGCCGATGGAGTCGTGGTCGGGGTCGCCGATCATCCGGGGGCCGCCGTCCGCGGGGGCCGGGCCGGTGAGTTCCATGTAGCCGCCGAGGACCGGGCGGCCCAGGTACTCCGCCTGCCGGGTGCTGTTGATGAGCATGACCTGGCGGTCCGGGAGGCCCTTGCGGTCCTTGATCCCGCTGCTGCCGCTCGTCTCGTCGGCCTTCAGCCGGCCGGTGAGCGTCACCTCGCCCGCGGGGGCGGCCGGCACCGGCGGGTACGCGCGGGGGTCGTCGCCGCCCGGTACCCAGCCCCGGTTGACCAGGACGGCCCGGCCGTCGGCGAGGACGAGCGGGGTCAGGACGTGGAAGCCGACCTTGTCGTCCCCGTCGGTCCGCATCCGCACGACCACCTCGTGCGCGGTGTCGTACGTACCGGTCGCGGTGACGGCGCGCCAGAAGTCCGCGCGGGGGACCCGGTGGCCGGGAGAGGTGACCTCGGTCACGGGCACCGGCTCGTCCCGCAGGTTCGCCTCGATGAGCTCGTTCTGCGCGACCCGGTGCTCATGGCGGTGGAACTGCCAGAACCCCAGCTTGATCGTCGCGGGGATGAAGGCCAGGGCGACGAGGGTCAGGCACACCCACTGCCGGGTCAGCACAAAGCGGTACACGCCCACGACGGTACCCCCAGCCGGAGGGACCCCGGCGGCCGGGTGGCCGTCCGGGGTCGGGGCGCGGGGGGACGCGGTGCCGGGAGCGGCGGCGGACACCGCCCGGGACGAGGGGGGTCAGACGCGGTCGACGACGCCCACCTTCCCCTCCGCACGGGCGCAGTGCGCCCCGCAGAACCACTGGTCCTCGACCTCGACGCCCTGCCCGATGATCTGGACCCGGCAGTGCTCGCAGATGGGCGCCATGCGGTGGATGGCGCAGGCGAAGCAGTCGAAGACGTGCACGGCGCCCTGCGCGTGCACCTCGAACGACATGCCGTAATCGTTTCCGCAGACCTCACAACGTGCCATGCGCCGAATGCTGCGCACGGCGGCCGGTCGGAACAAGATCCACCGGGGTGAGTCGCCGTGCCTGCACCCGGCCGGAGCAACGCGCGGCCCGGGCGGGCCCGCCCGCCGCGCGCCGGTCCTCAGTCCTCGGCGGCGGCCACGTCGCGCAGCAGCTGGGTGAAGGCCGCCTCGTCGACGACCGGGGTGCCGAAGGACTGTGCCTTGAGGGTCTTGGAGGTCGCCGAGTCGGGGTCGTTCGTCACCAGCAGGCTGGTGAGCCTCGACACGCTCGTCGCCACGTGCAGCCCCGCCTCGACGGCGCGGTCCTCCAACAGGTCCCGGTCCACCGAGGTGTCCCCGGAGAAGGCGACCCTCATGCCCTGCTTCAGCGGCTTGCCGTCCTCGAAGCGCCCCGGGTTCGGGTGCGGGCACGGCGGCCGCCTGCGCGAGGCGCGCCAGCTGCCGCCCCCGTACGAGGCCTGGTGTCCGATCCGCGGCGCGGCCGGGGAGTCCGACCACTCCGTCAGCGGCCGGCACTCCAGCAGGGGCAGCCGTACGCCGCCCCGCGCGGCCGCGTGCAGCGAGGGGCGGAAGGCCTCCGCGAGCACCCGGGCGTCGTCGAGCGCGTGGTGGGCACGCTGCTGGACCACGCCGAAGTGCGCGGCCAGCGACTCCAGCTTGTGGTTGGGGAGCGGCAGGGCGAGCTCCTTCGACAGGGCGATGGTGCACAGCCGCTGACGGACCGGCGCGGCGCCGGCGGCCCGCGCGTACTCCCGGGCGATCATCTGCCAGTCGAAGATGGCGTTGTGCGCGACCAGCACCCGGTCCGCGAGCCGGCCGGCGAACTCCTCGGCGATGTCCCCGAAGAGCGGGGCGTCCTGGAGCAGGTCGCTGGTCAGGCCGTGGATCCACACGGGCCCGGGGTCCCGCTGCGGGTTGACCAGGGTGTACCAGTGGTCCTCGACATTGCCCTGCGCGTCGAGCCGGTAGACGGCGGCGGAGACTATCCGGTCGTCGCGAGCGAGCCCGGTGGTCTCCACGTCGACGACCGCGTACCCCTGTGGGTACGCGGTCGGCCACATCGTGTCTGCGGTCGTACGGTCGTCGAGCATGGTCACAGAGGATATCGGCCCCGACCGACAGCGGTGGCCGCGGCGGGTGCGCGCGGGCGCCGGGCGGCGCTCGGCCCAGGGCGGCGACCGGGTCGCCCGCGGCGAGTTGTTCGAGCCCGCGGCCGTCAACGGGCCCGGCAGCAGCCGGTACACCGAGCCGCGCGCACCGGTCGGCACCACCTCGTGTCCACCGGCGCGAGGAACACCGACCGGCCACGGGTCCACGGGAAGCCGCGCCGCGGATACCACCACGGGCGCCGGAGCGTGCCCAGCGAATCAACGGCAGGGCCCGGCGGCCCGGCGGGACGGCCCGGCGGCCTCCGGAAGCAGCGCCGTGACCAGGGACCGCACCGAGAGCAGGAAGATCCGCTCCGGATCGGCCGGGCGGGCCAGGGCCCGGGCGAGGGCGGGATCACGGGGCGCGGCGGCCGGGTCCCAGAGGTCGCTCTCGGCGGGGGACTGGGCGGGGGAGCGCTCGCGGTTGCGCTCGACCAGCAGGAAGCCGACGGCCTGGAACTGGATCACGCGCACCGCGTCGGCCGCCCGGGCACCGCGCAGTCCGGCGGCGTGCACCTCGTGGACGAGGGCCTGCTGCGCGGGCAGGAACATCCGCTCGGTGAGACCGCGTTCGTGGACCATCGCGATCAGGTGCGGCCGGGCCCGCAGTTCGCGGCGCAGGATCCGGGCCACCGACAGGATGCGGGCACCGGGGGTGCGCCCGGCCGGACGGATCGCGCCCATCTCCTCGACGGTCCGCTCCACGAGGGCGTCCAGCAGGGACTCGCGGTTGCCCACGTGCCAGTAGATGGACGTCACCGCGGTGCCCAGCTCGGCGGCGAGCCCCCGCATGGTGAGGGAGGCCGGACCGTGCTGTCTGACCAGGAACGCGGCGGCGTCCAGGACCTCCGCTCGGGTCAGTGTGCTTCTGGCCATTCCCGTTTCGCCCATCTGTTGATCCGTCAGTTCTGCTGCGTGCAAGGCTATTTACCCTTCATCGGCGGCGGTGTAACTGTGTTACAGAACCGACCGAAGGGTGGTGCGAGAGATGGCACGCGTACGGTACGGAGCGCGGACCAAGGCCGAGATCGCGGCGTCGCGCGAGAAGAGCTCCAAGCTCCCCGACATCTGGTCCACGGGCGTGGTGGCGGTCTGGGAGAGCGACCCCGACGTGGTGGCGGCGGTCCTTCCGCCCCCGCTGGGGCCGGCCGACCGGCCCCTGGTGCGGGCCAACATCAGCAAGGTCGACCTGACCGGCTACCCGCTCGGCGCGGGCTCGGTGGCCGTCGCCGCCCGGCACGGCGGGGTCGACGGCTGGTACCCGCTGGTCATGCCGATGACGCACGAGCGCGCCCTGATCGGCGGGCGCGAGGTCTTCGGCGAGCCGAAGAAGCTGGGTGAGGTCACCGTGGAACGCGACGGCCTCGTGGTCCGGGCCGCGCTCGCCCGCCACGGCATCGCGTTCGTCGAGGTCCGCGGGGCGGTGGACCGCGCGCTGCCGCTGCCCGAGCCGACCCGCAAGACCGACTTCTACTTCAAGTTCTCGCCCGCTGTGGACGGTTCGGGCTTCGACGCCGACCCGGTCCTCGTCCACTGCACGCGCAACGAGAAGGTCCGCAAACTGGAGCACATCACGGGTGACGTGGTGCTCCGGGAGTCGATGTTCGACCCCGTGGCCGACCTCCCCGTCCTGCGGATCGTGGAGATCACCATCGGCGAGAAGACCACCGACCAGCGGGGCCGGGTCGTCGAACGGGTCAGCGCGCAGGCCCTGCTCCCGTACATCCACCAGCGCTACGACGACCCCCTGCAGATCCTCGACGGCCCGCCCGAGGGGAGCGTCTGAGATGCGGCTCGAACCCGGACAGGTGGCCGTCGTCACCGGCGCCGCGAGCGGCATCGGCCTCGCGATGGCCCGCCGCTTCGCCGCCGAGGGCCTGAAGGTCGTCCTCGCCGACGTAGAGGCGGGCGCCCTGCGCAAGGCCGCCGGCGAACTCGCCGCGGACGGGGCCGAGGTGCTGGCCCAGGCCGTCGACGTCAGCGACCGCGATGCGGTCCTCTCCCTCGCGGACGCCGCGTACGAGGCCTTCGGCGCCGTCCACGTCCTCTGCAACAACGCGGGCGTCGGGTCCGGCGCCGAGGGCCGGATGTGGGAACACGAGCCCAACGACTGGAAATGGGCCTTCTCCGTCAACGTCTGGGGCGTCTTCCACGGCATCCAGGCCTTCGTCCCCCGCATGATCGCGGCCGGCGACCCCGGCCACGTCGTCAACACCTCCTCCGGTGACGGCGGCATCGCCCCGCTGCCCACCGCCTCCGTGTACGCCGTCACCAAGGCGGCCGTGGTCACCATGACCGAGTCGCTGTACGCCCACCTCAGGGCGGAGGGCGCGGCCATCGGCGCCTCCGTCCTCTTCCCCGGACCGCACATGCTGCGCACCGGCCTGTGGGAGTCCCACCGCAACCGGCCCGAGCGCTACGCGAAGGAACGCCCGCGCAAGACCCCGTACCGCAGCCTCGACCAGTACGAGGCCGCCATGGAGCGCGCCGGGCACGCGGTGGAGTTCACCCCCGTCGAGGAGGTCGCCGAGCACGTCGTCGACGGCATCCGCGCCGACCGCTTCTGGATGCTCCCGGCGAGCGCGCACAGCGACCGGCAGATCCGCGCCCGGTCGCAGTCGATGCTCGACCGCGCCAACCCCGCCTACCTGGAAAGCTTCATCCTCGACTGAGGGGCCCGCCGTGCCTGACGACACCAGTGAAGACCCGTACCTGATCATCTCCTCCGACTGCCACGCGGGCCTGCCGACCGAGCAGTACCGCCCCTACCTCGACTCCCGCTTCCACCGCCGGTTCGACGAGTTCCTGGGCCAGCGCGACGCCCGCCGCGAGGAGGCCACCCGCCTCGGCGTGCGCAACGAGGCCTTCGCGGAGAAGTGGTTCCGCGACCACGAGGAAGGACTCAAGGGCGGCTGGGACATCGGACAGCGGCTGAAGGAACTCGACGGCGACGGCGTGGCGGCCGAGGTCGTCTTCCCCGACGCGGACGCCGTCGACAGCCAGACCGCGGCCCCCTTCGGGGTGGGTCTCGGCCTCTCCGGCGACCTGGACCCCGAACTCGGCATGGCGGGCGCCCAGGCGCACAACCGGTGGCTGGCCGAGTTCGTCGGCGCCGGGGCCGGCAAGAACGCGGCGCGCCACTGCGGCGTCGCCCTGCTGCCCATCACGGGGGAACCGGACACGGTCGTCGCGGAGATCCACCGGGCCAGGGAGTCCGGGCTGGGCGCGCTGATGATCCCCGCGATGTGGGTCGACAAGGCGCCCTACCACGACCGCCGTTACGACCCGGTGTGGGCGGCGGCGGCCGAGACGCGGATGCCGGTCGTCACCCACTCCGGCTCCTCGCCGCGCCACGAGTACGGCGACCACCTGGGCATCTTCGTCTCCGAGGTCACCTGGTGGCCTGCCCGCCCGCTGTGGTTCCTGCTCTGGTCGGGCGTCTTCGAGCGGCACCCGGGCCTCATGTTCGGCGTCGCGGAGTCGGGCTGCTGGTGGCTGCCGAACCAGCTGTGGTTCATGGACCGCCTCTACCTCGGTGCCCACGGCGGCAAGAAGCTCTCGCCGTTCGAGGAGCTGAAGCGCCCGCCCAGTGAGTACCTGGACCGGCAGGTGTTCGTCTGCGCCACGAACACCAAGCGGCGGGAGCTGGCACAGCGCTACGAGATCGGCGTGGACAACATCCTGTGGGGCTCGGACTTCCCGCACCCCGAGGGCACCTGGCCGAACACCCGGGCCTGGCTGCGGAACACGTTCCACGACATCCCGGTCGCCGAGACCCGGCGCATGCTCGGTCTGGCGGCCGCGGAGGTCTTCGGCTTCGACACGGACGCGCTCGCCCCGATCGCCCGCCGGATCGGCCCCACCCCGGCCGACCTGGGACAGCCCGCCGACCAGGGCGCGGTGGAGGCCTCCTGGTCCCGCTCCCGGGAGGTGGGCCGGCACTGGCTGACCCAGCACGACTTCCCCGTGCTGGGGGTGAACCCGTGAGCGCGGCGGACCGCTACACCGTCATTTCGGCGGACTGCCACGCGGGCGCCGACCTGCTGGACTACAAGCCGTACCTGGAGAAGCGCCACCACGACGAGTTCGACGCCTGGGCGGCCGCGTACACCAACCCGTACGAGGACCTGCTCGCGGACACGGCGGACCGCAACTGGAACTCCCGGCGCCGGCTGGCCGAGATGGAGGCCGACGGGATCGTGGCGGAGGTCCTCTTCCCCAACACCATCCCGCCGTTCTTCCCCAACGCCTCGCTGATGGCCCAGCCCCCGACGGCCGGGGAGTTCACCCTGCGCTGGGCCGGGCTCCAGGCCCACAACCGCTGGCTGGCGGACTTCTGCGCGGACGCCCCGGGCCGGCGGGCGGGCGTGGCGCAGATCCTGCTGAACGACGTCGGGGAGGCCGTGAAGGAGATCCGCCGCACGAAGGAGGCCGGCCTGACGGGCGGCGTCCTGCTGCCGGGCGCCCCGCCCGGCAGCGGGGTCCCGGAGCTCTACTCGGCCGCGTACGACCCGATCTGGGCGGTCTGCGACGAGCTGGACGTACCGGTCAACCACCACGGGGGCTCGGCGTCCCCGCCGCTGGGCGACGAACCGGCCGCGCGGGCCGTCTTCATGGTGGAGACGACCTGGTTCTCGCACCGGGCCCTGTGGCACCTCATCTTCGGCGGCGCCTTCCGCCGCCACCCGGGCCTCAAGCTGGTCCTGACGGAGCAGGGCTCCGGCTGGATCCCGGGCGTGATGCAGATGCTGGACTACTACCACGGCCGCCTGGTCGCGGCCTCGGCCACGGCCGAGTCCAAGTTCGGCGCGGGCCTCGCCGACTCCATGGGCAAGGGCCCGAGCGAGGTGTGGCGGGACAACTGCTTCGTGGGCGCGAGCTTCATGCGCCCCCACGAGGTCCCGCTGCGGGACCGGATCGGCCTCGACAAGATCATGTGGGGCAGCGACTACCCCCACGACGAGGGCACCGCCCCGTTCTCCCGAGAGGGCCTGCGCATCGCGTACGCGGGCCTGCCGCGCGAGGAGGTCGCGGCGATGGTCGGCGGCAACGCGGCCCGCGTCTACGGCTTCGACCTCGCCCTCCTGGACGCGCTGGCCGCCGAGCACGGCCCGCTGGTCTCGGAGATCGCCGAACCGCTGACCGAGATCCCCGCGCGGGCCACTAGCCCGGCCTTCGCCCGCGGAGGCTCGGTCCGCGTGTGGTGACCGGCGACCGCCGCCGGGGCGGCTCAGCTCAGGTAGCGGAGCCGCTCCGGCGGTCCGGCCCGGCCCGGGGCGGCGCCGGGGACCCGTGCTGCCGCGCCGTCCGGTGAACCGTCGGTAACACCGATGGATACCGATCGGTAACAACCCCTAGCGGCGCCCGTGAGGCCGCCTCTATGGTGCGGTCATGCCGAACCTGCCCGATGTCGTGCTGTGGTCCATACCAGCCTTCGTGCTGCTCACCGTCATCGAGGTGGTGAGCTACCGGCTCCGTCCGGACGAGGATGCCGCCGGCTACGACACCAAGGACGCCGCCACGAGCATCACCATGGGGCTCGGCAGCATCGGATTCGACCTGCTCTGGAAGATCCCGGTCGTCGCGGTCTTCACCGCGGTCTACGAACTGACCCCGCTGCGCGTGCCGTTCCTGTGGTGGACCGCCCTGCTGATGCTGCTCGCCCAGGACTTCCTGTACTACTGGCAGCACCGCCTCCACCACGTCATCCGCATCCTGTGGGCCTGCCACGTGGTCCACCACAGCAGCAAGCGGTTCAACCTCACCACCGCCCTGCGCCAGCCCTGGACCAGCGCCACCACCTGGTGGTTCTACCTGCCCATGGTGGCCCTCGGCGTGCACCCGGCGGCGATCCCGTTCTGCTACGGACTCAACCTGCTCTACCAGTTCTGGGTCCACACCGAGCGCATCGGGAAGCTGCCGCGGCCCTACGAGTACGTCTTCAACACCCCCTCCCACCACCGTGTCCACCACGCCTCGCAGGGCGGCTACCTGGACCGCAACTACGGTGGCATCCTGATCATCTGGGACCGGATGTTCGGGTCCTGGGTGGGGGAGACCGACCGGCCCGTCTACGGCCTCACCAAGAACATCGACACCCACAACCCGCTGCGCGTGGCCACCCACGAGTACGCCGCCATCGCCCGTGACGTACGCGCCGCCGGCAGCTGGAGCGAGCGCGCCGGCCGGGTCTTCCGCGGTCCCGGCTGGCAGCCGGCCCCGGCCGCGGCCCGGCAGGCCTCCGCCCCGGCCCCCGAGGCCCCCGCCACGCGGGCCGCGCCCCCGCAGACCCCCGCCCCGGCCTCCGCGACCGCCCCCGTGACCGACGCCGCCCCCCAGCCCGTACGGGAGACCACCGCGTGAGCACCGCAGAGTCGGCCGGCCGGCCCGCCCCCTCCTGGGCCGCCGGCCGGGCGCCCGCCGGACGGGACCGGCTCGGCCGGGCCGCCCTCGCCGGGTTGGCCCTCGCCACCGCCGCCGACCTCGGCTCCCTGCTCATCGGCTGGGACCCCGGGCACCTGATCTTCAAGCCGCTGCTGATGCCGCTGCTCGTCGCGTACGCGCTCACCCGCGGCGCACCCCGGCTGCTGGTCGCGGCCCTGCTGTTCGGATGGGGCGGGGACCTGGCGCTGCTCTTCGACGCGGAGCCGGCCTTCCTCGTCGGCATGGGCTCCTTCGCCGCCGGGCACGTCTGCTACCTCGTGCTCTTCGGCCGGCGGCCGGCGAACCCGCTGCTGGCGGGCGGGTACGCGCTCGCCCTCCTCGGGACCGTCGGCCTGATGTGGGGCGACCTCCCCGCCGGCCTGCGCATCCCCGTCGCCGGGTACAGCCTGCTGCTCACCGCCATGGCGCTGCGCTCCAGCACCCTCGGCCTGCGGGCCGGACTCGGCGGTGCGCTGTTCCTGCTCTCCGACACGCTCATCGCCACCGGGGTCGCCGAGTGGCCGCAGCTGCCCCGCCCGGACTTCTGGATCATGGCCACCTACCTGGCCGCCCAGTACCTGCTGGCCACGGGCGTCCTGGCCGCGGGGCGGGCGTACCGTAGGGAAGTCATACAGGACTGACCCCCCGAGCCGGAGGACTGCACCACCATGCGCGCCACCGTCATCCACGCCCCGCACGACATCCGCGTGGAGGAGGTGCCCGACGCCGCGATCCAGCGTCCCGAGGACGCCGTCGTCCGCGTCCTGCGCTCCTGCATCTGCGGCAGCGACCTCTGGGCCTACCGGGGCGAGGCCGCGCGCCAGCCGGGGCAGCGCATCGGCCACGAGTTCCTCGGCGTCGTGGAGGAGACCGGCCGGGCCGTGTCCGGCCTGCGCGCGGGCGACCTGGTCGTCGCGCCCTTCATGTGGTCCGACGGCACCTGCGACTTCTGCGCCGAGGGCCTGTACACGTCCTGCGAGCACGGCGGCTTCTGGGGCTCGGTCGGCCACGACGGCGGCCAGGGCGAAGCCGTCCGCGTACCGCACGCCGACGGCACCCTGGTGAAGCTGCCCGCCGCGGCCGCCTCCGACGACCACCTGCTGACCGGGCTGCTCGCGCTCTCCGACGTCCTGGGCACCGGGCACCACGCCGCGCTGGGCGCGGGCGTGCGCCCCGGTGCCACGGTCGCCGTCGTCGGCGACGGCGCGGTCGGCCTGTGCGGGGTCCTCGCCGCCAGGCGCCTGGGCGCCGAGCGGATCATCGCGCTGGGCCGGCACACCGCCCGTACGGACATCGCCAAGCTCTTCGGGGCCACCGACGTCGTCGCCGAGCGCGGCGAGGCCGCCGAGGCGGCCGTGCGCGAGCTCACCGGCGGCCGGGGCGCCCACGCGGTCATCGAGGCGGTCGGCACCGAGCAGTCCATGCGCACCGCCGTGAACATCACCCGCGACGGCGGGGCGGTCGGCTACGTCGGCGTCCCGCACGGCAGCGGCACCGGCCTCGACCTCGGCCTGATGTTCGACCGCAACATCACCCTGCGCGGCGGCGTCGCCCCCGTCCGCGCGTACATCCCGGAGCTGCTGGAGGACGTGCTCAGCGGCGCGATCGACCCGGCTCCGGTCTTCGACCGGGCGGTGACCCTGGACGGGGTCCCGGACGGGTACCGCGCGATGGACGACCGCTCCGCGCTGAAGGTCCTGATCAAGGCCTGACGCCGCCGGCCGCGCCGCCGGGACGCGCGAGCACGCCCCCGCCGCGGGCGCCGCCGGGACGCGCGAGCACGCCGGACGTGTGGGATCACGCCGGACGTGCGGGAGGGCCGGGCGGGGTGACCCCCGCCCGGCCCTCTCACGTACCGGGTACCGCCGCGCGTGCTACGCGCTACTTGACTGCCTTCAGCGCGTCGACCACGCCGTGGCCGTAGTAGCCCGTCTGACCCCACTTGCTCTCGCAGGTGGTGGCGTCGATCAGGACGCCCGTGGCGTCGTAGACCTGCGCCGGGCAGGCCGTCTTGGTGGCCTGGCCCTTGAGCATCGTCTGGAGCTGCGACGGCGTGGCCTTCGGGTGCGCGCTCTTCAGCAGCGCCGCGACGCCCGCGACGTGCGGGGTCGCCATGGAGGTGCCCTGCTTGTAGCCGTAGCCGCCGGGGACGGTGGACAGGATGCGGCCGTTGGCGTCCGGGGTGGCCGGGACCTGCCACTTGTCGCCGCCGGGGGCCGAGACGTCCGCGACTCCCAGGCCGTAGCTGGAGTAGTAGGACTTGAAGCCCTTGTCACCGGTCGCGGTCACCGTCACGACGCCCGGCAGCTGCGTCGGGACGTCGAGGCAGACGCGCGGGTCGATGGTGCGCGGCACCGGGGTGGTGTCGTTCGGGCTGGTCTCGTCGGTGATCGAGTCGGCCGACAGGTCGTAGTTCTCGTTGCCTGCCGCCGCCACGTGCAGCACGCCCTTGCGCTCGGCGTACTTGCTCGCCCGGCTGAGGGCCTCCACCAGCGCCTTCTGGTCGTCGTCGGTCTTGCAGTTGAAGTACCAGGGGTCGACGTAGTAGCTGTTGTTGGTCACCTCGATCCCCTTCTCCGCGGCGAACATGAAGCCGCAGACGACCGCCTCGGTGTAGAACAGGCTGGTCGCCGGCTCGCTCACCTTGATCGCGGCGATCTGCACGCCCGGCGCGACACCGCTGACGCCGACGCCGTTGCGCGGGGCGGCGATGGTGCCGGCCACGTGCGTGCCGTGGTCGCTGCCGTCGACGTACGGACGCCACGCGCCCTCGGAGGTGTCCGCGACGCCGCCGACACAGTTGGCGGACTGCTCCTTGGAGAAGTTCGCCGCGAGATCCGGGTGGGTGTCGTCCACACCCGTGTCGATGACGCCCACCGTGACGTTCCGGCTGCCATCGTTGATCTTGTGAGCCTCGTCGGCCTTGATCGCTCGCAGGTCCCACTGGTTGGACTCCAGCGGCTCCTGCCCCGGCGCGGCCTGCGCCGCGGCCTTGGCGGCGTCCGCCGTGCTCAGTCGCTGCGTGGTGCCCTCCTCGGTGGTCTGCACCGTCGTCAGCGGGGCCGTACGGGTGGCGCCGACCGACACGAAGAGGCTGCGCTGGGCGCGCAGCTGCTGGGCGAACTCCGGGTTCTGGGAGTGGGCGACGACGACCCCGATCTGCGGATGGGACGTCACCACCGTGCCGCCGGCCCGCTCGATGGCCTTCTTCGCCTGCTTCACCGTGCCGTACGAGGTCAGGTTCGCCACGTACGACAGCTTGGGCCCGGAGGTGTCGGGCTTCGAAGCCGCCGCGGCGCCCGCCGTGTTGCCCAGCGGGGCCGCGGAGGCGGCTATCGCGGGCAGGAAGGCGAGCGAGGCGGTGAGCGCCAGGCCGACCGGAACGGCCAGACGGCCGTGCTTCCGGGCGGTACGCGACCCCAGATGCGCCATGGGTTCTCCACATCATCCGTGAAAAAGCCGCCCTGACGCGGTTGCGCCGGACGGGTTCATGACACAGAAACCTAGTACCGCTGTTCCCTTCTGTGCCATCAGTTCGAGAAATCAGTCTGCAAAGAAGCAGAAGGCGTTGAACCGTCCCGCCGCGCCGGCCGTGCCGTCGACCGGGGGGATCGGCGCCACCGTCCCCCCACGGAGGTTGTTTTGTCCGTCGTCCCGACCGCACCCGCGCCGCAAGGAGAGCCCCCCGTGACCACCGAAGCAGCAGCGCCACCACCGGAGGCCGAGGACACGTCCCGGACGGGTCCCACGGCCGAGGAGTTCACGCGCGTCCAGGACAGCGCCGAGTTCGCGGAACTGCGGCGCTCCTTCCGCTCGTTCGCCTTCCCGCTCACCGTGGCATTCATCGCCTGGTACCTGCTGTACGTCCTGCTCTGCAGCTACGCGGCCGACTTCATGGGCACCAAGCTCGTCGGGAACATCAACGTCGGCCTCGTGCTCGGCCTCGCCCAGTTCGCCACGACCTTCCTGATCGCGTGGCTGTACTCGCGGCACGCCGCCAGCCGCCTCGACCCCAAGGCCCTCGCGATCAAGTCCCGTATGGAGGCCGGAGAATGAGCAGCGCCCTCCACCTGACCACGACCGCCGCGGGCGCCACCGAGCACCGGCCGCTGATCATCACCCTGTTCGGCCTGTTCGTCGTCGCCACGCTGATCATCACCGTGTGGGCCGGCCGCCAGACCAAGAGCGCCGCCGACTTCTACGCGGGCGGCCGCCAGTTCACCGGCTTCCAGAACGGCCTCGCCATCTCCGGCGACTACATGTCCGCCGCGTCGTTCCTCGGCATCGCCGGAGCCATCGCCCTCTTCGGCTACGACGGCTTCCTGTACTCCATCGGCTTCCTCGTCGCCTGGCTGGTGGCCCTGCTCCTCGTCGCCGAGCCGCTGCGCAACTCCGGCCGCTACACGATGGGCGACGTCCTCGCGTACCGGATGCGCCAGCGCCCCGTACGGACCGCCGCCGGCACCTCCACCATCGTGGTCTCGATCTTCTACCTGCTCGCCCAGATGGCCGGCGCGGGCGTGCTCGTCTCGCTGCTCCTCGGCATCACCAGCGACGGCGGCAAGGTGGCCGTGGTCGCGCTGGTCGGCGTCCTGATGATCGTCTACGTGACCATCGGCGGCATGAAGGGCACCACCTGGGTGCAGATGATCAAGGCGGTGCTGCTGATCGCGGGCGCCCTGCTCATCACGGTGCTCGTGCTGGTCAAGTTCAACTTCAACGTCTCCGAGCTGCTGGGCAAGGCCGCGGAGAACAGCGGACAGGGCGCCACGTTCCTCGAACCGGGCCTGAAGTACGGCCAGGACTCCACGACGAAACTCGACTTCATCTCGCTGGGCCTCGCCCTGGTCCTCGGCACCGCCGGACTCCCGCACATCCTGATCCGCTTCTACACCGTCCCGACGGCCAAGGCCGCCCGCAAGTCCGTCAACTGGGCCATCGGGATCATCGGCGCCTTCTACCTGATGACCATCGCCCTCGGCTTCGGCGCCGCCGCCCTGCTCAACCGGGCCGACATCCTGGCGTCGAACAAGGCGGGCAACACCGCGGCGCCCCTGCTCGCCCAGGAGATCGGCGGCGGAGCCGGCTCCACCGGCGGCGCCGTCCTGCTCGCCGTGATCTCGGCGGTCG
Source organism: Streptomyces sp. NPDC058701 (assembly GCF_042715295.1). Classification (NCBI taxonomy): domain Bacteria; kingdom Bacillati; phylum Actinomycetota; class Actinomycetes; order Kitasatosporales; family Streptomycetaceae; genus Streptomyces; species Streptomyces sp. NPDC058701. The sequence goes on along the minus strand of NZ_JBHXSY010000001.1, from coordinate 9,079 downwards.
CCTTCGCCACCATCCTCGCCGTGGTCGCCGGCCTCACCCTCGCCTCCTCCTCGTCCTTCGCCCACGACCTCTACGTCAACGTCATCCGCAAGGGCAAGGCCACCGAGAAGGAGGAGGTGCGCGCCGCCCGCTGGTCCACCGTCGTGATCGGCGCCGTCGCCATCGGGCTGGGCGCCCTCGCCCGCGACCTGAACGTGGCCGGCCTGGTCGCGCTCGCCTTCGCGGTCGCCGCCTCCGCCAACCTGCCGACGATCCTCTACAGCCTCTTCTGGAAGCGCTTCACCACCCAGGGCGCCCTCTGGTCCATCTACGGCGGCCTGATCTCGGCCGTCGGCCTGGTGCTGTTCTCCCCGGTCGTCTCCGGGAAGCCCACCTCGATGTTCAAGGACGCCGACTTCTACTGGTTCCCCCTGGAGAACCCCGGTCTCATCTCCATCCCGCTCGGCTTCCTGCTGGGCTGGCTGGGAACCGTCCTGTCCAAGGAGAAGGCCGACGCCCAGAAGTTCGCCGAGCTGGAGGTCCGCTCGCTCACCGGAACAGGGGCGCACTGAGATCGTACGAACACCCAGCGTGGCCGCGTCGTACGTCCCTACGACGCGGCCGCGGCGCCTCTCGTTCTTTCGGGCACCCCTGTGGGCCACCGGAGTCGCGTAGGCTCGAAACACAGCGCGCGCGGTACGTCCTCAGCTGCGCGAACCCTACTGAACCTGGACAGGGGAGGGGGCCCACAGTGCTTCTCGACACCTACGGCCGCGTGGCCACCGACCTGCGCGTATCGCTCACCGACCGGTGCAATCTCCGCTGCACGTACTGCATGCCCGAAGAGGGCCTGCAGTGGCTCGGAAAGTCCGACCTGCTGAGCGACGACGAGATCGTCCGGCTGATCCGCATCGCGGTCACCCGGCTCGGCATCACCGAAGTCCGCTTCACCGGCGGCGAGCCGCTGCTGCGGCCCGGCCTGGTCGGGATCGTCGAGCAGTGCGCGGCCATGGAGCCGCGCCCCCGGATGTCGCTCACCACCAACGGCATCGGCCTCAAGCGCACCGCGCAGGCCCTCAAGGCCGCGGGCCTGGACCGGGTGAACGTCTCCCTGGACACCTTGCGGCCCGAGGTCTTCAAGACCCTCACCCGTCGGGACCGGCACAAGGACGTCATCGACGGCATGGCCGCCGCCCGCGAGGCCGGCCTCACCCCGGTGAAGGTCAACGCGGTGCTGATGCCCGGCCTCAACGACGACGAGGCCCCCGACCTGCTGGCCTGGGCCGTCGAACACGAGTACGAGCTTCGCTTCATCGAGCAGATGCCGCTCGACGCCCAGCACGGCTGGAAGCGCGACGGCATGATCACCGCCGGGGACATCCTGCGGTCCCTGCGCACCCGCTTCACGCTCACCGAGGAGGGCGCCGACGAACGCGGCTCCGCCCCGGCCGAGCGCTGGGTCGTCGACGGCGGCCCGGCCACCGTCGGCGTCATCGCCTCGGTCACCCGGCCCTTCTGCGGCGCCTGCGACCGCACCCGGCTCACGGCCGACGGCCAGGTCCGTACGTGCCTGTTCGCCACCGAGGAGTCCGACCTGCGGGCCGCCCTGCGCTCGGGCGCCCCGGACGAGGAGATCGCCCGGCTGTGGAAGGTCGCGATGTGGGGGAAGAAGGCCGGTTCCGGTCTGGACGACCCGTCCTTCCTGCAGCCCGACCGCCCGATGTCGGCGATCGGCGGCTGAGCTCCGGGCGGACGAATCCCGGGCGGACGAACCCCGGGCGGGTCGGGCCCGACCGGGTCAGGCCCGCTCCGAGCCCTCCGGCTGCACCCACTCGTCGAGGTTCACGACGTCCTTGAGGAAACCGCGCACCCCCAGGAACTGGGACAGGTGCTCGCGGTGCTCCTCGCAGGCCAGCCACGTCTTGCGCCGCTCCGGCGCGTGCAGCTTCGGGTTGTTCCACGCCAGGACCCAGACGGCCGCGTCGCGGCAGCCCTTGGCGGAGCAGGTGGGGGAGTCGGCCTCGGGGCCGGAGGATCCAGGGCCGGAAAAGCTGGGGAAGTTCACGGCTCAACCCTAGAACGGAAAGGCGACGCCGAGCAGCCACGGGGGGAGCTGCCCGGCGTCGGTCCGTCGCTCCGACGGGGGATGCGGAGCGCGTAGGCAGTATGTCACGCAGGACCCGGTGCGGTGCACCGGAACTTCACGATTGATCCGAGCCGTTCGTGAGCTTTCCGGCGTCCAGTGCGGGGCGCACAGGGGCCGGAACGAAGTGCGACGGCAGCGACGGCGTCGACTCGCGGCCCGCGTTGGCGATGACCACGGCGACGTACGGCAGCAGCGCGCCGGCGACGAGCGTCACGATCGCCACGGGACGCTGGACGTTCCACAACACCACCGTCGCGATGACCGACAGGGTCCGGACGACCATCGAGATCACGTACCGGCGCTGGCGTCCCCGCACGTCCTCGGCGAGCCCCATCCGGGCACCGGTGATCCGGAAGACCTCGGCCCCGTTCCGCTTCCGCCGCCTGGTCCGCTCCATGCTCCACCACCCGATCACCCGCCGGACGCTCCCGGTCCGGACCCTCCCACCGTACGCCGCCCCTCCCGACGTGGGGAGAGGGGGTGCCCCCTGACGGCCCTGTCCGAAATGCGTCGTACACGCTCCTGCCCGAGACTGGGCGCACGTGCGCACAACGCGCCAGGAGGAGGCTCGACATGAGTTGGTTGTGGGCGATCATCGTCGGTTTCGTGCTGGGCCTGATTGCCCGGGCCATCCTGCCGGGCAAGCAGCACCAGCCCCTCTGGCTGACCACGATCTTCGGCATCCTCGGCGCCGTCCTCGGCAACGCCGTCGCCACCTGGATCGGCGTCAACGACACCAAGGGCATCGACTGGATCCGGCACCTGCTGCAACTGGCCGGAGCGGTCCTCATCGTCGGCCTCGGCGACCTGCTCTACAACGCGGTCCGCGGCAACAAGCGGCACACGACCTGAGGGACCCCGGCGGACCCGGACCCGCCCGCGCGGGTGGCCGGGGCGCGACGGAGGGGTCGGCCGGACCACGTGTCCGAACCGGCCCCTCCGCCGTACCCGCGGCGCGTCCCGGGCGTCAGGCGCCCGTGACCTCCACCGCGGCGAGGTTCTTCTTCCCGCGGCGCAGCACCAGCCAGCGCCCGTGCAGCAGGTCCTCCGCGGCCGGGACCGCGTCCTCGGCGGTGACCTTGACGTTGTTCACGTAGGCACCGCCCTCCTTCACGGTCCGGCGGCCGGCCGACTTGCTGGCGACCAGTCCGGTCTCCGCGAACAGGTCCACGACCTGGCCGAGCCCGGCTACCCGGGCGTGCGGCAGCTCGGAGAGGGCCGCGGCCAGCGTGGCCTCGTCCAGCTCCGCCAGCTCGCCCTGGCCGAACAGCGCCTTCGACGCGGCGATCACGGCGGCGCACTGGCCGGCGCCGTGCACCAGCGTCGTCAGCTCCTCCGCCAGCGCCCGCTGCGCGGCACGCGCCTGCGGCCGCTCGGCGGTCTGCGCCTCCAGCGCCTCCAGCTCCTCACGGCTCCGGAACGACAGGATGCGCATGTAGGTGGAGATGTCGCGGTCGTCCACGTTCAGCCAGAACTGGTAGAACGCGTACGGCGTCGTCATCTCCGGGTCGAGCCAGACGGCGCCGCTCTCGGACTTGCCGAACTTCGTGCCGTCCGCCTTGACCATCAGCGGCGTCGCCAGCGCGTGCACGACCGCGCCCGGCTCCAGCCGGTGGATCAGGTCGAGACCGGCCGTCAGGTTGCCCCACTGGTCGGAGCCGCCCTGCTGCAGTACGCAGCCGTAGCGCCGGTACAGCTCCAGGAAGTCCATGCCCTGGAGCAGCTGGTAGCTGAACTCGGTGTAGCTGATGCCCTGGTCGGACTCCAGTCGGCGGGCGACCGAGTCCTTCGTCAGCATCTTGTTGACGCGGAAGTGCTTGCCGATGTCCCGGAGGAACTCGATGGCGGAGAGGCCCGCCGTCCAGTCGAGGTTGTTCACCATGACCGCCGCGTTCTCGCCCTCGAAGGACAGGAACGGCTCGATCTGGGTGCGCAGCCGGGTCACCCAGTTCGCGACGGTCTCCGGGTCGTTCAGCGTCCGCTCGGCCGTCGGCCGCGGGTCGCCGATCTGCCCGGTGGCCCCGCCGACCAGCGCCAGCGGCCGGTGCCCGGCCTGCTGGAGCCGGCGTACGGTCAGCACCTGGACCAGGTGACCGACGTGCAGCGAGGCCGCCGTCGGGTCGAAGCCGCAATAGAACGTGACCGGACCGTCCGCGAACGCCTTGCGCAGCGCTTCTTCGTCGGTGGACTGGGCGAACAGCCCGCGCCACTTCAGTTCGTCGACGATGTCCGTCACGGTCTCTCGACTCCTTCGATGCCTTGAATTGCCGTGGCTCAGTCTAGGTGGGTCAGACGCCCTTGCTGACCGAGCTCATGTTGAAGTCCGGGATGCGCAGGGCGGGCATTGCGGCCCGGGTGAACCAGTCGCCCCATTCGCGCGGCAGCGTCTTCTCCGTCCGCCCCGCCTCCGAGGCCCGCGACAGCAGGTCCACCGGGGACTCGTTGAACCGGAAGTTGTTGACCTCGCCGACGACCTGCCCGTTCTCCACCAGGTAGACGCCGTCCCGGGTCAGACCCGTGAGCAGCAGCGTGGCCGGGTCCACCTCGCGGATGTACCAGAGGCAGGTCAGCAGCAGGCCCCGTTCGGTGCCCGCCACCAGCTCCTCCAGCGACTTGTCACCGCCCCCGTCCAGGACCAGGTTCCCGAAGGCCGGGGACAGCGGCAGGCCGGTCAGCGCGGCGCTGTGCCGGGTCGTCGTCAGCCGGGCCAGCTCGCCGTCCCGGATCCACTCGGTCGCCGGGACCGGCAGACCGTTGTCGAACACCGAGGCGTCGTCGCCCGAGCTGTGCGCGATCACGAACGGCGCGGACTCCAGGCCTGGCGCGTTCGGGTCGCTGCGCAGCGTCAGCGGCAGCCGCGACAAGCGCTCGCCGACCCGGGTGCCGCCCCCCGGCTTGGCGAAGACCGTCCGGCCCTCCACCGCGTCGCGGGCGGCCGCCGACCACATCTGGTAGATCAGCAGATCGGCCACAGCCGTCGGCGGCAGCAGGGTCTCGTACCGCCCGGCGGGCAGCTCGACCTTCCGCTCGGCCCACCCCAGGCGGACGGCCAGCTCCGCGTCCAGCACGGTCGGGTCCACGTCCTTGAAGTCCCGGGTGGCGCGGCCGGCCCAGGCCGAGCGCTGCCGGTCCGGGGACTTCGCGTTGAGCTCCAGCGTGCCGTTGGGCTGGTCGTGGCGCAGCCGCAGGCCCGTGGAGGTGCCGACGTACGTGGAGACCAGCTCGTGGTGGGCGAACCCGTACAGCTCCCGGCCGCCCGCCCGGGCCCGGGCGAAGGCCTCGCCGAGGGCCGGCGCGAAGTCCGCGAACACCGCCGAGGAGGTCTCGGCCGGAGCGTCGGCGAAGTCCGGCGAGGCCGGGGTCCCGGTCACCAGCGGCTGCGCGTCCTCGGCCGGACCGGCCCCGCGGGCGGCCGCCTCGGCGGCCCGTACCAGCGGCTCCAGGTCCGCGGCGGTGACGGCGGAGCGCGAGACGACCCCCGAGGCCGTGCCCTCCTTGCCGTCGACCGTCGCGATGACGGTCAGGGTCCGGCCGCGGGTGACGCCGTTGGTGGTGAGCGCGTTGCCGGCCCAGCGCAGGTTGGCGCTGGACTCCTCGTCCGCGATGACCACGCAGCCGTCGGCGGTGGAGAGCTCCAGCGCCCGCTCGACGATCTCGTGGGGCTTGGTTCGGGTCGACATCAGCGTCCGGCCTCCTGCGTGGTGTTGAGGATGTTCACGTCGCGGAACAGCGCGGACGGGCAGCCGTGCGAGACCGCCGCGACCTGCCCCGGCTGGGCCTTGCCGCAGTTGAAGGCGCCGCCCAGGACGTAGGTCTGCGGGCCGCCGACCTTCTCCATCGAGCCCCAGAAGTCGGTGGTCGTCGCCTGGTACGCGACGTCGCGCAGCTGCCCGGCCAGCCGGCCGTTCTCGATCCGGAAGAACCGCTGCCCCGTGAACTGGAAGTTGTAGCGCTGCATGTCGATCGACCAGGAGCGGTCGCCGACCACGTAGATGCCGCGCTCCACCCCACCGATCAGGTCCTCGGTGGACAGACCGCCCGGGTCGGGCCGCAGCGAGACGTTCGCCATCCGCTGGACGGGCACGTGCCCGGGGGAGTCGGCGTACGCGCAGCCGTTGGAGCGCCCGAGGCCGGTCAGCTTCGCGATCCGCCGGTCCAGCTGGTAGCCGACCAGGGTGCCGTCCTTGACCAGGTCCCAGCTCTGCGCCGCGACGCCCTCGTCGTCGAAGCCGACCGTGGCCAGTCCGTGCTCCGCGGTGCGGTCACCCGTCACGTTCATGATCGACGAGCCGTACTTCAGCTTGCCCAGCTGGTCGAAGGTGGCGAAGGAGGTCCCCGCGTACGCCGCCTCGTAGCCCAGCGCCCGGTCCAGCTCGGTGGCGTGGCCGATGGACTCGTGGATCGTGAGCCACAGGTTGGAGGGGTCCACCACGAGGTCGTAGCGGCCGGCCTCGACGCTCGGGGCCCGCATCTTCTCGGCGAGCAGACCGGGGATCCGCTCCAGCTCGTCGTTCCAGTCCCAGCCGGTACCGGTCAGGTACTCCCAGCCGCGCCCCGCGGGCGGGGCGATGGTGCGCATCGAGTCGAACTCGCCGGTGGTGGCGTCCACGGCGACCGCGGTGAGCTGCGGGTGCACGCGCACCCGCTGCTGCGTGGTCGAGGTGCCCGCGGTGTCGGCGTAGAACTTGTTCTCGTGGACGGCGAGGAAGGAGGCGTCCACGTGCGCCACCCCGTCGGCCGCCAGCAGCCGGGCGCTCCAGTCGGCGAGCAGCGCCGCCTTCTCCGCGTCGGGGACCGCAAAAGGGTCCACGTCGTAGGCGGAGACCCAGGTCTTGTCGGAGTGCACCGGCTCGCCGGCCAGCTCCACCCGCTCGTCCGATCCCGCGGCCCTGATCACCTGGGCGGACAGCTTCGCCATGGCCACGGCCTGCGAGGCCACCTTCGCGGCGGCGTCCATGGTCAGGTCGACACCGGAGGCGAACCCCCAGCTGCCGCCGTGCACCACCCGGACCGCGAACCCGAGGTCGGTGGTGTCGGAGCCGCCGGAGGGCTTGGCGTCCCGCAGCCGCCAGGAGGCGCTGCGGATCCGCTCCAGCCGGAAGTCGGCATGCTCGGCGCCCAGCGCACGCGCCCGGGCGAGCGCCGCGTCGGCGAGCGCCCGCAGGGGCAGCGCGGTGAAGGCCGCGTCGATGGTATGGGGCACGGAAGTCCTCCCGGGGTCGGGGCCGGTCGCCCCGATCATGTCGCGATCGGAGCTCAAGTACCTACATGTTTCTGTAGGGAATCGACAGAGCGGGTCGCCAGGCCCTGTCGGAGCCCGATTCTCCGTACAGGGGGTACGGCCTATAGGTTTTTGGTATTCAGACCGCTAGCGAAAGGGTGATCCGTTGAGCCGCTCGGTTCTCGTCACCGGAGGAAACCGGGGCATCGGCCTCGCCATCGCCCGTGCCTTCGCGGAAGCCGGAGACAAGGTCGCGATCACGTACCGCTCGGGCGAGCCGCCGGAGGCGCTCACCTCCCTCGGCGTTCTGGCGGTCCGTTGCGACATTACCGATTCCGAGCAGGTGGAGCAGGCCTACAAGGAGATCGAGGACGCCCACGGAGCGGTCGAGGTGCTGGTGGCCAACGCCGGCATCACCAAGGACACGCTGCTGATGCGCATGTCCGAGGAGGACTTCGCCTCGGTCGTGGACACGAACCTCACCGGCACCTTCCGTGTGGTCAAGCGCGCGAACCGTGGCATGCTCCGTGCCAAGAAGGGCCGCGTCGTCCTGATCTCCTCGGTCGTGGGCCTGCTGGGCTCGGCGGGACAGGCCAACTACGCGGCCTCCAAGGCCGCGCTGGTGGGCTTCGCCCGCTCGCTCGCCCGTGAGCTGGGCTCGCGCAACATCACCTTCAACGTGGTCGCCCCCGGTTTCGTGGACACCGACATGACGAAGGTGCTCACCGACGAGCAGCGCGCGGGCATCGTGGGCCAGGTGCCCCTGGGCCGCTACGCGCGGCCCGAGGAGATCGCGGCAGCCGTGAGCTTCCTGGCGTCCGACGACGCCGCGTACATCACCGGAGCCGTCATTCCCGTTGACGGCGGATTGGGCATGGGTCACTGATCACCATGAGCGGAATTCTCGAGGGCAAGCGCGTCCTCATCACCGGAGTGCTGATGGAGTCCTCCATCGCCTTCCACGCCGCCCGGCTGGCCCAGGAGCAGGGCGCCGAGGTCATCCTCACCGCGTGGCCGCGGCCGTCGCTGACCGAACGCATCGCCAAGAAGCTGCCCAAGCCGGTGAAGGTGATCGAACTCGACGTCACCAACGACGAGCACCTGGCCCGCCTCGAAGGCCTCGTCCGCGAGGAGCTCGGCGGCCTCGACGGGGTCCTGCACTCGATCGGCTTCGCGCCGCAGGACGCCCTCGGCGGCAACTTCCTCAACACGCCGTTCGAGTCGGTGGCCACCGCGATGCACGTCTCCGCGTTCTCGCTCAAGTCGCTGACCATGGCCTGCAAGCCGCTGTTCCCGGCGGAGGGCGCGGCCGTCGTCGGCCTCACCTTCGACGCGCAGTTCGCCTGGCCGCAGTACGACTGGATGGGCCCGGCCAAGGCCGCGCTGGAGGCCACCAGCCGCTACCTCGCCCGCGACCTGGGCAAGGAGAAGATCCGCTGCAACCTGGTCTCGGCCGGTCCGATCGGCTCCATGGCCGCGAAGTCCATCCCGGGCTTCGGTGAGCTGGCGGACGTCTGGAACCACCGCTCCCCGATGGAATGGGACATGAGTGACCCGGAGCCGACGGGCAAGGCCATCGTGGCCCTGCTGTCCGACTGGTTCCCGAAGACCACCGGCGAGATCGTCCACGTGGACGGCGGCCTGCACGCGATGGGCGCCTGACGGCTCCCCACCCTCCGTACGGCGGCGGCCGCGCTCCCCCCCCCCGCGCCACCCGCCCCCCCCCAACCCCG